>NZ_JBYTAV010000004.1:375897-578051 GCF_058788535.1 Undibacterium sp. FW305-107
GCACCGTAGCGACGAAGACAGTACTTTAGTACACGGCTCCCAGGAGAGGAGCTACAACGCAGCTGGGGCGATTTTGTGGAAGTCCTATAAAAAAAAGCCTGCGCACACCTCGTTGCGCAGGCTGTCAAATTGCTGACCAGAGAACAATGGGTCTTATCAGCAAGAGGGAAACGTCTCTACTACAATTCTTTGCTATCTTGTCTCAGATTTCTCTGAGATATACCTCAGGCATTTTCAGCCTTGACATTCAATGCTGCATTCGATTTACGGTTTCGACCAGTGACGATACCAAAAAGTTTCATCAGCATGCGATAAATAAAACGCACAAACAGCAAGGTGAATAATGCTTCCAGCATGGTCATGCAAAAACCGACCAGGGGATTACGCACTTCCATGCGCATACGCATTTTCGCCATCATGCGGTCACGTGATATTTCTATGCTGTCATAGAAAGTAGGCACGACCAGCAAGGTCAGAATTGTCGAAGTGATGGTGCCACCAATAATCGCAATCGCCAGCGGACGGTAGAACTCGCCGCCTTCACCCAGGCCCAGCGCCACTGGCAACATACCTGCAATCAGCGCAAAGGTCGTCATCAGGATAGGGCGCAAACGCACACGGCCAGCGTGCATCAATGCCTCTTCACGGTCATAACCTTCGGCCTCTTGTTTGCGGGCAGCATCAAGCAAGAGAATCGCATTCTTTGCGACAAGACCCATGAGCATGATGATGCCGATAAAGCTCATCAGATTCAGGGTGCTTCCTGTTACCAGCAAGGACAGAACTACGCCTATCAGTGACAGCGGCAAGGACAGCATGACGCCCAGCGGTGCCGTGAAGGAGCCGAACTGTATCACAAGTATCAAATACATCAAACCTATGCCCGACAACAATGCGATCAGCATGGCACCAAATACTTCTTGCTGATCCTGGCCGGAACCACCAAGTGAAAGGCCGTAGCCAGGCGGATAGTCAAAGGACTTGGCCAGCTTCATGGCGTCATCAATCACTTCACCATTGGAGCGGCCCTGGGCATTGGCAGACACGGTAATGGTACGCTTGCCATTGGCATGCTCAATACCTGATGGCCCCTTGCCCATGGTAATGGTGGCAATCTGATCAAGCGGTACCATCTGGCTGGTGCCGGATACTGCGATAGGCAGACGTTCAATGTTTTCCTTGCTGACGCGGTCATCAGGATGCAGGCGTACTGCCACATCGCGGGTCTCACCTGTCGGATCTACCCAGTCACCCACCTCGATACCAGCAAAGGCAACCCGCAGGGCCTGTGCTGCATCATTGGAAGAAATACCCATGGAATTGGCGAGACCACGGTTCAGTTCTATCTTCAGTTCCTTTTTCGGATCCTGCTCAGACAAGCCGACATCGACTGCACCTGGAACCTGGCGCAATTTATCCATGTAGGCACTGGTAATTTCCAGCAACTTGCGTGAATCGGGGCCGGTAAATTCTATCTGCACCGGTTTTTGTGCGCCATTGTTGAGGTCATCCAGCACCACATATTCAGCGCCAACCAGGACACGTACTTTCTCACGTAATTCAGCAGCGATTTCCTTGGCACCGCGTTTGCGCTCTGTACGTTTGCCGATATCGACATAAATACGGCCACCGGCAGGCGTGATGTTGCTATTGGTGTCTTTGGTTTCTGGCAGGGTACGGGCAATTTCTGCGGCCCTTTCCATTTTCAGGCGTGCATATTCCAGTGAAGACGAAGCAGGAGTACGCACAGTGATCATCAGGTTGCCTGAATCAGAAGCAGGCAAGAAACTGGTACCACCCCATTTGACTTGTACACCCAGCGCAGCCACCAGGCTGAGCAAGGCAATCGCCCCCATGGAACGACGGTGATGCAGGGCCCAGGCAATCACATTACCGTAGCGGTCAGACTGATGATCAAACCAGTCATTGAAACGCGCCAGTACCTTGCTGATACCTTTTTTCGGTGCAGTATGATGATCAGGTGGGTCACCCCAGTATGCCGACAGCATAGGATCAAGCGTGAACGAGATACCCAGGCTGACCAGTACCGAGCAAGCTACTGTCAGCGCAAATGGGCGGAACCATTCACCCGGCATGCCAGGCATGAAGGCCACGGGAATAAATACCGCGATGATGGAAAAGGTAGTCGCTGCCACGGCCAGACCGATTTCTGCCGTACCTTCTAGTGCCGCAGTGCGGCGGTCAGAACCATTTTGCATATGGCGCACGATATTTTCCCGCACCACGATCGCATCATCAATCAGCACGCCAATCGCCAGCGACAGGCCCAGCAGAGTCATGAAGTTCAGTGTGAAACCGCACAGCCAGACGGCGATGAAAGCCGCAATGACCGAGGTTGGCAAGCTCAAGGCCGTGATCAGGGTAGAACGCCAGGAGTTCAGGAAGGCATACACCACGAAGATGGTCAGGCCAGCGCCGAGCACCAGGGATTCAATGACATTATTGAGGCTGCGCTGAGCGTCCTTGCCGCCGTCGCGGGTTATCTCAAGCTTGGTGCCTGGTTGTGTCTTTTCAAAATCCTTGTTGATTTCATCGACCTTGTCGCGCACGGCCTTGGCCACGCTGACAGTACTGGCATCGCGGGCACGGGTGACAAAGATACCGACATTCGGCTTGCCGCTGCGTATGCTGAGTCCATCCTTGTCTGCAAAACTGTCTTCTATGGTCGCTACTTGTGACAGACGTACGATCTGGTCGCCGGTGCGTTTCACGACGATGCCCTGGAATTCTTCTGGCGATTCTATGCGGCCAACCAGGCGTATGCTTTCTTCATCCAGCGTGCCGCGTATCTTGCCTACCGGGGCATTGGTATTCTGGTTGCGCAAGGCACTGACGACTTCGCCGACGGAAACATTAAATTCGCGCAGCTTTTCTGCACGCAGAAGCACAGACAATTCACGCTTCAGTGAGCCGCTGACTTCGACGGTTGCTACACCATTAATGCTGCGCAATTTGTCGGCCAACGTGTCTTCAGCCAGGCGGGAAATCTCGGCATGGGTCTGTTTGTTCGATGACAGGGCCATATTGACAATAGGCTGTGAACCCGGATCCCAGCGGCGTATCATGGGTTCGCGCATTTCTGTCGGCATTTTATAGCGCAGGCCGGAGATGACATTGCGGACTTCATCTGAAGCCTCGATCATGTTTTTCTTGAAACTGAAACGCATGTCGAAGCGACCGCTGTTTTCTGATGCCGTGGCCCAGACTTCTTGTACGCCCGCCACCGCTTGCAGGGATTTTTCCAGGCGGTTGATGATTTCGCGCTCTACCGTGTCTGGCGATGCGCCAGGGTAAGTAATCACTACAGATAAACCCGGCACTTCGACGTCAGGGTTCTGGTTGACCCTCAGTTTGCTGAGAGCCAGCAAACCCAAAGCCATGAGTGCGACGATCAAGACGATGGTCGCAGTCGGCTTTTTGATACTGAAGTCAGATAAGAACATGGTTATTTTCCTTGCGCTGGAGTCGCGTCAGCTACTGCCACCTTGGCGGCAGCCAGTTCTATGTTCTGACCATCCTTGAAGCTGGAGCTCGGGCTGCGCATGACGACATCACCTACCGCCAGACCACTGCGGATTTCATAATTGCCTGTGCGCTGGTCACGTTTGCCGATTTGCAAATCCACCTTGTTCAAGGTTTTGCCTGCAATTTTCCAGGCATAAGACTTGTCACCGGACTTGATGACAGCCGCTTCTGGCAGCATCAGGGCGCTGACAGTCGCCGCTTCAATATTCCCCTCGGCATACAGGCCAGAAACACTGGGTTGCTTGCTGTCAGCAAAGGCTACCAGCACTTCAACCTGGCGAGTAATGTCATTGGCCGCAGGATCAACCCGGGTGACCTTGCCACGGAACTCTTGCCCGGCATAACCATTGATGCGGAAACCTACAGGCTGGCCAACCTTGACCATGGCGATCTTGTCTGTCGATACACGGCCAGCAAAGCGCATACTGGTCGGGTCGATGACTTTAACCAGTTCCTTGCCTATGGCGGCAGTATCACCGGCAGATACCTTGCGTTCGCTGACGACGCCGTCAAACGGCGCACGCACGACCGTGCGTTGCAATTGCTGGCGCGCCACCACGGCGCGCGCTTTGGACGCTGATAATTCGCTTTGGGCAGTGTTACGGCGTACTTCAGCATCATCCAGTGCCTGCAAGGAAGTCATGCCAGAGGCACGCAGTGTTTTCAAGCGCTGCAAGGCACGCTCAGACTGGTCCAGCGCCAATGTGGCACTACGGGCGTTGTCTTCTGCGGAATTGAGGTTGTCGCGAATGGAGGTTTCATCCAGTTTGACCAAAATATCGCCACGTTTGACGACATCACCATTTTCTTTCAGCACTTGCAACACGACTGCGCTCACTTCTGCACGCAGATCAGCCTTGCGCTCTGGTTGTATGGAACCAGTCACAACAGGGCCGGATGCCATGGCATTGCTCTGTACCGTCATCACGTCTTCTGGTGCAATCACCAATTTGACAGGAGCTTTGTCTTTCTTGTCATTTACGCCACTTTTATCGGCAGCTGCACTGGCGCTGGAGCTTGCACTGGTACTTGAGCTTGCATCTGCTTTTTCCGCGGATTTGTCTTTGCTGCATGCTGCCAGAGCCGAGGCAATGGCAAGAACAAGTAGAGTTTTACGTAACATGATGGTCCCTGTCGCTATTAGTGTGGGGAAATTGGATGAGAAAGTATTCCCTGTAGTCTTGTCCAGTTCAATCGCCATGGTTTTAAAGTGCACTTTTTTATGGATGAAATGCTGATTTGGCGGATTGAAATGCAAACAGACTTGCTTGAATTACGGGGAATCAGACCCAAAGAGGAGTAATAAGTTCAGGAGAGTGCCAAAATTCCGGGCTCGGCCATGATGGATACGCGATGGATGCCCGACAGGTGTAATGTCATGCCTGACCCAGCATAAGCTGACGCAGGGTATCGACATAATTCTTGCTGACGGCTACTTCGGTACCGCTACGCAGCCTCAATTGATAACTGCCATTTCCAAGTACCTGCAAATGGGCGGGTTGATCTGCCCTGACGATGGCTCCCCGGTGAACACGGATGAACTGGCGGGGATCGAGGTATTCTTCCAGCTTGCTCAGAGGTACTCTGTGCAAGACCACACGCTTGTCCAGGTGTAGCTCTACATAATTACCTGCCGCACCGACCCAATAAACGTCAGAGAGCAGGATGTTCTCCATTTCACCGACAGACCTGACCGTGACCTGTTGCAGGTAAGCGGGTTTCTGTTCATCCAGGCCACGCTGGCTGGCAGCAAGCCAGGCTGATAGTGCACGGCTGTAAGCAGGTTGCCGGGTCAGGCTCAGCATTTCCCTGGTCCGCTCCAGGGTTTTAGAAAATCGGTCAGGACTGAAAGGCTTGAGCAGATAATCCAGCGCCTGCAATTCAAAAGCGTCAATCGCATGCACATTATAGGCAGTCACGAAGATGATCAAAGGTGGTCCTGGCTGTGCGGCCAGACTGCGCGCCAGTTCCAGGCCTGACTCTTTGGGCATTTGTATATCGAGAAAAACGACATCAACGGCATTTTCCGCCAGAAACTCGCGTGCTGTTGCTGCATTCTTCAATTCGGCCAGCACCTGCCATTCAGGATATTTGCTCAGGGCATAGCGCAGGGTAATACGCGCATGCTCCTCATCATCGACGATGATGCTGCGGATGGTGGCTATGGTGGCTGGATTAGCAGTAATGGCTGTCATTCTGATCTTGTTACCGGCATGCTGATCGTCACTACGAAACGGCCTGCAGCAGTCTCGGTCTGCAAAGACGCGGCATCGCCATAGGCCAGTTGCAGGCGTGCCAGTGTATTGCGCAAACCCAGGCCTACACCGGGATTGGCCGCAGCTTCGGCATGCACGGGGTTGCTGATGCGTATCAGCAGATTACCCTCACTGCAGTCAAAACGGCACAAGATATCGCTGGCTTCTTCATGACAATCCAGATCATGCCGCAAGGCATTTTCTATCAGGGGTTGCAATAACAAGGGTGGACAATCGCAGGCCAGTATCTGCTCATCCACCCCTTCTATGGCGATATGCAGGCGCTCCCCATAGCGCAGACGCTGCAGCGCCAGATAATCCTGCACAAAGGCAAACTCCTCTGCAAACCTGACCCAGTTTTTATCTCCGGCGGCCAGCGCATAGCGCAATAGTTCGCTCAAGCCATGTATGCCATTCAGGGCGACATCCTTATTATCTGAAATGACCAGGGCACTGATGGCATTAAGGGCATTGAACATGAAATGGGGTTCCAGCTGCGCCCGCAAGGCCAGAGATTTTTGCTGCTCCAGCTCCAGCCGCAAAGCCAGGGCATCTGCTCTTTCCAGTGCCCAGGCACGCCCCCTTTCCTGGCTTTGCTGCCAGATCTTGATGGCGACCACGGCAAAATATACGGCACTGATGGACGACAAACGCAGCAAGGCCGCCAGCTTGTCGAAGACCTGCAGCTCTGCCTCTATCTGCCCCCAGTTCATGTCATGCGGGCCATCCAGGGTAAACAGCTTGCCGACATACAGCAATTGCCCCGGCAAAACGACCAGCAATAGCAGTCCATACCCTACCGCAATATGTCGCGCACTGCTATATAACCAGGGCCAGCGTTTGAAACAATAAGCCAGGATATAGCCAAGTATCGCCAGCGCTATCGCACTCCTGCCCCAGCTTTGAAAGATCAGCCAGAAGTCGCCTTGATTGCCTTCGCGCAAATCATCATTGAGAGAAGTCAGCGCACCGATCAGGCTGAGCGTGCTCCAGATGAATACATTCAGCAGCAGTACCCTGGCCGCAGCCTGCCAGGTCTGTGGCGCTGGCTGCGGCACTGGGTTTGAAGAAGTATGAAAGCTGCTGGTATCCATACTTTGCAGTATAGCAGCGCAATCACACTGAAATTTTTGCTTGCCGGGTTTTCGTCACGGCAAGTATCGGTTTCATCACTCAGGACGGAAGTATTCAGGGCTTGTCTTCAGCAGGCTTTGCGTCTTTCTCTTTTTTCTTTTTTTCTGCATAACGCACAGGGATCAGATGCTTTTCCAGATCATGCAGGCTGGTGGACATTTCGCGCACATTGTCCCAGATACTATGGTCCAGGCGCATCTTGTGGTTCATGGCACTGATGATGGGCAACAAGGTTTGCTCATAACTTTCTGCCAGGCGTTTCAGGGTGGTTTGCAAGACTTCCTGATCGGGCATATTGATGTGCACATCACTTCTTGCCTTCTGCCCCAGGGCTGCAATCTGCTGGCTGATATCGGCCAGCAGATTGGCGACCTTGGTGGCACCATCGGCGTCTGCACCGCCCTGCTTGCGCAAACGGCTGAATTCATGCAACAGGTCTTGCCAGCGTGCCTGCTCTTCTGGCTGGGGCTGACCGAGCAGGTGTGCCAGTTTCAAGAGATTTTCTTCTGCGCCCATGGTCAGGGTCTGGGCCTCGCCGCGGTAGTGATCGCGCAATAAAAGATCCAGCTCATCATCATGCATCAATGCTGATATTTTTGGTGTCAGCTTGCTCATATTGCGGTAACTGCCTTGCAGCTTGAATGCAGGCTCGGTACGGAAATGATCGTCTTGTGAGGCAGAGGCGATGTAAGCCTGGTTCACTTTCAGCAAGGCATCACGCACTTTGAACAGGCGTTGCAAAAGCGCGCAGATTTCTGCAATTTCTTGCTGGCTGTAGACATGCTTCAAATCGCTGGCCGGTATGGGTTCACCCTGCGCCATCTGGATCAGTTGGTAGGTATCTTGCGGGTCGCGTGTACTCAACAAATGCAGGGCCGGGTGTGACACCAGGGCATTTTCTATATATGACAGGGCAAAGGCATCTTCCTTGCCACTCAGCACATCACCCAGGTTATAAATATCGGCACGGTTTGCCAACATGTCGGGAATCTTGAACATCTCACCCGATTCAGTATACGGGTTACCAGCCATGACGATGGCAAAGCGCTTGCCGCGCAAGTCATAACTCTGGCTGACACCGCGCCACACACCTTCTATGCGACGCGTACCGTCAGCCAGGGCAATGAATTTTTGCAGGAACTCAGGATGGGTATGCTGGATATCATCCAGATACAGCATCACATTATTGCCCATGGCCAGACCGAGATTGAGCTTTTCCAATTCCATGCGGGCGGCGCTGCTGCTGGCTTGTGCAGGATCAAGTGAAGTGACATTGTGGCCCAGCACCGGGCAGTTGATGCGGACAAAGATCATGCCCAACCTGTCGCCCAGGTATTCCATCAGCGTGGTCTTGCCATAACCCGGCGGTGAAATCAGCAAGAGCATGCCCATGGAGTCAGTACGTCTCTGCGCCCCGGCAGCACCTATCTGCTTGGCCAGGTTATCACCCACCATGGGCAGGTAGACTTCATCAATCAGGCGATTGCGGACAAAGCTGGACAAAGGCTTGGCCTGAAATTGCTCCAGATGCAGGCGGGTTTTTTCTTCCTGTACCAGTTGCAGGCGCAGGGTCTGCAATTCCTGATAGGCAGGAACGATGAGCTTCACATGGTGCGAGAGACGGCGCATGAAATCATTGAGTTGCAGATCGAGGGCCGGGCTCTTGTCTTGTGCATCTGCCGGCGTAGTGATACGTATATGTTCACCCAGCATACCGCTGACCTGAACCTGCAAATCCGCTGAATGTATGCGACGCGGCAAATTACACAGCAAGGCTGCACTGACCTCGGGCAAGAGATTCTGGTCGAGTTGCTGATGTGTGATATAGCCGAGCACCCATTCACTGGCGAGTTGCCAGCGCGCATACAAGGCCAGGGTTTGCTCTTGCCATGGCAGGGGGATGGCATTTCTGGCCAAATGTTGCAAGATGCCCTGCATGATGTCATTGGCAGCTCGGCTGCATATCCATTCATGCGCCGTTGCGCGTTTGACGCCACCGGCATCCTGACTGAGTTCATCGAGCAGGTAGCTGGCTGCTTCTTCCATCAGCAAGGACAGGGATTCCGTACCTGCTTCCATGCAGTGACTGAAATCCAGATGCTGTTGTTGCACGTACTTTTGCAAGGCTTGCTGCTGTTCACTTGCAATCTGGCGTAACAGGCGGCCATTGCCAAATTGCTTGCTCATCAGTTCAGCCTGCTCAGCCTGATGCTGCAAAGTCTGCGCTGCCACTTGCAGACTGGGGGTATTGCTCAGATGTTGCCAGTACAGCACAGCGACTGCCCTTGCCAGCGGGTTGTAACGCAATAGCCCGGCATTCTCCACCATGGGAACCAGATCACGCAGGATGGCGCTGGCATCATGATCATGCACACCTTTTTGATAGCCTTCCTGAAAACGTGCTGCAGCAAAGCGTCGCACCAGAGTATCGAGTGTTGCTGTATCAGTCTGCGCAGCAGCCTCCAGTAACTCTTGCCACTTGCCACTGCCTGCCTCTGCACGGGAACTCTGCACGATTTGATAAGCCAGGTACTCGGCACGATAAACCTGCGCGGATTCTGATAATATTTCCAACCCCCAGTAAGGGCGCAACGCTTCAAGGCGGGCATCTTCAACCGCACAGAAATAATCTGTGCCACTGATATGGTAAGACAGCTTGTCTTGTCTGGCGATAATGGTCAGGTCCAGCAATTGCTGGTTGACGGTAAATGCATGACGACCCAGGCGTATGGTATTGCCAGATACCAGCTCACTGCGGTCACGCAAGGAACGTTGTGCTTGCTCACGTATATTTTTAAGCTGACCAGCCAGGTCATCGGCAGCAACCTGGTTCCCCAGCTTGCGTAATTCTTCTATGCTGGCCCTGAGTTTATTGAGCAGGGAATCAGAGGCAAAATAAGCCTCCATTTGCGCCTGCTCCTGGAACTGTGTCAGGCGCTTGGGGATGCCGGTCAAGATGCGGCGCGCTGCTTCCATGATGGCCTGGGCGCGGCGTGAACGGGCATCGTTCAGGATTTGTTTCTTGCCCTCGAAGGTTTCGTACACCGATTCGCGCTTGTGGGCGATCTCTGTCAGGTATTCATCCTGTTCGGCAAAGCGGCCTTCCAGTTCTTCGAGCTGCGCCAGCAAGCGTGTCAGCAACTCATCACAACGTTCAGGCGTGGCGGCCTGTTCCAGTGCGCTGTCTACCGATTGAGCGAACAGTTTTAATTGCGCCGCAAATTCGGCAGCAGATTCACCTTGCGACAACTGCTTGCGACGCAAGCGTGCCTCTGCCCGCAGTATATTCAGTTCAGCATAAATACCGGATATCGTATCGAGTATCCGGGTGCGCAAGCTGGCATCACCTACCGCCAGTGTCCCCAGCAATTCTGTCAAGCCATCGAGATTGTGCGCGTGCTTGTCCAAAGCTTCGTAGACGGGTGACAGTTCTGCCGTGGTTTGCAGGCTGCCCAGCTGGCTGCTGAATTTGGCAACTTCTTCATGGATTTTTACAAAGGCATCGTCGCGTGACAAGAATTGCACGGTGCGCTCTGCTACTCGCCTTTCTTCAGTTGCCAGTTCATCGTCAAGTGCATGCAGGCGCGCCACATCCATATAACGTTGTTCTTTGAGCCCGGTCAACTGCCCGCGCAGCAAGCGTATCTGGTCCAACGCTGTAATGAAATCACCGGGTGCATGCCATAAGCGGCTGGCGGTTTCTGTCAACAGCTGCTTTTGTGCAAACTCAGTTTGCTGCAAGGTTTTTCTGGCCTGGCTTTGTATGGCGGCGACCTTGTCAAACTCATCCAGGGTGGCGCGTGCCACTTCTATCAGGCTCTGTACATCCTTGCCGATTTCCCTGGCTTGTTCTGCACTCAGCCAATAATAGGCATCGATCAGGTGCCGGGCTTGTTTGGCGATCGCCTCATAGACAAAGCGACTGGGCAATTGCGCATTGCTGCTATCGTCCTGCTCACGCACTGACTTGGCCAGCGAATACAGTTCAGACAAGCCGCGTACCAGCTCGCGGTTACCTATCTTGCCAAAGAAACTTTGACGCGGGGCCTGCCTGGCGGCATGATCATCACTAAGAAAAGGTGTCTGCCATAATTGCATCGCATGGTTGCGGGTAGGCTCGTCGCTCTCGGCAGTAAACAGCATCATGCGCCCGTCGCCATAACGGGCATAACCTTGCGCCAGCAAGGGCTGTTCCAGTGACTTGTTGATGAGGTTGTAAGTCAGCAAGACATAAATGCCCGGCTCTACGCCATAAAACACGTACAAGACATCTTCACCATTGGGTGACAGGACGCGGCGTTTGAATTGCAAGTCTGTCGGCAAGTCACTGAACAGGCGGTGTTCACCGCTTTGCAGTATGTAACCACCAGGAAAAACGATGCCGTGGTCTTCTGGCAACTGCACGCAAGACCTGCCTATCGCATCCACTCTCATCACTTGCTGGGTGCGGCGCACATACACCAGATAACGGCTCTGGGTTTCGCGGTAAGGCTTTACCCGCAGCAGTATCAACTCACCCACAGCAGCGTAGGCAATCTCTGCGTCATTCAGTGACTGGTTGGCATCTTCAACCGGCTCGGCATAAATGCCCAGCCCCGTATCGGTATTGTTTTCTATCTTGACCGTCAGGTCGCCGCCTATGGATTCGACAAACAGGGTATCAAGGATATTGACGTGGGAATGCTTGCCAATGACATGCTGTTCCCGGGTGGCCGACAGCCATTCAAAATCATGGGCAGGTGGCAGGGCGACATCTCTTTCACCCCGGTTATCGATATAGCTGACCGTGCCATCATCTTTTATCTGCCAGCGAAACACGCGAATATCCGACATGCGTTCGCCTATCTTGAAGGCGGCGAGCAATTTACCCTGGTGCACACGCAGTTGCACCAGCTGGGCATTTTTATAGTAACTGTAGAGTTCCCTGAACTCGTTGAGGAAACGGCTATCATTGAGGAAAGTATCCTCCAGCTTTACCGGTTCAAGCTCATGCTGCCCGCTGCTATTATCCAGGCGATACAGAGCAAACACATCTTCAACCCGGGTCTCTTGCCGCAGCCCTATAAAGACGTTGTAACCCAGCACCAGTATGTCGCCAACCAGGACCAGGTCGCGCGATACGCAATTGTTTTCAGTGCGCGCACGGGTACGTGCCAGCAGGCTCATCTCGTCACGGCCAAACTCTTCCAGCCTGGCACTATTGAGCAGGGCCGCCTTGTCGGATATCAGCTTGCCTTGATTATTGAGTCGCTGACGCAGCAGATCAAAACTGCCGGAATGTTCACCGGCAGCAGCTTGTGGATCTGAGTCATCAATTGCAGCATTGCTGCTTGTACTACTTTGTGTATTGCTGGACGCGGCTTGCTCAGGCATTGCATTCATTGCTGGGTTTTCCGTTTGTTTTTTCGTTTGCATATCAGGCAGTCATCAGCCACTGCATTGACGCGGAGAAAAGTGCAAGCCTGCACCTTTCTCCGGGAATCAGGTCATGCAAATCCGCCTTATGGCAAAACTTTCTCTACACCCTCTGCGCCCTTGCCCAGACTGTTGATCAGCGTGTGCAGGGCACTTTTCTGTTGTGCTGTACCCTGGGCATTCACTCTCGCCAAAAACGCAGACAAGGACAGGTTTTGCAATTCAGCAGATGAACCACCAAGTGCCCCCACCAGGTCACGCAAATCATGCACCATGTCGCGCTCACCACTCAGGTGATTTTTCAGACCCACCTGCAAGGTTTTACTCTTCTGTATCGTGCCATCTATACCCTTGCCTATCGCCAGGGCGTTGACAAAGCGGTCAAAGTAATCACCCTCGCCACCAACGATATCGATATTGGCATTTTGCAGTGCCTTGCCGAGTACGTCAGCCTGGTCTTTGGCAATATGTGTCTGCGCGTCCAGGCCTTTCATGATTTGCTGATTCGAGATTTCCAGTTGCATGCGGAACTCTTCATGTGCACGGGTTTCATCACTCATGGCAGCCATGGCTTCAAATTTCTGACGCAGGCCTTTGGACTCTGCTTCAAAGCGGGTTTGTATGACGTGAGCTTCCGCATCACCATGGGTGACTGTTGCACTGGCATCTGCCGTTTTGACATTGGCCGCAGCCAGGCCCATTTGCTCATGGCCCTGAGCCTCAGCCTGCATATGCAAGCGCAAAGATTCAGCATCTGCGGCCCCCTGTTTGGCAGTTGCTTCGGCACCGGCAATGCGGACATTGGCTTCTGCACGGCCCAGTTGTTCTTTACCCTTGGCTTCTGCTTCCATTTGCATGCGGGTTGATTCTGCCTGCGCGGCGCCCTGTTTCAGGATAGCTTCAGAAGCAGCGATCCTGACTTTGGCATCAGCCAGGCCAGGTGCTGCCAGTTCTGCTTCGCGTCCTTCAGCTTCGCGTTTTTTTGATTCAGCTCCTTTCTCGGCGACTTTCAATGCTGCATCTGCCAGTGTCAGATCTTGCGCTGCCCTGTGTTTGGCAGAGCGTTCTTCTGCTTCTGCTGCCTTGACTGTCAGCACCATTTTTTCTTCTGCACTGGCTTCTGCGATGATCACCACGCTCTTTCTCTGACGGTCAGCTTCAGCGACCACGCGTACTTCCTTGATAGCTTCTTCCTGTTCGGCGACTGTGCGTTCCACCACGATGCGTTCACGGATGACGTCTGCAATCGCTTTCTTCTGGATTTCTATGGCTTTTTCTTTTTCTATGGTTTGCAGTGCCACTTCTCTTTCCCTGTCGACGACTTCGAGTTGACGGGCTCTGGTGACGCGCTCTTCTTCAATCGCGACAGCACGTTTGCGATTGTTTTCTGCCACTTCTTTTTCACGCATGGTATTTTCTTGCTGTACCAATACCACCTGTTCAGATTGCAAACGTGCCAATTCAGATTTGGCATGTTCTTCGGCCTGGACTTTCTGGGTCTCGGCCTGTTCACGCGCACGTACCGAACCTATCTCACGCCCCTGACGCGATTCTGCATCGGATTGCTGACGTTCAAGTTCAAGTATGGCTTCACGGGTTTCCACATTCTTTTTCTTGATGCGCATTTCTTCATCGCGCTTCAATTCATTGGTGCGTATGCTTTCTATCGCGGTCAGCTCAGTGATTTTTTTGATACCCTGGGCATCGAGGATATTGTGGGCATCCATTTTATCCAGCGATGTTTGCTCGATATAATCAATCGCCGCATCTTCGAGTACATAACCAGACAGGTCATCACCAATCTGGCGAATGATTTCATCACGGAAGCGGTTGCGCGCCTGATACAGATCGACAAAGTCCATGGACTTGCCGACGGTCTTGAGTGCTTCTGCAAACTTGGCGGCGAACAGGCTTTCCAGCGTGTCCTGGTGCGAGGCGCGCGCGCAGCCTACCGCCTGCGCGACTTTCAGCACGTCTTGTGCAGTTTTGTTGACGCGGATAAAAAAGGTCACCTTGATGTCGGCGCGGATATTATCCATGCAGATCAGGCCATCCTTACCCATCCTGGCGATTTCTATGGTCTTCAGAGAAATCTCCATGAGTTCTTTTTTATGGATGATGGGATAGACAATGCCACCAGTGAAAGTGACATCGGGCTCTGCTCTGAGAGTATTGATAATCATCGCATGGCCCTGTTCCACCTTGTGGTAGAACTTGGCGAACATCGCCAGTGCACCGAGTAACACAATAACGCCGAAGCCAATTGCGAGCAGCATGATGTCCATGAAATTCCTTTGTTTGTCTTTTGGTAAATTTAATATTAAATCTGCTCGGTAAGAGCACTTACTTCGTACTGCTGATTGCTGTCGTTATAGGCAAGCACGACCGCTATTGAATTCTTTTTCAAGGTGTTGGGGCTAGCTGCCCATACCCGGATATTGATGGCGACACCATGATCTTCAATTTCAGCCCGGCCAAATTTCTCATCCACGCTTTCTGTCACGATGCGGCAGCTATGACCAATCAGGCTATGGTTGTCCCTGGCATAATGACGCACAAACAAACTGCGCATGGGTTTGATGAGGCTGGCGGAAATAGGAATCGACAAGGCCATGGCAACCAGCAGGGTGCCACTGCCTGCCATCAGTTGCAGCGTTGCCGTTGGTACAATGACCAGCAGGTATTGATGTGCCAATGCTGTGAATAGCCAGGTAAAGAAAATGATGAGGGTAGCAACGATGGAAAAAGGAACACCGCCCAGCCCCATTGCCACCAGATATCCAGCTACGGTATGCAGGTCGGCACTATCACCATCTGCATGCACATCGTGATGGCCGACATCATGGTGCCCCAGGTGCAGGTCGTGGCCACCGCCGGCATCAAGATGATGACCAAAATCAACCAGACCAAATATGGACAGCAGCCAGTACACTACAAGCACACCCATCAGCACACTGGGTATTGAGGTTGGAAAACTGCTCAGCAACTGCCAGATATTCATGAATTTTCCCTGTCTATTATTTTTGTTGATATAAGCCGCATCGGTCAGTTCTTAAGTAAACACCGGGGTGATCGTAACAGGCTCCATCATGTCAGGATTATTTTTTTGTAAAATTGATCAACTCCTGATTCAAGCGCTCTTTAATCGCACGTTTATCTTCCAGATCTATGCCAAAGCGTTCAGCCAGCATGACGTAATCGGCGTCACTCAAAGTGACCGTCAGGCGCGGCCTGACAGGTTTGCTGTTGTAAGGCAAACCCAGTATCAGGCGTATCTGGTCAGAGGGAGATAACTGATTGTCGAAGGCGGCGCGGCGTACGGCTTCTATCACCTGTTTTTCAACATCAAACGCCACCTGCACCGCACGCAAGGCGGCATCAGAACTTGTCCAGCTTGACGATGTTTTGACCATGTGATTCTCAAGCATCTGTCTCGTTTAATTAGCGCCATCACTGGTCGCTGGCTTCATCATTGCCGCTTGCCGCGCACTGAATTTTGCCTGCAACCTGGCCAGGACCAGTGCCTTCTGGTCAGGTACCTGCCCTATGCCTGCGGCTGCCAGTTTCTGGTCGAGTGCTTTACCACCCAGTTCATTTTCCAGTGTATCTGCTGCATGCATCTGATCTGCCATGTCTTGATGGCGCTGCTTGATACGTTCCAGCGATTCTTTTGCACTCATGAGTTTGGAACCACTGGCACCCATGGTCTGGGAAATGGTAGCAGTCGCCTGATACACGCTCTCCGTGGTCTTCGCCATGGCGAGCTGGCGCTCATGCTCGCGCAAGCTGGTTTCGGCATTGCGTATCATGTCCTTGAGCTTGTTGATGTTTTCTGCGAACTCATTACGCGAGGCATTTTGTTCGCTAATCGCAATTTCCAGGTGGGCGAGCTTGCCTGCGACTTCTTCAGCCAGCACCAGCTCATTTTTTTGCATGGCCTGCAAAGCCAGTTCTTCATAGCGTGCCAACTCTGCTTGCAGGCTTTCAATTTCCCGCACTGCCTGCATTTCTTTTGCCATCACGGCAGTCAGGTTTTGCTTGGCCCTGGCGACATGCGCCTTCGCTTCGACAATCTCTTGCTCATAAATGCTACTGGCATTCTGGTCAACCACACTTTGCCCGATTTCGCGCAAATTGCCCCTGAGCATAGTCAAAATTTTAGAAAAGACAGCCATGGTAGTCCCCTTATTTCAGATATTCAGTGAATACATCTAAAGCTTCAATCGCGTTATCGGCCACCATGGCGACATCGATGGCGATATCTTCCACCGATGCATCATGTGCCAGCGACCCATAAATGACATAGTGCTGTCCTATGCGACCAAAATTGGAAAGCGGGATAGAGATATTCAAATCCATCATGGCTTCCAGCATTTCTGCGCGGCGCTCTGGCTTGATTTCTTCTTCTGTCCACAGATAACAAATGCAGAGTACCTGGCTGGGGGATACTGTGACAAAGACGGGCAACTCGGCCTGGCTTTCTATGCTGATGCGCATGACCGGCACACCTTCGGGCTCGGTGACAGGCAATAAGCTGGCACTGACATCCGCCAGCCCCATGCGCCGGGACAGTATATTTTCTATACCTGCCAAGCGCTTCATCAGCTCTTCCATACAACTCCCTCAGTTCTTTAAGCAATTACAAAAAGGATACATGACATATTATGTCGCATTTTAGGCGTACGACATAAAATGTCAAGAGAGGAAAGTGAAAATATTTTTATGCTTTTTGCACAACCATTTAAGCATGAGTCAATATCAGTGAGATTTGTACCCGCACTCAGCGCAGTGAGATTTCAAGAAGCTGACAGGCAGCGTATAACCGCATCGTCCACTGGCTTGCCGCCTGGCAGGCATTCGCGCAGGGTCTTCCTGGCTTTGGTTTTGCTGGCGCTCACAGTTTGAGTGTCAGGTATCAACCAGCTTTGATAACGCGGCGTGAATACGCCATCGTGAGAATTACGAAAACGGAATGGCAGGGAAATGATGGTGCCGTTCTGGTTCACCTGTACATGAAAATGCAGGTGTGGCGTAGCGGAGTAACCACTGTTACCGGACAAAGCCAGGACATGCCCGGCTTCCACGCGCATACCTGCTTGCACCTGACTGGAGTTTTGCTTGAGATGGAAGTAATCAGCCCAGGTGCCGTCATCATGCAGGATGCGGACATAATTGGCCTTGTCAAAGAATTCGGCCTCAGTCCTGCCGTTGTCGGCAAACTGGCTGACCACTTCCACCACATAACCGGCACGCGCCGCCACTACTGTCGTACCCATCGGCATATCAATATCGACGGCATAACGGGTGGCAACGCTCTGATGGGTAAACTGCGGGCCATCGGCGGCTTGCACAATCTGGAAACCCTGACCAGCAGCAAAAGGAATTTGATAACTGACATTCGCATCATGCCGGGCATTAGGGTCGCCCTGCACGAACTGACTACTGTAATCGATGGTATACCCAAATTGGGTGTTGGCAGCAGATATCTGCACCAATTCCATGCTTTGGCCACCCGTCAGTTGTGCCTGTATGGGCCACCTTTTGTTCGACGTCAGATTACTGAAACTACCAAGCTGCAAGGTCACTGTGACTGGCATACGGCTGTTATTGGTCGCCAGCAAGGCATTTGAATAGGCACCTTTGACAGTCTCGATTTTCACCAGCTCATTGCGGGCATATGCTGACAAGGTAAAGCCGAGGAAAATCCCCAGGCTGAGCATGCTGTGAAAAAATATTCTATGTGACATGGATAAAGTTACGGCAACTGTTGACGCCCGGCACGCCGCCACATTGTGCGACTAGCCGCCTTTATGCTCTCCACTAAACCGGCATCGCGCAAGCTTTCAAGTGCCTGCACCACCATGGATACCGGGAGAGCTTCATCTGGCCAGTCTATCCAAAATGTGGTAATACCTTCTGCAGTATCAGCACTGTCAGGGTGCCTTTGCAGATACTCGCGTATGGAGTTCATGATAAATTCGAGATCTCGTGCCTGCATTATGCTTCCCCCTCTTTTGACATTTTCCTCTTGCTGTATCACGCGAACCAGGCCAGCACTGGCATCTTCAATATAATCCAGCACCAGGTCAAAACCGTCAGCGCCACCATAGTAGGGATCAGGCACAATCTCGCTGTCACTCTGGCCTGCATATTCCATCATCAGTTTCAACTTGTGCTGATGCTTTGCCGGGCAAGCAGACTTCATTCTCGCCAGGTTTTCTTTGTCCATGGCCAGCAATAAATCGAACTTTTCAAAGTCACTGGTGATCAGCTTGCGCGCCCTTTGCTGTGACAAGTCTATGCCACGGCGTGCAGCAAATTCCTGCGAGCGCGGATCAGGCGCCTCGCCTATGTGATAAGCATGGGTACCGGCAGAGTCTATGTGCAAATCCAGTCCGGCTGCTTCAGCATGGCTGCGGAATACCCCTTCTGCACTGGGTGAACGGCAAATATTGCCCATGCAGACAAACAGTATTGCCCTGGTAGCGGAGTTTTTCATTAGGAAAACAAAAATTATTAATATAAAGACAAAACATCTTATCGATCCTGCCATGCTAACACGCAGTTTTCACGCCAGTAAAGCCAGATTCTGGTGTGGATAAGACGCATGTTATTATTTCAGGTCAAAGCAAGCCTGAACCCTCTTTTCACATAAACGCGTATGACAGAAAACATCTCAAGCAATACAACAACCATCAGTTTTCGCCCTGCAGTTGATGCTGATGCTGAAACTATCGCTGCGCTGGTCAATAGCGCCTACCGTGGCGACAGCAGCCGCCAGGGCTGGACTACAGAAGCAGATCTATTGCAGGGTTCACGCATATTTCCGCCTGAAGTGCGCGAACTGATCGCGAATCCCAATTCTGTCATCCTGCTATGCCTGCAGAATGAAGACATCATAGGTTGCGTGAATCTGGAAAAGACCGAAGGCGCGGCCTATCTGGGCATGTTTGTCGTGCGCCCGGTCTTGCAGGGAAATGGCATAGGCAAGCATTTCATGCAAACGGCAGAAAAACATGCGCAAGACTTATGGGGAATAAACAAAATCTGGATGACCGTCATCAGTGTCAGGAAAGAACTGATTGCTTACTATGAGCGCCGTGGCTACGTACGCACAGGCCGCTTCAAGCCCTTCCCTTCGGACAATGGCAAGGAACAGATGCTGGTTGAAAACCTGCAGTTTGAAGAGATGGAAAAAATCCTGGGCTAAGTTGGCCAAGTTGGTTACATCAATTACTTTGGCTCTTGAGGATAATAAATGCTGACGGCGATGGCAATGCAAAAAGCGATGCCTACGCCGTACAGCAAGCGTATGTCACTACCAATGAAGTAGGGATAAAACATCAGCCCCACGGCCAGCCATTTGACACGCTTGTTGCTTTTTTTCCTGCCATAGTAAAACGCCGCCATGCCCAGCAAGCCAAAAGCAAAGGCAGCAATCAGGTAAGCTGGTGTAGGTAACAGACTCCACAGCAGCGCCCACAGTTCCTGTTCATCCATATAGCATGCATCCTTAATAGAATAGTCAAGATAGTACAGGAAATTGAACAGTATCATGAGCGCACAGATCAGCAATATATTGCAACAGGCAATCACACTTCACCAGCAGGGCAAGCTAGCCGCGGCGGAAGCACTCTACCTGCAAGTCTTGCAAACCCAGCCTGAGCATTTTGATGCCATGCAATTACTGGGGGTGATTGCCAAGCAACGCGGCGATGCGGAGCTGGCAGTGACACGCCTGCGCCAGGCAATCGCTATTGATGCACAACAAGCCATTGCACATGTCAATCTGGGCGCAGCCTTGCAAGACCTCGGATTATCGCAAGAAGCACTGGCCAGTTATGACATGGCCCTGCAATTGAAACCTGACTACGCCATGGCCTGGAATAACCGTGGCAACGCCTTGCGCAGCATGGGGAAGTTGCCTGCAGCCCTGCATAACTATGATAAAGCCCTGCGCCTCAATCCCCGCTATACAGAGGCTCTGTTAAACCGCGGTATCGCCCAGCAAGAAATGGATGAGCATCAGCAAGCCTTGCAGGATTTTGATGAAGCCCGGCAATTAAAACCACAAGATGCTGCCATCCATTTTGCCCGCGCCTTCAGTCTGCAATGTTTGCGGCTATATGAAGGTGCTATCGCTGGATATGAAGATGTCTTGCACTTGCAGCCCGGGCACATACAGGCCTGGTGCAATCGCGGTATCTGTCTGCAAAAATTGCAGCAGTTTGCAGCCGCTGTGGAGAGCTTTACACAGGCGATAAAAATCAAGCCGGATTATGTCAAGGCGCATCTGCAATATGGCAATACATTGCGCCAGATGGGGCAGGACGATGTTGCTATTGCGGTTTATCAAGTGGCAGCCAGTCATTGCAAGGATGATGTGGAGCTGGCGCAAATCAATTATGCGCTGGCAGCACTGGGCGTAATCGATACGCCGGCAATGTCTCCCCCCACCTATATTGCTGATTTGTTTGACCAGTACGCTACCCATTTTGACGAGCATTTGCTGAAAGTCTTGCATTATCAAATACCGGCCCTGCTCAGCAAGGCAGTCAGCAAGCATGTCAAAGCTGAGCCCGGCAATTATCTGGATCTGGGTTGCGGTACGGGCTTGTGCGCAGCTTATCTGCGGGCAAAAGCCAGCAAGCTGACGGGCATAGATTTGTCAGAAAAGATGCTGAACCAGGCCAGGAAAACAAGTCTGTATGATGAACTGCATTGCGCAGAAATAAGCGACTGGTTGCAACTGCAAGACCAGGATTTTGACCTCATCATTGCAGCAGACGTGTTTGTATATATCGGCGAGCTGGATCAGGTATTTGCTGCTGCCAGTCGTGTCATGCAAACGAAGTCAGTGCTTGGATTTTCAGTCGAAGTGGCGGATGAAAGCGTAGACTACATTTTGCGCCCGTCCCAGCGCTATGCACACAGCTATGCTTATCTGCAGCGGCTGGCACAATTGCATGGCTTCAAGATCGTTGAAGCCAGCCAGGAAATTGCACGTCAGGACAAGGGCGAGGATGTTCACGCCCACATCCTGGTCATGATAAAAATCTAGGCCATCAGCAAGATGGCGATGCTGGTAGCCACACCACCAGACCAGACCAGGGTACGCAAAGTGCCCTGATTCATCAGATAGGTAATGATGTAGACGATACGGATGGCAATGAACAAGACTGCCAATTGATCTATACGCACTTGGTCGGCCTGGGCTTGCTGGGCAAGAACAACCGCAGCAATAAACAAGGGCAGGGCTTCAAAACCGTTTTGCTGCGCCGCATTGGCACGCTGCTGCCAGCCACTCAGGTCCTTGGCCCATTCCCTGGGATTGTTATTGTCATACCTGCCTGCTTCACGCGGCATTTTGGCTGAGCCACCCTTGGCCAGACCAACTGTCACTATCGGCAACAGGCAAGCCGCCAGTACGCACCAGTTTGCTATCGTCATTTTTATCTCCTGGAATAGTGTGAATTCAGATTTGAGAATTGCACGATACCAGCAGTCACAACAAGCTGCAGTAAATATTTTACGCCACCAGCGTCCATCCTGCCTGTGTCAAAGGGAGGCGCGTAACAGGCTTACCACTCGCTGCCAGCAAGGCATTGGCAATGGCCGGGCCTATCGACGGCGGGCCTTCTTCACCCACGCCTTCCGGCTTGTCACCAGTACTCATGACCATGACGTCCAGTACTGGTGTCTGTGCCAGCGTGACCAGTGGATAACTATCAAAATTACCCTGATCCACCTGGCCATCTTTGAAACTGATTTCGCCAAACAGGGCAGCAGACAGACCAAACAAGGTACCACCCATCATCTGTGCCTCAACTGCTTTGGGGTTGCCGACGACTCCCGGGTTGATGCCAGCAGTAATTTTTACCAGACGGAATTGCCCCGGTTTGCTGACCGCAATTTCGACAATATGAGCACTGAACAGAAAGCTATTGCCATTCATGGCAAAACCACGGTAATGGCCCTTGGGCAAGGGCGTGTTCCAGCCAGCACGATCTGCCAGCGCATTGACGAAAGCAAGGGCTTTAGGATTATGCTGCAACAGGCGGCGACGGTATTCCAGGCTATCCATGCCCGCCTTGCGTGCGGCCTGCTCCAGCGTGTGTTCAAGAAAAAAACAGTTTTGCGAATTGCCTACCGAGCGCCAGTAAGAGCAGGGAACGCCAAAGTCAACGCATGTCCAGCGTGTATCGAATAAAGGGAATTTATAACTGTTACCGAACCAGCCCATGATATAGGTCCAGTCAAGACCATCCCTGGCCGGGCTATTCGTGACCCGCGTATATTCCAGTAGTGAGGGACCCGCAGTATCGAGCCGTAAAACCATGGGCAGATGATCTTTATCCAGCGCCAGTTGCACACGGGCAGCGGTGATGGGGCGGTAATAGCCAGCCCGCATATCGTTCTCACGCGACCAGATGGTTTTTACGGTGGCACCGGCCGCCCTGGCGATCAGGGCAGCCTCGATGGCAAAATCATGTTCCAGCCTGCGGCCAAAACCGCCACCCACGTGCTGGGTGTGCACCTGTACTTGCTCAGGCTGCAAACCCAGGGTCTTGGCGACGCCATTTTGCGTATCCGTCTGGCTTTGGGTGGAGAGCCAGACTCGCGCACCTGTTGCAGTCACTTCAACAGTGGCGTTCAGGGGTTCCATCGCTGCATGCGCCAGGAAGGGGACATCAAAGCTGGTGTCGATAATGCTGCTTGCCTCTTTCATTGCTGTCTCTGCAGCACCTTCTTTTTGTTTTTTTGGACGAGGGAAGAGCTTGCCCTCGCCAGTAGCAACTGTCCTCAGCAAGCTGTCGCGCATATCTGCGGTGTTGATGCTCGCATGCGCGCCATCCTGCCATACTGGTTTTAGTAGTTGCACTGCCTTGTGAGCGATCCAGTAACGCTCAGCTACTACCGCCACGGCATTTGGCAGATGCACTACCTGACGCACACCTTTTATTGCCAGCGCAGGGCCATCATCCACACTTTGCAAGCTGCTGCCAAAGCGCGGCGCATGCAGGACAGCTGCCATCAGCATGCCTGGCCTTTGCACATCAATGCCAAACACGGCGCTGCCGTCTACCCTTGCCGGAATGTCAGGGCGTGGCATTGACTGCCCCAGCACCTTCCAGTCTTTGGGTGATTTGATCAGCAGTTTTTCTGGTGGCGACAGCAATGCTGCTGCCTTGATCAAGGAGGTATAGGGCAGGCTGCGGCTTGTAGCGGCATGATTTATTTGCGCGTTGCCTGCGGTGCAATCTTTCACCTCGACTTGCCATTGCAAGGCAGCTGCCTGCAGCAACATCTGCCTGGCCGCAGCACAGGCCGGTGCTATCGTTTCCAGCGCAGAATTAAAACCTGCACTGCCAAAAGTGGTGATACCGGGCGGCCATTCCCTGTGGAATTTCTTGATGACTGGCGCATGTTCTATGCGCACATTGGCGATAGGCATCTCCAGCTCTTCAGCGACGATCTGGGCAATCGCCGCATGCGTGCCCTGCCCCAGATTGGTGACCGTGGTGTAGGCAGTCACCACACCTGTGCCATCCATGCTGAGCCAGAAATCAAAGGGCGAATTAAAGGGCGACCCTGCCTTGCTTTTTTCATCCGCCGCCAGACTATCAAGCATGGGTATTGCGCTGCTGCCCAGTACCCATGCACCGGCCATCAGAGAAGACTTAAGAAAATTCCTGCGTGCAGGCGAAGCCAGGGGAGTCATACTTTTATCCCTTTCTTGCCTGCCAATGGTTTGAGTTTTGCAGCAGCCGTGTGTATCGCGGCCCTGACACGCGGATAAGTACCGCAACGACACAGATTGGTCATTGCCGCATCGATTTGCTTGTCGCTGGGATGTGGTGTAGTGTTCAGCAAGGCAGCAGCGGCCATCAGCATGCCTGACTGGCAATAACCGCATTGCGGCACCTGATGCTCTATCCATGCTTGTTGCAGGACATGGCTGCGGTCGGGCGACAAACCTTCTATCGTCGTGATGCTGCGCCCGTTCAGGCTTTCTACCGGCATGACGCAACTGCGCAAAGCCTGTCCATCCAGATGCACGGTACAGGCACCGCATTGCCCGGCACCGCAACCAAACTTGGTGCCAGTCAGGCCCAGGTCTTCGCGCAGTATCCACAGCAGCGGCGTGTCACCATCTGCCTGGCATGTACGTACTTGCCCATTTACTTTGAGTTTCACATCCATGTGTTCCCTTTGCGTTTGCAATTCAACAGCAGAAATTGATTATCTGGCAGCGATACACTGTCATGGCAGAGCTTGTGACGAAACCCCGAAACGCTGTCGCTACTCCCTTTCTGCGCAGGCAAATATGGCTATGCAGACTGCTATACTGCTGCCATGGAAAATGCCCGCCCAGATACTGCCGCCCTGAACCAGATGCCACAGCTCACAGCGATCACCGTCTTCAAACTCTTGCTGAGCAATATCCTGGTGTGGACCAGTCTGTGTGCCATTGGTGCTCTCGGCAATTATGGTGACCTGATCAAGTACGGAACTACCCAGCGCAGCTTTAGCGAGATACTGTGGTTCTGGGTCAGCAGCCATTTGCTGATGATGGTCTTCAGCACCTGCCTCTACCTGATTTTCATGCGGTACGAGCGATTCCTCAGCAAGGCGAAGGGCATAGCACTGGCGTATGTGATCATGCTGCTGGGCTTTCTGCCACTGGAAGTGATGTATATCGCTATCCTTGACCTGCTCAAGGACAAACCCGGCTTTGGTTTGCAAGACATCCTGACCACGGCCTTCAATATGCGGAACTTTACTATCTTCCTCGAATATGCCTGGTCCACCGGCACCTTCATTGCCGTGCTGGCGATCTGCACCTGGCGACAGGCGCGTGTGCGTGAGCAAGCCCTGCAACAATCGATGAACGATGTTTTGCATCTCAGACTGGACCTGGAGCAGCAAAGGCTGGATGCCTTGCGCGGACAACTGGAACCTCATTTTATCTTCAACTGCCTTAACGCCATCAGCGCCCTGGTTAGGGCAGACGACAAACGCATCGCCCTGACTGGCCTGAACCGCCTCAGTGATTTGCTGCGCTATGCGCTGACGGCCAGCAACAAGGACTGGGTGAGGCTGGAAGACGAGATGACTTTCATACGTGATTATCTGGAATTGCAAAGGCTGCGTTATGGCGCGCGCCTGCAAATCAGTATCGCTGGTGATACCACGAACGTACTGGCAGGTGACTGCCCGCCTCTGTTGCTGCAACCCTTGCTGGAAAATGCCTTGCGCCATGATCTGGATTGCCACGAGGGCAGCAGCGACATACGCATGCAGTTCAAACTGGATGGTGAAGAACTCAGTATCAGCGTCAGCAATACCGTCACCGATGGCATTGCTGCCAACCCCGGGCTGGGACTGGGCTTGCCGCAAACCCGCGCCAGGCTGGAATTGATTTACGCAGGACGCGCCAGCATGCAAAGCGGACGTACGCAAGATGGTGGTCAGTATCGCTATGAAGTGAAAATCCGCATGCCGCTACATATGCCTGAGAGCGCCACAACATGAACACTATCCGCGCACTGATCGTCGATGATGAGGAACCGGGGCGGGCGAACTTGCGCTATGCCTTGAAAGATCATCCGGACTGGAGCATAGTCGCTGAATGTGCCAGCGTGGCCACAGCACGGGAAGCAATGGACACCTATGTGGTTGATGTTATTTTCCTCGATATACAAATGCCACGCGAAACCGGGCTGACACTGGCACGTGAACTGGGTACGCAAGTTGCGCCACCGTTGGTAATTTTTGTTACGGCCTTCAATGCCCATGCGATAGAAGCCTTTGACCTGCATGCGCTGGATTACCTGCTCAAGCCTTTTGATGATCAGCGCCTGGCCTTATCGCTGGAACGCGCTACCGCCATGCTCAAACAGCGTCAGCAAGCCAGCTATGCGCAAGCGATGAGTCAGTATGTCAAGGCGGAAGATGAGGCAAAAAAAGACCAGCCAGCTTATTGGCAACAAATCAGCGTACGATCGGTAGGCCGCATAGAATGCATACAACTGGCCGATGTTTTATGGATAGAAGCGGCTGGAAATTACATGCAATTGCATCTGGGACAGAGACAGGTATTGCACAGGGTTGCTCTGAGCCAGCTGGAAAAACATCTCGATCCTGCAAGCTTCATGCGCGTACATCGCAGCGCTATCGTGCGCTGTGACCAGCTCAGCCAGCTTGAAGTTCTCGGTGATGGTGTGTATCAACTGGTGCTCGCCAACCAGGACAAAGTCCCCGTCAGCGAGCGCTATGTTGCTGAAGTCAGGCGGCGCATGCATGATGGCTTGCGACCGGTCTGACATCTTCTTTCCTTAAAACCCGTTTACGATCTGTAGCGAGCGTGCGTCAGTGGGGACGGGGTAACACTCAGTGCAACATAAACGCAGCGCAAAAAGCGGAATGTACTCTATTACATGAACATTTTGAGCAACGCAAGAGCCCCGCATTAACTCCGATGCGCTCGCGCTTAAGATCGTAAGCAGGTTTTTTACCAGACCTTGACCCTGTCCTTCGGTGCCAGATAAAGTTTTTGACCAGGCTGCACGGCAAAGGCATCGTACCAGGCATCCAGATTACGCACGGTCAGGACGCGGTATTGTCCTGGCGCGTGTTCATTGGTAATGATGGCTGTACGCAGGGTTTCATCACGCATCTTGCCGCGCCAGCTACGGGCGTAAGCCAAAAAGAATTCCTGTTCATCTTCTTTGCTAATGGCCTGGCCTTTTTGCTTCATCGAGGTACGATAGGCATCGTAGGCAGCCATCAAGCCGGCCAGATCGGCAATGTTTTCACCCAGGGTCTGCGCACCATTCACGGACAGGTCAGGGAAGGCCTTATATTGATTGAACTGGGCAATCAGGGCTTTGGAAGAAGTCTTGAAATGCGCCAGGTCAGCCTTGCTCCACCAGTTGCGCAACTCACCTTTTGCGTCAAACATGGCACCGGAATTATCAAAGCTGTGGCTGATTTCATGGCCTATGGTGGCACCGAGAGCACCGTAATTGGTGGCGTCACTGGCGGCCAGGTCAAAGTTCGGCGATTGCAAATACGCAGCCGGGAAGTTGATGGCGTTTTGCAGCGGCATGTTGACGGCATTCACCAGTTGCGCATTCATGCACCATTCTGTGACATCGACAGGCTGGCCAAATTTTGCAAGGGCGCGACTATATTCAAACTCCTGCGAACGTTCACGGTTGCCATAGGCATCATTTGCATCGACCACCAGACCAGAATAATCGCGCCATTTATCCGGGTAACCAACACCGACATAAGTCGACTTGATTTTGGCCAGTGCTTCTTGCTTGGTAGCAGGCGTCATCCACTTCAAGGCCTGCACGCGTTCGCCAAAGGCGGCCAGGATATTGCTGACCATTCCATTAATACGCGTTTTGGATTCTGGTGAAAAATTCTCGGCCACATACAACTTACCGACTTCTTCACCGACTGCATTATTGGTTGCTGCCACTGCATATTTCCAGCGTGGCTGCGGTGCTTTGGCGCCGCTGAGTGCGCTGTAAAACTTGAAGCGCTGGTCAAAGAAGGCCTGCGGTAATACTGTTGAGCGCTGGTTGATGGCATGGAAGCGCAAATAATCTTGCCAGCTTGTCAGTGGCGTTTTCGCTACCAGTGCCGATGATGCCTTCAATGCAGTGGGATGCCAGATAATGAATTTGTTTTGCCCATCCAGACCTGCTGCCTTGAAGTACGCTGCCCAATCCAGGCCAGCAGCTTTTTTATTGAAGTCAGCCAGGGTCCAGGTATTATCGGCCTTCAAGACATCAGAGGTGGCTTCACGGTTGGCATGGCCCTTGGCGATCTGTATTTCCAGATCAAAGACGCGCCTGGCAGCTTGCTCAGCATCAGGCACATTTGCCAGCTTGAATGTCGCGGCTATATGGGCCAGGTAGTTTTTCCTGATCTCTGCCATTCTGGGACTGGCTGACAAATAATATTCGCGGTCAGGCAAACCCAGGCCACCTTGCAAGAGGTAGGGCATGTACTTCGTATGGTCATGGAAGCCTTGCGATACCCACAGGCCAAACAGGTTTTCAGTAAATACATTGGTGGCATTGATAGGGTCAACGTCGGCACGCAAATGCTTGCCCAGGTAAGTCGCCAGCGCAGTCTTGTCTTTGAGGTCAGCTATGCTTTGCATCTCGCCTTGCAAAGGTGCCAGACCACGCTGGTTGATGACATCGGTATTCAAGTAAGAGGTGTAGAAATCACCTATCTTGCGCACCGCACTGCCTGCTTCTGCTCTGGTCGCCTGCTCTATGATTTTCAAGACCTTGGCATCAGACTCTTCTACCAGTACATCAAAAATACCGACTGCGACTTTGTCGTCGGGAATGACAGCGGTTTTTTCCCAGCCACCGTTGGCATAGCGGTTAAAGTCGTCACCTGGTGTGACTGAAATATCCATGCCGTTTTCTTTTTTTATCGGCGCTGCGGTTTTGGTAACAGGTGCATCGGCGGCACGTACCATGCCATGCATCAAAGGCATAGCCAACATGACCTGCAGGCAAACGCTGGCGATGGGCTTTAATTTAAATATTGTCTGGTTCATTATTTTCTTTCTTGTGAAATCTTGCAGAGATTTTGTCTATCGATAGGCAGCATAGACTTGGAAATCATTTTCCGTGACAAGTTCCACTATCTTCTTCTATTTTTATTTATTTCCTTACTTTCGCAAAAGCATCATTTTCTTTCCAGGCAGGCATTTTTGCTGCATTAGCAATTTCCCGACCAAGATTCAGAGTGAACTGTGCCTGCTCAGTCATGCCAGATAAATCCCAGTTGGCATCATATTCATCGCTCACCTGGTGATAACGTTTGCCATAGCCGCGCGCTTTTTCTTGCGAGGCTTGCGGGTCATTAATATAGTCGCGGCCACTGCCTATCGAAAAAGCCGGTACGCCCGCCTTGGCAAAACTAAAATGGTCGCTGCGGAAATAACCACCCGCCACGTCCACGCGTGGCGGGGCGACTGTCATGTTCATGCCTTGCGCGACTTTGCTGGCAGCCACGATAAGGTCACTACGGTCGGCACCAAAGGCACTGATGTCTTTGGTACGGCCCACAAAATTGAGCGTATCCAGATTCAGCGCAGCAGCCGTTTTATTCAGGGCCCATAAGGGATGCGCAGCATACCAGGCGCTACCGAGCAAACCCTGCTCTTCTGCTGCCACCCACAAGAACATCTGGCTGCGCTTGGCCGGTTGCGCGACTGCGGCTTTTGCCATCGCCAGCAAGGCTGCTGTGCCAGAGCCATTATCGACTGCACCATTGTAAATCTGGTCGCCTGTACCTTCTTGCTTGCCCAGGTGATCCCAGTGTGCGCTGTAGATCACCAGTTCATTCTTAAGCTGCGGATCTGTACCGGGTACGATACCGGCAATATTGAATTGTTCCAGCTGCCGTATTTGCGATTTTGCTTCACCCTTGAGCCTGGCCTTGATGACGACTGGTTTGAAATCCTTGCCTTCAGCAGCCTGGCGCAGCGCATTCAAATCCAGGCCTGATGCCGCAAACAGGGTGTTTGCTGCGCCATCAGTGATCCAGCCTTGTATCGCCAGGCCCTTGGCATCTTTATTCGCCAACTGGAATTGCTCACCCGTGCCACCATTTTTCAAGACATCCCAGCCTATGTTTGCAGACGCATCGGTGTGTATCAACAAAACCCCAGCCGCGCCACGGCGCAGGGCTTCTTCCGTCTTGTAACTGCGGCGGCCATAATAAGTCAGGGCTTTGCCACCAAAGCGGTCTGGCTGTTCTGCGGTGGGTTGCGGATCATTCACCATGACGACGAGGATCTTGCCTTTGCAATCAACACCCTTGAAGTCATCCCATTGTTCTTCCGGCGCGTTGATGCCATAACCGACGAACAGCAATTCATGATCAAACTGATGTGAGCTCACGGCATCACCCGCACTCCAGATCCAGTCTTCACCAAAAGTCAGGTTAAGCGACCTGGCAAGACGTATATTGACAGAGCTTTCCAGTGGCAAAGACTTGATACCGTTGATGCTGACTGCCTGCCTGTAGCTCTTGCCATTGGCAGGTAACAGACCAGCTACAGCAGCCTGGGTTTCCAGATAGGCCACTGTCAGGTCACCACCGTGCTGCCCCGTACCACGGCCTTCAAACAAATCGGAAGACAAGAGTGCCAAATGGGCGCGCAAAGCAGCTTCATCAACTTTTGCAGGGTTTGTCTGTGCAAAACTATACGCTGGAATTGTCAGGGCAAAGCCCAGTAGCGCAGTAGATAAATAGTGTGCAGAATTTTTTTTCATATCATTTTTATTCAAAACAAGGCAATAAAAAAACCGGCCTGTCAAAAAAACAGGCCGGCTTCGTCAGTCAATATTTCAAGCCAGGTGACGCAATTCGCGCAGGGCCACCGATACAGGTGCCAGGTCCGGCCCCTGTGCGCTGATGGTGGTCAGCAAGGCAGTCAGTCTGTCTATGGCCGGTGCATGCTGCGCATGCCAGTTGCTGACATCTTCCTGGCGTGACAACAGGCCACGGGTGATCTGACTGGCGATGGAATACACATCATCGCGTGCGCTGCCGCGTGCCTGGGTCTGCCACAAGGTGTCTGTCGGCAGGCGGTTGATCTGATTGCGCCAACCGGTCAGGCCCAGTTCATCATCAATACCGAAGTAAGCACGCGCTGCCAGTTCCAGCGTGCTGCTGGTGCTTTGTGCCAGGTCAACCAGGTCGAGTGCCGGGAAGATGTATTCCAGCGCCGTCAGGTTTTGTGCCAGCGTGGCTTCTACCCCGGCTTGCGTCAGCGCCTCGGCTTCTTTTTGCCAGTTGGCGTGGGCATTGGCTGGCAGCCAGTCATCTAGCTGCCAGCGCAGTTCACGTGCTGCCGGTTGATAACGTTGTATCAGCGTAGGCAGATCAGTGCTTTGTGAACGTATGCGCAACATCCAGCGTGAAGCCCTTTGGGCGATCGCGATCAGTTTGGACAAGAGATCGAGCTGCAGTTTTGAATCGACGACATAATCAAGCGCATCGATCTGGTCCCACAGCGCTTCCAGATCAAATATCTCACGGGCCAGCGTAAAGGCGCGTATCACGTCTGCCGCGGTCGCCCCTGCTTCAGAAGCAATGAAGTTGACGAAGGTGGCGCCGGCACGATTGACCACCGTATTGGTGATGAAGGTGGCAATGATTTCGCGTTTCAACGGGTGATTGGAAATCGCTTCAGCAAAACGCTCTGACAAGACTTGCGGGAAGTAAGCCTTGAGCGCGCGGCTGAAGAAAGGATCGTCCGGCAAATTGCTGGCAACCAGTTCATCAAACACTGACATCTTGGCATAGGCAAGCACGACCGCACCTTCTGGTGCAGTCAGGCCTTGCTTCAATGCCTTGCGATGGAAGATTTCATCATCACTGGGCAGGTATTCTATGGCACGGTTCAGACGGCCCTGTTTTTCCAGCGACTGCATCAGCCTTTGCTGACCATCAAGCACATACAGTGGGCGATGGGCAGCAATATCCAGTGCCTGGCTTTGATAATAATTATCGGTCAGGACCAGGTGGCCGACTTCATCTGTCATCGACGCCAGCAAGTCATTACGTTGCTTCAGTGTCAGGTCACCCGCTTCGACGATGCTGCCCAACAGAATCTTGATATTCACTTCATGGTCAGAGCAATCGACACCGGCAGAATTGTCTATCGCATCGGTATAGATACGACCACCTTTTTGCGCGAATTCTATACGGCCATTCTGGGTACAACCCAGGTTACCGCCTTCGGCCAGGACCTTGCAGCGCAAGTCATTGCCATTGACCCGGAAGGCATCACCAGCCTTGTCACCGACCTGGGCATGGGTTTCATACTTGGCCTTGACATAGGTGCCTATGCCGCCGTTGTACAGCAAATCTACAGGAGCTTGCAAAATGGCACGCAGCAATTCCACTGGTGCCAGTTCGGCAGTTTCTATGCCCAATACGGCACAGGCTTCCGGACTCAGACTGATGGATTTTGCAGTGCGTGGGAACACGCCGCCACCAGCAGAAATCAAGCTCTTGTCGTAATCATCCCAACTCGAACGCGGCAGGTTGAACAGACGCTGGCGCTCGGCAAATGAGATCGCCACATCAGGTGAAGGATCAATAAAGATGTGACGATGATCAAATGCCGCCACCAGTTTGATATGCCCGGACAACAGCATGCCATTACCGAATACGTCGCCGGACATGTCACCAATACCGGCCACGGTAAATGCCGTGTCCTGCGTATTCACACCCTGTGAGCGGAAATGGCGCTTGACCGATTCCCATGCACCGCGGGCAGTGATACCCATTTTCTTGTGGTCGTAACCGACCGAGCCGCCGGAGGCAAACGCATCACCGAGCCAAAAGCCATAATCAGCCGATACACCGTTGGCGATATCCGAGAAGGTTGCCGTACCCTTGTCAGCCGCAACCACCAGGTAAGGGTCATCGGCATCATGACGTATGACTTTTTGTGGTGGTACGACAGTGCCTTTGACGATATTGTCAGTCACATCCAGCAGGCCGGACAGGAAGATTTTGTAGCAAGCCACGCCTTCAGCCTGATAGGCTTCGCGGTCGCTTGCTGGTGGCGCATTCTTGAGGACAAAACCACCTTTGGAACCAACAGGTACGATGACGGTATTCTTGACTTGCTGGGCTTTTACCAGACCAAGGATTTCGGTACGGAAGTCTTCACGCCTGTCCGACCAGCGCAGGCCACCACGGGCCACTTTGCCCCCGCGCAAATGCACGCCTTCAACCCGTGGAGAGTAGACCCAGATTTCAAACAGGGGTTTGGGTTCCGGCACGCCGGGTACTTCACGCGGGTTGAGCTTGAAGCTCATGTAAGGCTTGAATGCACCGCTGGCGGTGGTTTGCCACAGATTGGTACGCAGGGTTGCAACAATAGTCGCGATGAACTGGCGCAAGATGCGGTCTTCATCCAGGCTGGCGACATTGCTCATCTGGGCTTCAAGCTGTTCGCGTATATGCTTTTGTGCCTGTTCGCGGTCACCGACATAGTCAGGCTTGAAGCGGGCACCAAACAACTCGGCAATCAGTTGGGTGATAGGCGCATTCTTGTTGAGTGCTGCTTCGATATAGTTCTGGCTATAGGCAAAACCCAGTTGCTTGAAGTAACGCGAGCAGGCACGCAAGACAGCAATAGATCGTGCATCCAGCGTGGTATTCAAGACCAGGCGGTTCAGGTCATCGCTTTCAACCTCACCACCCCAGGCTTGTGAAAACAGGTTTTCAAAACGCAGTTTGACTGATGATAAGTCTGTATTGGCAGGTAATTGCAAGCCAAGGTCATGTATCCACAAAGTCTCGGCGCCGCTGACAATCGCGTAAGGATGTTCATCCAGTACCCTGGCCCCCATGTGCTCCAGCACCGGCAGCGAATCAGACAAGGCCACCTTGGCAGTGTTATAAATCTTGAAGCGCAAATTGCCGGGGCCTGCATCGAGTGGCCGGTAGAGCTTGACCATCATCGGTGCACCGGCGTTCAGACTGGCCAGCATGTCTGCATCTTCTGCACCAACCAGAGCAGAAAAATCTTCACGGTAAGCTGTCGGGAAAGCATGGGCAAAGCGGTTTGCCAGGCTCAGGCCATTGCCTTCACCATGCGAGCGCAGCAACTCTGCCGTGCAGTCATCTTCCCAGCGTTGCGCGAGTTTGGCAATGCGCGCTTCCAGCATGGCCAGATTGACATTTTGAGGTGCGACATCCTTGGCCCTGACCAGGTAATGGATGCGCGCCAATGGGCTGTCGGTCAGCATGGGCGTGAATTCTATGGACTGACCATTCAGTGCCATCATCAACTCATTACCTATCTTGACGCGCAACTCAGTGTTATAGCGGTCACGCGGCACAAACACCTGGGCCGAAGTGAAACGACCAAAGGGGTCACGGCGCAAGAACAAGCGGGTGCGCTGACGTTCTTGCAGGCGCAGGATACCTATTGCATGATCTGCCAGGGTGTTGCCATCAATCTGGAACAGTTCATCACGCGGATAATCATCAAGGATGGCTTGCAGGGATTTGGCTGCATGGCTCTCAGGCACGACACCGGAGGTATTCATGACATTCGTCACGCGCTGACGTACCAGCGGGATATTGCCCACCGGTTCAGAATACGCCGTGGATGTGTACAAACCCAGGAAGCGCGATTCACCGATGACATTACCGGCATCATCAAAACGCTTGACGGCGATATAGTCCAGCCAGGCTGGCCTGTGCACAGTGGCACGTGTCATGGCCTTGGTGACCATCACCATTTCTGTGGAATCCATCAGGGCCACTACTTCTGGCGGCAAACGGGTTTCCGGGGTCTTGACAGGGCCACGCAAGATGCCCAGACCAGAATCGGCTATCGCTACCAGGCTGACATTGTCGCCATCGCGCTTCAAATCATAGTCGCGTACACCGAGGAAGGTGAAATGCCGGTCTTCCAGCCAGGCCAGAAAGGCAAGGGCTTCATCACGTTTTTCTGGGGATTGGGTAGATTTCTCACAAGCTGCACGTACTTCGCGTACACGGGCCAGCATGGGTTGCCAGTCAACCACGGCACCACGTACATCGGACAAGACACTTTTCAGATCTTCCACCAACGCCTGCTGTGCCGCCTGGTCAACGATGCGGTCACATTCAACCAGGATCAGGGATTCTACTGGGTCGCTACGGCCCGCCGCCTTCGCCGCTGCCACTGTGCTGACTGCAGTCACACTGCCATTCGCATCACGCGCCACACTCATCAGTGGGTGCACTATCCAGTGTGCAGTACGACCACTGCGGTTGATTGCCATCGTCACCGAATCCACCAGGAAAGGCATATTGTCATTCACAATCTGCACGACCGTATGGTCGCTGACAAAACCATCTTCTGCCAGAGTGGGGTTGAAAACCCTTATCTTGGGTGTCTGGGCGGTACGCGGTGCATCCAGCAAACGCCAGTGGGCATTGGCCTGGGCGAACAGGGTAGCTGGGCCACGGCTGATGATTTCATCCGGGTCAGTGTTTTCAAAATAGGTGGTAATAAAAGAACCCTGGCGTTCAGATGCCGGGCCAGTGTGCGCTTGCGCATAAGCAATCAGCTCAGCGAAGTGGGAAGAGGTCATACGTTCTCCTTCTATTGGAAGATAACGAGAGATAAAGATGCAAGGCTACCTGTGCACCATATTGTGCAAGTATCCTCCATTATGCGGATGGAAACAAACGGCATTTCCCTTACGAGCGTACGGAAAATTGATCGCCAGACCACACAACTGGTATTGAGTGCAGGCAGTTCTGAGCAAGTGTTGCTTACTTACACAAAAATGCCGACAAAATGCGAGAACATCGAGCCCAGGCTAAATGCAGCTTTTTTGCTTTTTCTCAAGCCTGACAAAATAGGAAAATACAAAATTGTGGGTAATCATGACCATGTGCAGTGCAGCATGAGGACAAGAGCAGGTCGTCTCTCATGAGTCTAATGATTGAAACGGATAGGTTGCATAAACCAGCCCACGATACTGGCGATCAGCATGATGGCCGCAAGCCACACCAGCTTGCGCCACGTCTGACCACTGCTTGTGAGTATCTCGAAACTATCGACAAAGATGGTTTCGCAAGCGCCGTTGCCAGTATCGGTGCGGACGATGCTGGTGCCGCGCTTGAAAGCGAAACCATGGTTATGTGAATATTCAGAGAGGCGGCCACGCAGATGAATCTGGTCGCCGATCTCGACCTTTTGCATGATCTTTGCGAGGCCGGGCTGGTCGGTCAGCAAATGGTTGTTCGAAATAGCCGTCTGGTCAAAAGCAGCAAATGCTTCACCCGTCGAAGCCTGGAAATTGCAGGTGAACTGGCCGCTGGAAAAACTGATGTCGCTATAGGAACCGTTGCGCGCATTATTACCCCAGATGACGCATATATCCATGACATTCAGATGGTCATTCCATTCACGGTGCAAATAATCCCAACCGGTACTGGTGTCATGCCTGCTGACGACCAGGCCAACCAGATCATAGTCATACAAGGGTTGCACCTTGTAATCGACACCGCCTCTGCTGACTTCGAATGCGGTTTGCTCTATCTTGTTTTGTACTGGTTCATTCAATAGCACATTGTTCAATTCGGCCGGAGGTGGCAATACGTCACGCCTCCATATCGCGTATAGCAAGAGGCAAAGGCTGAATGTCATCAGCCATTTCAAAAAAGTGCGCAGTGTCAACGTGCTTAATCCAGCTTCAACAAGCTGACATCATGTAATGAGCAAGCCTGTACTTTTGCGCCAAAGAAATCGGCTTGTAGCTGAAATGCTCGCAGAATTCTTTGACGCCCAGGTTCATCATCCGGCAAAGTAAAAATCACTTTCAGTACATTCGCTGTATTGGTAGCTTGTTGCGTGTTGATGGCTTGGGCCAGTGTTGTGGAGGCTGTCGTTGAAGTGACAGTTGCTGCCTGCGGCAGCATTTTATGCATTTCAGCAAGGACTTCTGCTTCGGTGATGATGACGGTATCGTGCGCGCCATGAAATTTTCGTGCGCCAGGACTGACATCAGCGACACCGCCAGTAATTTCAAATTCCGTGGCGGAAATACGCTCGTAATGGAAGGCTTGCCAGTCACTATTTTGCAGTTCCACTGGCTGAGCAGCCAGGTATTTGCGGTTTGCCACTGCTGCCATTGCAACGGCAGCAATCCCGCCACCGGCAATCATGCCAATTGGCAACATCTCTGCCAGGTTATCGGGAATATCTTCCGCACCGTTCAGACTCACTTCACTCATTTGCTGCCTCAATCAAAAAAAGCTGTTTGCGCATTGTATTCCTGTTAGGGATTATCAGGCACAAACAGCTTAGAACTCCTTTCATAAATATGAATGAGATGCGTTCCAGTCGAAGAGAATTGATGAGGATAAATGAGAGAAAACTTATTTGGCAGTGGCTTCTTCGCTGGCCTTGTCTTCTTTCTTCTCGTCTGGCGGTGGGTCTTTCGGCATGGGTTTGCGCGGCAGCATCTCATTGCGGTTGGCAGCATGGGCAACGAAGCTGGCCAGTATCATCGAAGCCTGGGTCAGGTCGCTCTTTTGTACTTTGTCATATACATCCATGCTGGAGTGATGAGTGCGGCTGAAGTAATCCATATCGTCCTGGACGAACTGGAAGCCGGGCACGCCAACGCGGTCGAAACTCACATGGTCGGTGCTGCCAGTATTACGCAGCGTCGTCGTGGTTGCACCAACATCATTGAACGGCGCCAGCCAGGCATCGAAAATCGGTTTTAAGGTCGCATTGTTTTCTGCGTAGATGCCACGGATTTTGCCGCCGCCATTGTCGAGATTGAAGTAGGCAGAAATCTTGCTGTGCATGGGTTTGATGCTCAAAGGCCCGGTCTGTTTGCGTGCAAAAGTCGGCAGTTCAAGTTCCTTGGGGTCAGTTGGTTCAGGGCGGGAAGCGATCCATTTATTGACATAGGCACGCGACCCCAGTAAACCCTGTTCTTCACCACCCCACAGGGCGATGCGTATGGTGCGGCGCGGCTTGAAGCCAGTCGCCTTCAACAGACGCACAGCCTCCATGGCCATGGCAACACCGGCGGCATTGTCGGTTGCGCCTGTGCCACCGTGCCAGGAATCCAGGTGGGCACCGAGCATGACGATTTCATCTTTTTTATCTGTGCCGGGGATTTCAGCCAGTACATTGATGGCAGCTTCCGGGTCTTCGTCGCTAAAGCTGGCTTTGACATCAATTTCCAGTTCCACGTCTTTTTTCTTTTCCACCAGGCGATACAGGCGGTTGTAGGTTTCACTGGCGACGACCAGGGTTGGCGGGCCGGTCAGTTCATCTTTCTTGTATGAACCACCTTCCTGTACAAAAATGGTGCCATCTTCGCCACGGGTGACATTCAGCGCAGCCAGGACTTTTTCTTCCGTCAGGAAGGTACGCAGTTTTTTAGCAAACGTAAAACGCTTCAGATAAGCCGGTATGTCACCACGGCGCGAGGCTGCCGGGTCAAAATCGATTTTACTGAGTTCACTCAGTTCTTCATGCGAATACCTGTGTGCATCTGCCTTGACATGTGGCTTGATGGGCAGAGGCTCGTCCAGCAACACGATGGCTCCTGCCAGCTTGCCCTTCCATTTCGGCAGGTCTTCATCTGCCGTCATTTTTGCAATCATCAGCTTGCCGCGCTGCAGCCCGTCTGTGCCTGGGGTCCATGCCTTGGGAATGGCATACAGATCGACTTGCGAGGGCGCAACCATGCGCAAAGTGGTTTTTTCTAGTGTCCAGCCTCGGCCAAAGGGAGCAAAGCTTTCGCTATGGATATTTTGCAGGCCCCATTCACCGAATTTGCTGCGGGTCCAGTCACCAGCCTTGCGCAAGGCTGGCGAACCGGTCAGGCGCGGGCCGATTTCATCTGTGAGCGTGCCCAGTATTTCTTGCGCCTTGGAGCGGTTCATGGCCTCGTCACGCAATTTGGTAATCAGGTCGAGGTCGATTTTTTCTTCGCCGGCGGCAAACGCGAGCTGGCCGCTAAAGCTGGTGGCGATGAGGACGGTACCGCATACAAGCTGCAAAATACGCATTAATTGTCTCCTGTTTGGATTGACCTATGTAAGTCTCTGGCCGGATTGGCCTGAGCTTCAGTGCAATGTTTTTATGCTAGCTGGAATTGCTTGTTATTCTTATACCGGATTATGTTGCACTGCTTGGAGTGGATAAGTCCTTATTTGTTCCGCAACTTCCATGCTTTTAAGAAATATTCCTTATTTTTAACGGGAATACCCGAAAAATTTACTGGAATTTAATTTGACATGGTGAGAAATTTATCTTATTTTACCAAGTAGTTAAATAAGGAAAAACCGCCACCATGCAGCAAGATGCCCTCAGCATGACCTTCTCCGCACTGGCCGACCCTACACGGCGCGCCATCCTGGCGCGGCTGGCGACGGGGGAAACTTCAGTCAGCGAACTGGCAGAACCATTCGACATGAGCCTGCCGGCCATCACCAAACATTTAAAGGTACTGGAGCGGGCAGGCCTGATCACACGCAGCCGCAGCGCCCAGTGGCGTCCTTGCCAACTACAGGCAAGCCCACTCAAAGAAGCATCCAGTTGGGTTGATCAATATCGCCAGTTCTGGGAGCAAAATCTGGACAGGCTGGAAATCTATCTGCAAGACCTGCAAACAGCCGCACAATCGACAACAACAGGGGAACAGCATGAATGAAAATAAACCGGATTTTGTCATCACCCGTATCCTGAAAGCACCGCGTGAACTGGTATTTGCCGCCTTTAGCGAAGCTGACCACCTGGCGAAATGGTGGGGGCCAACAGGTTTTAGCGTAGTCCAGTCCAGCATGGATTTGCGCGTCGGTGGCAGCTATCACTTTGGCATGCGTGGCCCGGATGGCAGCATGATGTGGGCCAAATTTGTCTACAAGGAAATAATCCGCCCTGAAAAACTGGTGTATCACCATAGCTTTTCTGATGAAGCAGGCAATCTGGCGCATCACCCCATGAGCCCGACCTGGCCGCTGGAGGTTTTATCGACCATCAGTTTTGATGAGCATACTGATGGCACCTTGCTGACAATACGCTGGGCCTTGCTCAACAATGCCACCGAGGAAGAAAGAAGCGTCTTCCACGCCACCTTTGCCAGCATGGATCAGGGTTTTGGCGCTCTGCTGGATCAATTGCAGGCTTACCTCGCCAGTCTCTGATATTTCAAACTGTTTCAGACAGGCTGAGGCTGTCTCTGATACAGGCGATAGAGAGCCAGGGCGAGCCATTTTTTACTGAAATTTAGTAAGTAAAAGTGAATAACTAGCATGACAGGTAAAATCACGAGTAGAATTCAGCGTCATTTTTTAAATCGTCGTATGCCAACAGGCATGATATCTGCTGCAAAGTCAGCTCAATATTGAAGGAATGTGTATGTCAATTAAGTCCCGTGTAGTCCTGGGTAGTGCGCTTGCCCTGCTGGTACTCAGCGCCTGTAATGATAAAAATGCAGATAAGGCCGCATCGGCTTCTGCTTCTGCCTCGGCTTCCACAACTGCCAGCAGCAGCGAAGTCGCTGCCACTGTCGATGGCACGCCTATCAGCAAAAAACAATTGGATCAGATCATGCAGCAGCAAGCTGCTCAAGGCATGCCTGATACACCAGAAACACGCAAAATGGTCATCGACAATCTGGCCATGCAACTGCTGGTTGCCAAAGAAGCGGTCACCAAAGGCCTGGATAAAACACCTGACGTCGCTGACCAACTGGAAATGTCCCGTCAATCCATCCTGGCAAATGCCTATGTCAAGGATTACATCAAGACAGCGGCAGTAACGGATGATGCACTGAAAGCAGAATACGAAGACTTCAAAACCAAGAATGGCGGCAATGAATTCAAAGCGCGTCATATCCTGGTAAAAACAGAAGATGAAGCCAAAGACATTATCGCCAAAATCAAAAAAGACATCAAAGCTTTTGAAGGCCTGGCAAAATCCAAATCACAAGACCCTGGTTCCAAAGCCAGTGGTGGCGACCTGGGCTGGTTCAACCCACGTGGCATGGTCCCTGAATTTGGCGCAGCCGTTGCCAAACTGGAAAAAGGTAAATTCACTGAAGAGCCAGTCAAATCCCAATTTGGTTACCATGTCATCGTATTGGATGATTCCCGTCCTGTGACTATCCCCCCGCTGGAAGAAGTCAAAGCTGGCCTCAGTCAGCAGTTGCAACAAAAAAATCTGAAGAAAATGCTGGATGACATGAAGGCAAAAGCCAAGATTGAAATCAAAGCAGCGCCAGCAGCAGCTTCTGCGCCTGCTGCAACAGGTGCACCTTTGACAGTGACACCAACCGTAGTACCGGCAGCAGCGGCATCCGCTTCTGCTGAAGCACCGAAAAAATAAGCTTTAGCAATTTCTGGCAAAGGTTGGAAAAGAAGGTCGTCAAGCTTGTCTTGGCGGCCTTTTTCTTTGCCTGCAGGCTTGATGCGAGTAGGTATTAAATCATTGAACTATTGCCAAGTTAACTAAATCCTGAGACACTATTATTGCCAATATTTCAAGCAATGATATAAACAAAAAGCACCTAGAAGTTCAGCCATTTCCACTCAGGAGGCATGATGCCAGCCCAGACCATACCTTTCAACGGCAGCGAACTGGCGCTGGATGCACGGCCTGATCGCCTTGATATCCGCGACCGCATGTACACGCCCAGAGTGATGAACCTGCCAGTGTCTTTTCCAGACGCTGGCTTTATCAAAACCCAGCTCGCCAAATACATCAAGGCAGGCATGATTTTGAATCAGGGTTCTGACGGTGCCTGTACCGGTTTTGGCCTGGCCGCCGTCATCAATTACCTGTTCTGGCTGCGCGATGCGGGCAATAAGGAAAGCAGCCCGCGCATGATTTACCACCTGGCGCAACTGTATGATGAATGGGCAGGTGAAGATTATCTGGGCTCCAGCTGCCGGGGTGCACTCAAAGGCTGGCACAAGCATGGCGTCTGCAGTCGTGAGTTGTGGCCCTATACGGTAGACAAGAATGACCAGGTACCCGCCTTTGAAGCCCCCAAGCCAGGCTGGGAGAAAGATGCACTTAAACGTGCCCTGGGCGTGTATTACCGCATAGATAAAGCATCCATCACCGACATGCAGGCTGCCATCGTCGAGATTGGTGCCATCTATGTTTCGTGCAAGCTACATCAAGGCTGGGCAGAAGTCCCTCCACCCAAGGCAAGCAGTTTCAGCAAACTGGATCAACTGCCTGTGGTTAACTTCAGTGACATCAAGGCCGGGGGCCATGCCTTTGCCTTGCTCGGTTACACCGACCAGGGCTTTGTCGTGCAAAACTCCTGGGGCGAAGATTGGGGCTTGCAGGGCTTTGCCATCATGACCTATGACGACTGGCTGGTGAATGGCAGCGACGCCTGGACTGTGTCACTCGGTGTACCTGTGCGCTATGTCGATGCAGTGAACCGTACCCGTGCAGAAAACCAACTGGCACCCCAGGCCAATATCCCGCCCGCCGCGGCCTTCAAGGCCAGCGGTTCTGCGTTGATACCAGGTGCAGCATGTGCATCCAGCAAGGCAGGGCAGCCCAATCTCAGCATGGACCAGGCTTACAGTCTGACTGTCGTCATGGGAAACGATGGCGGCCTGATACAACGGTTACTGGAAGTCGCCGATGCTGCAGCAACGGTAGAAAAAGTTCTGGTGCAGGCACCACAAGCCTGGTTCAGACAGCAGAGTAAAAACGAGGCTAAGGGCAAGACATTGAAACTTGCCCTGTATGCCCATGGCGGCCTCAACACTGAAGATGATTCACTCAAACGCATCGCTGCCATGGCACCGTATTTTCTGGCGAACGGCATTTACCCGGTATTCATTACCTGGAAGACCGGACTCACAGAAACCATGGGAGATGTGCTCAAGGATAAATTGCAGGACTACCTGACTGGCTCAGTCCTGTCCAGCGACTGGCTGGACCACCTCAAGCATACCGCCGTTGATGTCATGGACCGTACAGTAGAAAACCTGGCAGCAAGCATAGGCGGCAAGTCGCAATGGATGCAGATGAAACAGAATGCGGCACTGGCCACTGAAGATGATGACCCGCCACGTGGCTTGCTCGCGATTGCTGAACGTCTTAAGGAATTAAGCAAAGCCCTGGGCAAGGGCAAACTGGAAATCCATCTGATCGGCCATTCTGCCGGCTCGATTGTGCAGGGGCATTTGCTGAACCTGCTGGCCGCACGCAAGCTGACTGTCAGCACATGCAGTCTGTATGCGCCGGCCTGCAGCCTGGAATTTGCAGAAAGCACTTACCGCCCTGCCATAGAAAACGGTGTGCTGGCGCGGGAGAATTTCCACATTCATTTGATGTCAGATGCACGTGAGCGTGACGATAATGTCTACCAGATTTATCGCAAATCCCTGCTCTACCTGGTAGCTCGCGCTTTTGAAAACCGCCATAAAACACCCTTGCTGGGTATGGCGGCCAGCCTGGATGCAGCTTATTTTAATGGTGACAAAGCATCAGAAGGGCAATGGAATGACGCCAGCATCGCGACATTAAAGAGCTGGAATAAATTTTACTGGAGTAAAAAACTGCCCAGCGATTTCGCCGAAACCGGTGAAGGTCTGACGGCGGAGCAAAAAGCCAGTTTGCATATCATCCATGATACGCATGTCAATTGCGGCAAGCGCCTGATCCCGGTTGCCCACGGCAGTTTCGACAATGATGTCAACGTTGTCTCGCAAACCCTGGCACGTATTCTTGGCCTGAAAACAGGCGATGCTTTGCCTGTGCCTGTTCAAGATCTGGATTATTGAGTCCTCTTAATTGAGTCCTCTTAATTGAGTCCTCTTAATTGAGCAATATTAAGTTGCGGCCAACTTGAGCAAAAGCCTGATGTATTCCCAGGGCCTTCGTTCCAGGTCCCAAAAATCATGGAAGGTCAGAAATAACACCCCATGCATAAGTAAATACCCCCGCATGCGCGGGGGTATTCATACTATCGCATCACATCTGATGAGACAGGCATACTCAGGCTTTAGGCCCCTTGCGATGTGGCTTGGCTGCTGCTGGCTTGCCTGATCCATAGCCTTTGGCTTTTTCTGTCACGCGACGATCACCGCCGGCTTTTTTTGGGCCGAAAGGTGATGGCTGGTTGACGGGCAGAGGCTTGCGCACATGGTCTTCACCAACCGGGCTGATCTGGATTTGCTTGCCTGCGACCCAGACGCCTTTCAGCTGCTTCAGCAATTCCTTGGGCATGCCATCTGGCAGGTCCAACGTGCTGTAGTCGTCGAAAATATCGATGCGGCCTATGTGCTTGGCTTCCAGACCGGCTTCATTGGCAATCGCGCCGACGATATTGCTGGGCGTTACTGCATCTGCCTTGCCGACTTCGATACGGTAAGTCAGCATGGGGATGCTGACCTTGCCTTTGCCGTCAGCCTTGTCTTTCTTAGGCTTGGCTGGACGCTCTTCATCAAGGGGAGCACGGGCTGCACGGTCTACTACCTGATTCAGCTTGCTGCCAGGTGCAGCATCCGCAATACGTGGAGCACGTTCGCGAGGCGCTTCTTCACGCGCTGCACGTGGTGCCGGGCGGGATGCTGGCGCGCTGCTGCCTTGCGCTTTTTCTGCACTGATACGCAGAGCCTGGCCAGCAACACGTACTGAACTCAGGTGCTCCATCATGTCACCAGGCAGATTGTCTGGCAAATCAAGGATGGTGTAGTCATCATAGATATCGATACGACCGATGAACTTGGATTCTATATTGGCTTCATTGGCAATCGCGCCAACGATATTGCCGGGTTTGACGCCATGATCATGACCCACCGCGATACGGAAAGTCTGCATGCCTGGCTCCGGCGTGCGCGGGCTGTGTTCACGGCGTGCGCCACGGTCTTCACGAGGTGCACGCTCAAAACGGTCACCCCTGTCACCACGATCGCGGTCGCCACGTTCAGCGCGGGCAGGACGCTCATCGCGCCAGCTATCATCGTTTTTCGTTTCTTTACGGTTTTTATCCAGCAGCAAAGGTTCATCACCACGCGCCATTTTGGCCAGCGCCGCAGCAATTTCCACTGCCGGGATATTTTGCTCACGTTCAAAATCTTCAATCAGGGAGGTGAATTCTTCCAGGCCACCCTGTGCCAGCGTGGCAGAAATCTGGTCCTTGAAACGGGCGATACGGACATTATTGACTGTCTGTATGGTTGGCAATTCCAGCGGTGACACTGGCTGGCGGGTTGCCCGTTCTATCGCTTTCAAGAGATTTTTTTCACGTGGCGTGATAAACAGGATGGCTTCACCACTGCGACCGGCACGACCAGTACGGCCTATGCGGTGGGTGTAGCTTTCTGGATCGTACGGTACATCATAGTTGATGACGTGGCTGATACGCTCTACGTCCAGACCACGCGCAGCAACGTCAGTGGCGACCAGGATATCGATCTTGCCGTCTTTCAGCTGCTGGATGGTGCGCTCACGCTGTTGCTGGTTGATGTCGCCATTGATGGCGGCAACCGAGAAGCCTCTTGCATCGAGCCTGGCTGCCAGTTCTTCGGTACCCAGTTTGGTACGGGCAAAAATGATCATGCCGTCGAAAGTCTCGGCTTCCAGTATGCGTGTCAGGGCATCAAGCTTGTGCATGCCGCTGACCAGCCAGTAACGCTGGCGGATATTGTCGGCAGTGCCGGTCTTGGCCGCAACCGTGACTTCTGCCGGTTTATTCAGATAAGTCTGGGCAATGCGCTTGATGGCTGAAGGCATGGTGGCCGAGAACAAGGCAGTCTGGCGGCCTTCCGGTGTTTCTTGCAGGATGCGCTCGACATCATCAATAAAGCCCATGCGCAGCATTTCATCAGCTTCATCCAGCACCAGGGTTTTCAGGGCGGATAAATCCAGTGTGCCCTTGTCCAGATGGTCAATCACGCGACCTGGCGTACCCACGACCACATGCACACCACGGCGCAGGGCCGAGAGTTGCGGGCCATAGCTTTGGCCACCGTAGATAGGCAAAACATGGAAACCGGGGATGTGGCGTGCGTAAGTCTGGAAGGCTTCTGCCACCTGTATTGCCAGTTCACGCGTTGGAGCCAGCACCAATGCCTGCGGCGTAGTCTGGCGGATATCGATACGCGACAAAATAGGCAATGCAAAGGCAGCGGTCTTGCCAGTACCTGTCTGAGCCTGGCCCAGCACATCGCGGTTGGACAGCAAAATCGGGATGGTGGCCGCCTGTATCGGCGACGGTGTTTCATAGCCTACATCCTGCAAGGCGCGCATGATGGGCGCACTCAGTTGCAGGTCTTCAAAAGTAATCGGGGGTTTGTTTTCTGACATGGCGATGCTCGCTCGTTCGCTCGTATCGCAGGATGCGACAAGATGGTTATCCCTACAGTTTACTCTTCTACGTCAATCTCAGGGAATTTTCCTGCCCTGAGGCAGAGTTGGCTTAGCTTAAATACATCAGATATAAATTATATTTTTAGCATCATACAATCTGTTTTTAAGGTGATAGCGACAACATTCAGGGAAGGGAATTTTTGCAGCTTACTTCATAAAATCAATGAAAGCCCGCAAAGCCGCTGACTGATGGCGGCGGCTGGGATAGTATAAATAAGTGCGCTCAGGCGCTGGCCACCAGTCTTCCAGCACATATTGCAATTGCCCCTGCTGCACCAGTTCATCTGCATAGCCGCGGTAGGTATAGCAAACCCCTGCACCATCGCAGGCAGCCCGCGTCGCTACGTAGAAATCATCCACCACCAGCGCACCGGTGGTAGCAACTTCCATCTTTTCTTGCCTGCGCTGGAATTCCCAGCGATATCTTTGTCCGCTAGGGAAACGAAATTGTATGCATTGATGCTGCAATAAATCATGGGGCGTTGCAGGAATCCCATGCTTTTGCAAATAGTCCGGTGAAGCGCAGACAACGAAGCGGACTTCCGGCCCTACCGGGATAGCAACCATGTCTTGCTGCAAGCTTTCACCAAAACGCAGGCCTGCATCAAAACCCTGTTCAACGATATCGATGAGTGCATCACTGCTGACAACTTCCAGCTCCACCTCGGGATAAGCTGCGTGCCAGGCTGCCATCAACGGGGCTAGCGTCAGTTGCGCCGCCGGGCGCGGCACATTCAGGCGCAGGTGTCCTACCGGTTTATCGCGTAGTTCATTCAAACCTTCCAGCGCCCCCTGGATTTCTTGCAGCGCCGGTCGCAGGCTCTGTAACAAGCGTTCCCCAGCTGGCGTCATGCTGACGCTGCGGGTCGTGCGGTGCAACAAGCGCATACCCAGTTTTTTCTCCATCTTCGTCACAGTGTGGCTCAGCGCTGAAGCAGTGAGCTGCAATTCCTGCGCCGCCTGGCGAAAGCTGCGACATTCTGCAACACGGGCGAAAGCCAATAAATCATTCAAGTCTGGTGACATAGCAGGAAACTCCAGTTAATGGAGTGCATTATATCGACGCGGGGGAAACATAAAGCTTATATAAACTTGGATAGAGCCCCTTATTGCATCGTACTAACAGCCTGACTTTGCTGCGTCAATACCAAGTTTTGTCAGGTTTAAAAACTTAAGCAAAAAATATTGATCCCTGATTTATAATTCTGACGCCCTGACTGAAATTGGTCAGCCCGACCAATACTTTTTTTAAATCAAATCAGGACCTACATGGATCTTGCTTCCAGTAAATATCCTTGCCACGCCTTCCATGCATCCCTGCCAGGTGGCCGCGATGTGGGCGAACTGAGCCTGTCGCAATTGGGGGTCAGTTATCAGGTGGCATCTTTGCTGGGTACCCTGCCATTTGCGCAAATGGAACTGACCCTCGGTGGGGCGGCCAATAAACTGGTCTTCATCAAGCATGCACACAAACCAGATCTGGTGCTGTACACCAGTGACTTGAGCATATTGAAAAATCCTGTCTTGCTGACCCATCCTGAATGCTCACGCCAGATATCTGCACTGGGCCGCAAGCGCGCTTATGGCTGGGGTGTGCTGATAGGCTTTAGCCTGTTGCTACTGGCTGTGCCAGTGGGGCTGATGTGGCAAATGGATACCATGTCCGCCTATGCCGCCAAACAAGTACCAGTGGAATGGGAAGAAAAACTCGGTGCCAGCGTCGCCGCCCAGGATGACCTGAAAAACAGGCGCATGGCCAAGGCCGAAGCTGATGTCGTGCTCAAGCCACTGACCGCTCCTCTGCTGCAAGCCCTGCCCAATTCGCCGTACCGTTACTCTATCTCCATCGTCAATGACAGCAGCACCAATGCCTACGCCCTGCCGGGTGGTTATGTCGCCATCCATTCAGGCCTGATCCTCAAGGCGGGTAGTGCAGAAGAATTGCTGGGCGTACTGGCGCATGAAATCAGCCACGTTGAAGAACGTCATGGCACACGCAATGTCATCGGCAATGCCGGTATTTATCTGGTCGCCAGTGCCGTGTTTGGCGACGTCAGCGGCTTGCTGGCAGTCTTCACCAATGCGGCACCTATGCTGTTGAGTCAGCAGTATTCACGTCGTTTTGAAACCGATGCAGATGAAAAAGGCGTGCTGCTGTTAAAGCGCGCCAAAATCAATCCGGCAGGCTTGCCAGTCTTCTTTGAGCGCATGATTGCGGAAGAAAAAGCCGCGCTGGAAAAAATCGACAACAAGCAGGCACGCGAAGCCTACAAGCAAGCCATGGGCTTGCTCAGCACCCACCCCACCAGCGAAAAACGCATGGCGCATTTACGTGAGCTGATCGGTAAACCTGAGGGACCGGGGACGTATATCAATCAGGAAGCGGCCTTCAAGGATTTGCAGGAAGCTGTCAAAAAATTTGTCGCCAAGTCTCCCGTAACTGAACCCAAAGTACCTGCACCAGCATCACAAGAAAAACCACCAGCAACGCAGTCCTGAAAATTAAATAAGAATTTCACAAAATTGCCTCAGCCATGAACTGCAACGCAGTCAGGGCGATTTTGAGAAATTCCACACAAAGAGGAGTTAGTAGTGAAAGCAAATATCAAAGGAGGCCATGCCTTCTCCTACGTCGAGGTAGAACTCGCACCCGGTGAAAGCATCATGACAGAACCGGATGCCATGTCGAGCATGGATGCCAGTCTCGACCTGACAGCCCATTTCAATGGCGGCCTGATCAAGGGTTTGCTGCGCAAATACCTGGGTGGTGAATCCTTGTTCATCAGCCGCTTTAACAATGCTACTTCTGCGCCACGCAGCATGACCATCGTGCAGCCCACGCCTGGTGAAATCCTGTGCAAGGAACTCAATGATGAAGTGTATTACATGCAGCCTGGTGCTTTTCTCGCGTGCGAAGAAAGCGTCAAGATAGGCCTGGGTTTTGCCGGTTTTGCGTCCTGGATAGCGCGCGAAGGCCTGTTCCGTATCAAGGTAAGCGGTCACGGCAAGGTCTGGTTTGGTGCCTATGGTGCACTGCTGGAAAAAGAAGTGAATGGTGAATACATCGTCGATACCAGCCATCTGGTGGCCTACGACCCATCGCTGCGCCTGAATTTGCAACTGGCGGGTGGCCTGTTTTCCAGCTTCTTTGGTGGCGAAGGCCTGGTGACGCGTGTCAGCGGCCAGGGCAAGATCGTCATCCAGACACGCAGCATTTCCAGCCTGGCTGGCTGGCTCAATCCAAAATTGTAAGGACGCATCATGCACGTAGAATTAGTCAATCAGCCTGGCAATACCGCTGCCAAAGTCAGCCTGCGTCCAGGTGAAGTCTGTACTGCCGAATCTGGTGCCATGCTGGCCATGAGCAGCAACATGCAAATCACCACGACCACCCATAAAAAACAGGGCGGCTCTTTATTGAAAGCAGCAAAACGCCTGATAGGTGGTGAGTCCCTGTTCCTGAATCACTTTGAACCACAGAATACACCGGGCGAAGTCTGGCTGGGTACTGACCTGGCAGGCGATATGCTGGTACTGCCGCTGGACAACGATAACCTCATCGTCCAGGGTGGTTCTTTCCTGGCTTGCGATGAAGGCATAGAAGTTGACCTGGGCTGGCAGGGTTTCAAATCCATCCTGTCTGGCGAAAGCATTTTCTGGCTCAAGTTGAAGGGCAAGGGTACTGCAGTCTTGTCTTCATTTGGTGCCATCTATCCCATAGAAGTGGATGGTGATCACATCGTCGATACCGGTCACATTGTCGCCTTCAGCGAAACCCTGCAATTCTCCATCACCAAGGCAGGCAAGAGCTGGCTGCAATCCATACTCGGTGGCGAAGGCATGGTCTGTAAATTTTCTGGCCGTGGCACAGTCTGGTGCCAGTCGCATAATGAAAGCAGCTTTGGCAGCCTGCTCGGCCCTGAACTCAAAGCCCGCGGATAAGGACAATAAGAAATGAATAACACGATGATAGATATCGTCCTCACCGGCGAACTGGCTGAAGGCATCAGTTTTGAACAAGCTTGCAGTACAGTCGAAAAACTGTTCAAGCTCTCCACGGAACAAGCCAGGCAATTACTGGAAACCGCACCGAGAGTCATCAAGCGTGGACTCGATAGCGAGACTGCAGAAAAATACCGGCTGACCATAGAAAAAAATGGCCTGAAGGTACTCTTGCAAAGTGATGCTGACGTTGCTGTAAAAAACGAAATTGTCGCCCCGGAAGTGACAACGACAGCGCCTGTACCCGCAACTGCGGTTGTGACCCAGGCCGCCGTTGAAGCAGTGCCGCCAGCGATAGCCAGACAAGAGCTTACGACCAATACAGCCGCTACCACCAGCACCGCCATCACTCCAGCACAGCCAACTGCAGCAACCGAGTTCGCCGGCCTGAAATTCAAGATCGATGGCAGCCCGGACTTCGGCTTTGTCACGGTCCAGTTACCAAGCGGCCAGACCTTGAAAGTGGAAGCCAGTGCCATGGCCACGATGGACACCAACCTGGTCATGAAGACCAAGATGAAAGGTGGCATATCACGCATGCTGTCAGGTGAAAACCTCTTCCTTAATGAATTCACAGCAGAAAACGGCCCAGGTGAAATCGGTATCGCCCCTGCCACCCCCGGCGACCTGATTCACCGCTACATGCGTGGCGAAACCCTGTACCTGCAAAGCGGTGCCTTTGTCGCCAGCACCACTGGCATCAACATAGAAACCAAATGGCAGGGTTTCACCAAAGGCTTCTTTTCCGGCGAAAGCCTGTTCCTGATCCGCGCCACTGGCGAAGGTGACCTGTGGCTCAACAGCTACGGCGCGATCATAGAAATCGATGTCAAGGACGGCTACGTCGTCGACACCGGCAACATCGTCGCCTTTACCGAAGGCCTGGAATACAGCATCAGCAAAGTCGGCGGCTACAAGTCCCTGTTCTTCTCCGGCGAAGGCTTTGTCTGCCGCTTCAAGGGTGAAGGTAAATTGTGGATACAAACACGTAGCGTTGGCGCGTTTGCGGGCTGGGCTGGGAAGTATCGTCCGACGAAGGATTAAGCAGTCAATAGTTGATTCATCAAGATTGAAGAAATTTGACAGTTGGTCGTGTTGACGTTGCTTTTGCAGTTGTTTTTTCAGTTGTTTTTTCAGTTGTTTTTTCAGTTGTTTTTGACTTTTGCAGTTCCCATGTGTAGCCGCCGTTTGTGCTGTACAGAAAATGGATTAAGAAGAGCCGCTGTCTGAGGTGTAGCAGGGGTTTCGTGCAGCATGCTGCACGCCTGCGTAACGACAATCGCTTGCAAGCGATTGTGCGCCCTGCAAGGGAAGCGAGTTTCGGATCTTCCCATTTTTTGTACTGCATAAATGGGAACCCCGAAGGGGCGGCTACGCCTGGGTCGCCTTCTTTGGCATACCTTTCTTGGCGACGCAAGAAAGGTATGTAGCTGTCGGGCTACCCCCGACCGACAATCGTGAATGACGTGTGTGGGTATCTTGAAATCTAACTCGTGAGTCTGCGAATTTGAATTTAGCGCATTGCGCGGCACGCTAAAAACGTCATTAGATTCCAGCCAAGAGCACGCTGGAGCGCCAGTCCGGTGGAATGACGTCAATAAAATATTCCAAGTTCAAAGTCTAATCAGCTAGGTTAGATGTCGGAACATGGTACTTGGCGCAAAAATATAATTACCAATTACTGAAATTAAATCATCAATATCATGAACAAAACAGGGATTGTTTCACCAATCCCTACCCATCATACTGCCATTTCCAACCTCCTCACAGGAAAACCGAAATGTCAGCAATCACAAATGAATTCCAGGACCAGATCATCGTCATCACTGGCGGCTCCTCAGGCATAGGCCTTGCCAGCGCCAAGGCATTTATCAATGCTGGTGCCAAACGCATCTACATCACTGGCCGTTCAAAAACCAAATTAGAACAAGCCCGAGAAATTCTCGGCAATAAAGTAATCCCGTTTACAGCAAATGTCGCTAGCATCAGCGACCTGCAAGCACTGCATGACAAGATAGCTCAACAAGGCGACAAAATAGATGTCCTGTTCGCCAATGCCGGCATCGCCAACCACAACCAGTTTGGCAGCACCACGGCAGTGGAATTCGACAATATCTTTGGAACAAATGTCAAAGGCCTGTTCTTCACTGTGCAAAGCCTGCTGCCATTGATGAACCCGGCGTCTGCCATTGTGCTGAATGCCTCCATCGCCGCTAGCATGGGCATGCCAAATCTGAGCCTCTACAATGCATCCAAGGCGGCTGTACGCTCGTTTGCACGCAGCTGGTCGAATGATCTTAAGGACAGGCAGATACGCGTCAACACCATCAGCCCCGGCGTCACCAGAACCCCCATCATGGAAAATGGCCTGGGCATGAAAGAAGAAGATATCACCAATTTTTCAGCCTACCTGGCTGGTGCAGCACCGGCTGGCCGCATGGGCAAGCCAGAAGAAATCGCCGCTGCTGTCTTGTTCCTGGCATCCAGGGCCGCCAGTTATGTGAATGGTGTGGAGTTGTGTGCAGATGGTGGATTAAGCCAGGTTTGATGCCAGAACCCGGATACAGGTAAGATAGCTGCTCTTAAACTTCCAGTTCAACATCATGGTTACTTGCTATCTGCGCTACATCATCGATCCCGCCAAACTGAAAGAGTTTGAACATTACGGCAAACTCTGGATACCGCTGGTGAACAAGTTTGGCGGCCAGCATCACGGTTATTTCCTGCCTTCTGAGGGCGCGAATAATGTGGCGCTGGCATTGTTCAGCTTTCCCAGTCTGGCTGCGTATGAACAATACCGCCTGCAGATGATGGATGATGCCGAATGTCAGGCAGCATTCCAATATGCAGAAGAACACAAGTGCATCATCAGCTATGAAAGAAGTTTTTTCAGGCCGGTGATGAGTTAATTCGGGCCGCCCATGACGCTAGCCATGAAAACCACAAGAACGATGGGCAGCCAGGCAAGCAGCATTAACACCGCTGCGCTTACCGCAGTAAATATACCGCGTTTTTCTCGTGGCACTTCAAGCAACACAGGTGAGCCCAGATAGAGCAGATAAATGCTGTAGATACTGGCAAGAAAATTGATCACGACCATCGCGATCAGATTTTCGTTGACTCTTTCATTGCGAAAGAAAGGCAGTATGTGCAGCGATCTGACTATCAACAATGGCACTATGCTATAGATGCTCAGCTTCAAAGCCTGCGGCAGGCTATACGAGCCGCCAAACCTGCGGCTCAGGCCCTGCATGACACGGGCAATGATATAGATAAATACCAGGCCCATGCCATAGGCACGCACAGAGTTCACCAATATCATGCGCAGGTAATCGCGTGACAGGGTTTCAATCTCTGTTGCCGGACCAAAATGCCTCAGCAGCAAAGCAGATACCAGGCCCAGCAAAAGAAAGAAAGCCGTGAGGGGTACGATAGTCAGCACGAATACATGCTGACTGCTGCGGCTGTCTTGAGCAATTCTTTGCCACTCACGCCTGGGTTCGGTCAATACATAGTACACACTGCGTACCAGATCCATTTTTTATCCTGATCAAGTCCGGGAAAAATGCTTACTTGGTTTTTTCGACATCCAGGAAGCGCCAGTCACCGCGCAAGATGGGATGTGTTTTATAGCCCTTGACCCAGGGCTGTATCAGCCAGTTGCGCACACGCCAGAGTTCCATGCTGTGCACGGTGTCGGCTTCAAGGATTCTTTCCATAGTGTTGAATAATTTCAGGCGTTCTGGTCCGTTGGGCATAAGGCGCGCCTTGTCATAGGTTGCATCGAACGCCTCAGACTTATAGCAGCCATGATTGCCCCGGTAAGCGTTCTTGCCATAATACAGTTCCATGAAATCCATGCCATCCGGGATGTCGGCGATATAACCCATGCCAAACATCATGAGCTTGCACTGGTAAGCTGATTTCAGGTTATCAGCAAAACCAGCAACCGGGAATTCTGCCCGTATGCCTATCTTGTCGAGCGAACGCTTCCAGACTTCCATGCGGGCATAGTCCTTGGTCTTGGGAGCGGAATGGATGCGCAGTTTCAATGGTGAACCATCAGGCATGCTGCGGAAACCATCTTCACCGCGTTTGTAGCCAAACTTGTCGAGCAGTTTGTTGGCCAGTTTGGGGTCGTAGCCGTTGCTGTTGCGGTAGCTGGCATCATGCCCAGCTACATCCGGCGGCACCATGGATTGGGCCTTGATGGCTTGTCCGAACCAGACCTGGTCAATTTCTTCCTGGTGATTGAAAGACAGGGCAATCGCCCGGCGCAGGGCAATTTTATCCTTGCTGTAACCGCCAACCGTCGGGTCCTGGAAATTGAAAAAAGTGCGGGTGACACCTGGGTCTATGGTACGGTAGAGTTTCAGACCCTTGGTTGCGAATTCTGGCTTGAGCTTGCCCTGGTCCAGCAACTTGACTGAGGCTGCCGGTACCAACATTTCAAAATCCAGCTGGCCAGAATCAAAGGCCAGCCAGCGTGACTGCTCTTCTTCTATGATGGCAATCTCGACACGCCCGACCTGGGGCATCTGTTTGCCCTTCATGTCCTTGATGATCTGCTTGTCCCAGTCCGTGCCAGTGCCCTGGAAGTCCCAGACAAAACCACGGTATTCAGGATTGGCTTCGAGGATGATTTTACTGCGTGGTACATATTGCTTGAGCATATACGCACCGGTACCAACCGGATGCTGGTTGACAGCCTCGCCGTAATGCTCAACTACTTCACGCGCTACCGCACCACCCAGGGGTTTGGCGAGGTAATAAATCAGGCCAGGATGTTGCGCCTTCATGCGCAAGATCAGGGTATAGGGGTCTGGTGTTTCCAGTCCGGCAATTGGCTTGTCATAGTCAAACTTGCCGGTTTTTTTGGCGGCGGCAATCAGTTCATCCAGACCGACTATCTTGCCTTCCAATATGCTGGCCTGCACTGAACGGTTGTTTGGATCAACCAGGCGCTTGAACGTATAGGCATAGTCGCTGGACTGCAATTCCCTGCGCTGGCCCTTGAATGCCGGGTCGGGGGAAAAATAAATCCCCTTTCTGAGACGGAAGGTCAGAGTCTTGCCGTCATCACTGATGACAGGCATGGCTTCTATGGTATTGGGCACGAGTTTGGCCGGGCGGGCCAGGTAATCGTAAGTGACCAGGCCTTCAAAAATCGCATCTGACACCCAGTTGGAATAGGCGCTATTGGTGCGCATGGCATCAAAACCATCATCGGCAGCTTCAAAGGACAGATGCAAGACTTTGTTCGGATCAGCTGCAGCCATCACGGGCAGGCTCAGGCTGCAGAGCAATGCCGTCAGCACAGCAGTCAGGGAAGATTTCATCTGAAAAAAAGGAAGAAGAATAAAGCCAGCAGGATAGCAGTTAACAGCGCCGTTTAACGCATGGATAAACCATATTTGCGCATGATCCTGTCCATCTCGCCGGTTTCTTGCAAAAACTGTATCGCGCTATTGATTTGTTCCAGCTTCCACATCGATTTATGCGACAGGGCGCACTGAGTCTGCACGACAGAGAAGGGGGTTTTGGACACTTTGTAGAGGCTGCGTTTTTCCGGGAAGTTTTTGAAATAGCCCTCTATCTCACCATCAGAACTGACCATGGCATCACCACCACCAAGAGCAAGCAAACGGAACATGCCAGGCACATCAGTCAGATCAACGCGTTTGATTTTGCCTTCGCTTAACTGACTTGAGATTTGCGGATAGTGGTAACCAAGTTGCAGAATCACTTTCTTGCCTTCGAGTTGCTGAGGCACCATCTCTATACTGGTTTTGTCAGCCATGACTACTACTCTCTCCACCTGCGGGAAAGTGGCCACGGTCCAACTGACTTCCTTGGGTAAATCAAACCAGGCCGGGCTGGAATAACACATGATATCGGCGTCACCCTGTATCACCACGCTTTCTATGCGTCTGCGTGAATAAGGGGCATAGCTGGCTTGTGCCGAGAGTTTTTTTGCCAGCTGGTCAGTAAAATCTTTTTGCAAGCCACCAATCAACTGGTGGTTCTTGTCAAAAATATTGAGGGGGTAATCAAGGTTTTCATAGACTGCAACCCGCAGTTGCGGCTCCGCAGCCAGTGTCACTGAAGGGTAAGCCCAACACAAAACCAGACCTGCCAGCCCGCTCAAAGCGGTGCCAAAACATGTGCGCTGTCTTTTCATATTTGCACCCAGCTCTATTATTACGACTACAACACATGACTACCTGCGGACAAACCCACGTGCCCCCTGCAAACCACCAGTATGCACCGCCACTACCCTGGCATTTTGTGCGAGATATCCATCATGCCACAACTGGCGCAAGGCAAACATCATTTTGCCCGTATATACGGGTTCAAGAGGAATCGCTGTCTCTTGTTGAAATTCATGGCAAAAGCCTGTCAGGGCAGGCGATATCTTGCCATAACCACCATGATGATAATCGGTCAACAATTCATAGTTCTGGTAGTCAGGATAGCCTGCCTGGCTCAGCAAACGGCTGACTTCTGTGCGCAGGTATTCACCTTTGCTGATTGCCGCAATGGCGATGACTTTGGAGCGCCCCTCCAAGCCGGCCAGCAAACCAGCCAGCGTCGCCCCCGTACCACAGGCAAGCACCAGATAATCAGGAATGAAGGCTAACTCGGCCACCAGCTCTGCCACACCCCGCAAAGCCAGTGGCGTGCTACCGCCCTCGGGCAGCCAGAGTGTACTGTCATCTGGCGCATCTACATGACTGCGCCAGGCAGAGTTATCCAGTCTCAATTCACGATAAGCCTCACGATTCACAAACTGTACCTGCATGCCCAGAGCCCTGACATCGTCCAGCATGGCACTGTGCATGCCCACCGCCCCTCTGATCAGGGCAGTAGTGGGCAGCCCCAGTATATGGGCCGCATGGGCCAGGGCATGAATGTGGTTAGACCAGATACCCCCCATGGAAACCACATGCGTGCTGCGCCCCTGCAAGGCTTGCAAGGGGTATTTCAATTTACGGAACTTGTTGCCAGACACTTGGGGATGCAGCATATCGTCGCGTTTCATCCACAAATCCATGCCAGGAAAAAGTTGGCTGATCACTTGTTGGCAAGGAGAAATCTGGTCAGTGAATAACATGCTTGGCAGAAATGCAGGTGACAATGGTAAAGTACCATTGTAGCGCCTGGTGCCAGACCCTGGGCCAGACCTAGCCCGTAGCCGGAGAGTACATGCCCCCAGAATTTAATCAACCTTTGTTAGAAGCAAGACAACAAATTGATCAGTTGATCAAGCAAATCAAGAACGAAGGTCATCAGGATAATCTCTTGCCAGCACTGGAAACCGTGCTGACCCAACTCGACAGCATGGCCAGGACCGATCACCTGACCGGCGCCCTGAACCGCCGCACACTGATGGCGAAGCTTGATGGCGAACTGGCACGCTCCTTCCGTACTGGCCATACCTTTACCCTGGCAGCCATTGCCGTCGATGGTCTGGAGCAAATACTGGAACAACATGGCCAGGCAGTGGCGCGCCAGGTCTTGCAGCAAGTCGCCAAAGAAGCACTGACCATGTTGCGTACCCTGGACTCATTTGGCCGTGTCGCCGCCAATGAATTTGCCATCGTCATGCCCACTACCTGGCTGGAAGCCAGCCGCAAGGCCATTGCCCGCCTGAAGTTACGCATCGCCGAAATAGATTGGGAAGCCATCTCGCCTGGACTGAAAGTGACTTTTGCCACCGGCCTGACCACCAATGCCCACAAGGACAGTGCTGACAATATGCTGAAAAGAGTCAACAGCGCCTTGCAGACTGCCCGCAGCCAGGGTGCAGACCACATCGTGGAAATTGAGCCCCCTTTGCCAGACTACGACCCGAATGCAGAAGATTAAGGGAACTTGTTGGCGTCTTTGCAGACCAAGTAGTGCCGGTTAAGTTTCAATTAAGCATCCAAAAGATATCAAACTGAGTGTGTCCTCTGAGGGTGCTCTATTTGATACCTGGCTGGCCCTAATCCAAACAAAAATATTCAGGGAACCTCATGAGAACACCGCAGTTGCGACAGGCATTGCCTGCGCTATCCATCATGCTGGGCGCAATATTGACCAGCATTGCCACACCAACGCTGGCCTTGAGCAGCAATATCGTCAACACAGGCAACAGCGTCGCCACGGATGACAAAACCGAAGCCGCCAGATTGCGCGCCGAGTACATCCGTAAAAACTATGCCAAGTTTGAATACCGCATTCCCATGCGCGATGGCAAACTCCTGTTCACTGCCGTGTATATGCCGAATGATGCGAGTGCCAGCAAGCGCTACCCCATCCTGATGAGCCGCACGCCCTACTCCGTCGCACCGTATGGAAGTGACCAATACAAAACCATGCTGGGGCCAACTGCCGAGTATGAAAAAGATGGCTTCATCTTTGTCTATCAGGATGTGCGTGGCACCTATATGTCAGAGGGTGAATTCATCAACATGCGCCCGCATCTGGACCAGAAAAAATCCAAAACCGACATCGATGAAAGCAGTGATACCTATGACAGCATAGAGTGGCTGGTCAAGCATCTGCCACACAATAATGGCAAGGTTGGCCAATGGGGCAATTCTTACCCCGGCTTTTATACCTCCGCTGGTGCCATCGACAGCCACCCGGCACTGAAAGCCATCTCACCACAAGCGCCGATTGCGGACTGGTTCCGTGGTGACGACATGCACAGGAATGGCGCTTTCAACTTGCAGATGGCCTTTGGTTTTTTCCACAGTTTTGGTCAGCCACGCCCGCAACCGGTAGCAAGTACAGGCTGGAAGACTTTTAATTTTGGCACACCCGATGGTTACCAGTTCTTCCTGGACCTGGGTTCGGTGGCGAATGCAAATACTCGTTATTTCAAGAACGGCATCCCCTTCTGGAACGAGATCACGGCACATCCAAATTACGACAACTTCTGGCAAAGCCGCAATATCCTCCCTCACTTGAAAAACATCAAGGCAGCTGTGCTGACCGTGGGTGGCTGGTATGACACAGAAGATTTGTATGGCCCGCTCAATACCTACAAGGCCATAGAAAAACAAAACCCCGGTATACAAAACACCCTGGTCATAGGCCCATGGACACATGGCGGCTGGTTCCGTACAGACGGTGACAAAGTGGGTGATGCGAATTTTGGCTACAAGACTGTGCAGACCTACCAGCCCGTAGAACTGGCTTTCTTCAAGCACTATCTGAAAACCGGCGATAAACCTACGCTGGCAGAAGCATGGATGTTTGAAACCGGTGCCAATCGCTGGCGTGGTTTTGACAGCTGGCCACCAAAGGAAAGCAAGGACAAGGCTCTGTACTTCCAGGCTAATGGCAAGCTCAGTTTTAGTGCCCCCACCAATCAGGATGCGCAGTTTGCAGAATACATCAGCGACCCAGCCAAGCCAGTTCCTTACACTACCGAGATAGAAACGCGCTGGAGTAAACAATATATAGCAGCTGACCAGCGCTTCGCCACCAGCCGCCCGGATGTACTGAGCTGGCAAAGTGAGGTACTGGAAAAAGATGTGACACTGGCTGGCCCGCTGAGTGCCGATCTGTTTGTCAGCGTCACCGGCAGCGATGCTGACTTTGTCGTCAAGCTCATTGATGTCAACCCAGCCAACCTGGAAATTGATGCGCAAACAAATCGCGGCAACCAGCAAACCCTGGTACGCGGTGAACCTTTCCGCGCCCGTTTCCGCGATGGTTTCGAGACGGCCAAACCCATGGTACCGAACCAGATGACCAAGGTGAAGTTTGCCATCAATGATGTCTTCCACACTTTCCAGCGCGGCCACCGCATTATGGTGCAGGTGCAGTCCAGCTGGTTCCCCTTCATAGACCGCAATCCACAATCCTTTGTGCCGAATATCTATGAAGCCAAGGATAGTGATTTCATCAAGGCCACCCACAAGGTTTATTTTGGCAGCCAGCAACCCAGCGCCCTGCATGTCAAGGTCCTGCCAGCCCTGGACGAATGAAAAAATGCCGCTTACCCAAATCAGGTAAGCGACATTTTTTAATCAATAATCTTTACGCTGGTTTTGGTGTTGGCTGGAACACGACCAGCCAGGTCGCCAGCACCACTCCAGCACAACCTATGACGGTATTCATGGTGATGTGTTCATTCAGGAACAAGTAACCCCACAGCAGGGCAAACAGCGGAATCAGGAAAGTCACCGTCAGCGCCTTGGTTGGCCCCAGGTCAGCCATCAGGCGAAAATAGATCAAATAGGCAACCGCACTACATAACAAGGCCAGTGCAACACCCACCATCGCTATGGTCAACGTAATCTCGCCCTGCACGGGTGCCAGAGGCAGGAAGGGCAATAGCACAAATGCCGCACCTACTTGCGAACCTGTTGCCATTTGCATGGACGTCAGGCCCGTCAGTTTTTTCTTGGTATAGATACCAACGATGGCATAGCACAAAGTCGCGCCCACGCAGGCCAGCACCGCCAGCACCAGTTTGCTATTGAATTCTACTGGCCCCAGGCGCACCAGGAAGGCGACACCAAGCACACCGATTGCCATGCCAGCCATCTTGCGCAGTGTCAGCCGTTCGTCCAGGAATGCCGCGCCCATCACCGCACCCCATAGAGGACTGGTGGCATTCACGATGGCGGAGTAACCAGCCGGTATGCTGAGCGCCGCATATGAATACAGGGCAAACGGCAAGGCTGAATTAATCGTACCCAGAATTAAAAAAGACTTCCAGTTTTCACGGAAGTTCATCGACCTGCCAGTGACAAGCATCATGGCCAGCAAGGCCATACCAGCCAGCCCCACCCGGACTTCGGCACTCCATAATACCCCGACCACAGGTGCCAGCACCCGCATGAACAGGAAAGACGCACCCCAGATGGCAGCCAGGGAAATAAGACGTAACAGGTCAGCACTGCGCATACACACTCCATCAGAATCAGGATAGCAGCTTAACAAACTACAGGAAAAGCTGCTGGCAGCTTTCGGACATGAGGGGAATAAACAGTGAAAAGCGAATAGCAAGCCATCTCAAATAATGGTGCAGAACCGATTCAGAAATTTTTTTTACTTCTTGAAATCTGGATCACGGCGAGGGTCACTGCCAGGATCACAAGCCAGTGATTCAAGGCTGGCACACTCGCGCTTCCGGTTAGCGGGATGGTCGCTCAAACTATTTTTTCCTTCGGCATACCCTTTCAGGTATTGCTCCCGGTGCGGCGACTGATTACGCAACTTATTGCGCCACTGTTGAAACTCAGGTTCACTGAGATGGCATTTTACCGAACGATACAGTGCATCATTGTAGATCGCAGCCTTTTGAGGGAAGGCTTCAGTACATGCCTGCGCCGCGCCGTCCACTGAGCCGACATATCTTGCCGTTGATAATTCCTGCGCACCTGACACGTTCAGCAGCAGGTAGCTCACTGCAAATAGCAAGATGTGTTTCATTTTTCCTCTTCAATCCACATTAGGTGTTACCGGGCAACCTGAAAAATCCATCATCCAGCGCGGACACAAAAAAACCAACACGCTCCAGCAAGTTCAATACAGCAGCTTAACAAACATAGGGCAAAGCTGCTCGCAGCCTGCGGATATCGCAAGATCGACCGACAAAAAAGGAAGCGGATACTGATGCATTGCAGCAGTGACTCAGCATAAGCCCGGATCGCTCAAAAAAATGATTTATTGATGGAAACGAGGCTATTGTTGTCCAATTGAATTGACACGCTGAATACAGAAAATAATACTGCAAGCACTACACGAGATTTGCGCAGCAGGATTTTCTTTACCTGACTCGTCGCAAACAAACACTCTTTTCATCAACTCAAACATTACACTATTCCCTGTGTTTTTTTGATCGCGGAAGCTGCGCAGATGCGATCACGATGACTGTCTGCAGAACAGCAAACCATGCAGGATACCTATCAGTGTCCTGCTGATGGCTGCTGCCTCAAAAGCGTCCGACCATTCCACGCCCGCGACAGTATCAGAGTAAAGAACTGACAAATATTTTTTCGCCACATCCTGCATAAAACATGAGCATGCCGCATGCTTTACTACATTTGTATATTCATACATTTGAAAAGGAAAAGCACGACATCTGCTCAAGGTAAAAATATAGAAAGACTGAATCACATCCTATCAAGAACAGGAGACAAAATTGAAAACAAGAAAATTACGTAGCTATTGGGCAAGCGGTATATTGTTAAGCATGCTGACCGTGCTGGCAGCTTGCGGTGGTGGCTCGCAAAGCGGTAACGCGCTGACCGCTGCAGTTCCACCGGTACAAGCACCACCAGCCGACACGTTCGGCCTGACTTCCGACAGCAATTTCTTTATCGTCGATACCGGTGCAGGTCTGGTTTTCAAGATACGCCGTCTGGATAATGGCGTCAGTACCCAGTCTGCCGGTGACATTGCTTCTTTGATTTACAACGGCGTGCAATACCAGGACCAGTCGCGTGGTTCACAGGTGAATAGTGGCTTTGATTTTCTGTACACCGGCATATCTGCAGTGACTGTAAATGCCGATGTCATCAATACCGACTATATACGTGTCACCGTGCAGGCAGGCAACCTGACCCATTACTACCTGGCCAAGCGAGGCAACCCACACATTTACATGGGCACTTATTTCACTAGCGAACCCGACACGCTGAATCTGGTGCGTTATATCGTGCGCGTACCCGTAGGCGTACTGCCGTTTGGTCCGGGGCCTTCAGACTTGCGCAACAATACCGGTGCCATAGAATCTGGCGACATCTTTGGCATGGCGAATGGCGAGACACGCTCCAAGCATTATTCAAACATGCGGCTCAAGGACTGGTCTTATATAGGCGGTACCAGCAGCAGCGTGGGCCTGTGGATGGTCAGGGATAATAATGAAGGTGGTTCTGGCGGGCCCTTCTTCCGCAGCCTGTTGAACCAGATTACATCCACCAATCAGGAAATCACTTACATCGTCAACTATGGTGAAAGCCAGACGGAAGCCTACCGCCCTGGCATACTGAATACCTATACCCTGGTATTTACCAATGGTGCGGCACCCGGTACGCTCGATACTTCATGGTTCGCCAACATGGGCATGAGCGGATATATACCCTCATCAGCACGTGGTGCAGTGGCAGGCACAGCCATCAATGGCCGCAACACCAGCTATGGCTACACCGTGGGTTTCTCGAATGCGATGGCACAATACTGGGCCACGGCAAATGCCGGCAATGGTTCATTCTCCAGCCCGAATATGATACCCGGCACCTACACCATGAAGATTTACAAAAACGAGCTGGCCGTCGATACCCGCACAGTCACCGTGAATGCTGGCAGCACCTTTAACACGGGTGCCATCACCATCACAGGTGACCCCAGCAGTAGTGCAGCATTGTGGCGCATCGGTGACTGGGATGGTACGCCCGCTGAACTGTTGAATGGCGACAAGGTCACTACCATGCATCCATCCGATGTGCGCATGAGCTCATGGGTGCCTGGTAATTTTGTGATAGGTAGCTCAACTGCCGCTGCCAACTTCCCGGCCTATCAGTGGAAAGCGGTGAATGGCAGCTACACCATCAAGTTCAATCTGACTGCCAGCCAGATTGCCGACCACACACTGCGGGTAGGCATCACCACTGCCTATGCTGGCGGGCGTCCAAAAGCGCAAATGAATGCCTGGGTCTCTGCCAATCCGGCAGCATCAACCCAGCCATCCAGCCGCACCCTGACCGTTGGCAGCTATCGGGGCAATAACACCATGTACACATTTGCTATTCCGGCCAGTGCTTTTGTTGTCGGTGAAAATACGCTGACCCTGACGGCTATCAGCGGCTCCAGCGGTACGACTTATCTAAGTCCGGGTTATTCGTATGATGCGGTAGATCTCTTGCAATAAGAACGTTCTTCAGGCCAGCAGTTTTTGCTGGCCTGAATTCAAGCATAAAACTATGGATTCCCCATATCTTTCGTGAGTTGTGCAGTAACTTTTTGCAATGTATAGCGCGCTGCTTCTTCTGGCGTATTCACATAAAACCCGGACAACTCCCATCCGCCTTTATATGCATAATCAGCAGTCCAAAGGCGCTTGCCTTCTGCATCGCGTATAACCAGTAACATGGTACTGTTCTGCCAAGTGAATGAAGAGCCAGAACTGACTGATGACCCCACCGTAGTAGCATGTCCGTTGACATACGCCGCATTACCAGAATACCAGCCATTTGAATTGAAATTTGTGCTGGAAGTGTTAGTGGCCACTCTCACCCAAGCGCTATCACCTGTGCTGGCAAAAGTCACTTCGATTCGCCCTTTCGCATCTGCCCCCTCTGTGACTTCGAGCACCTTTCCAAGTTCGCGAACTGAGAACTCGTATACGACGGGCGAGATTGATCCCGCTTTCACAACAATCGCATATGGCCCATTAGAGGCAAGTTTTTGCATTCCCCCTTTTACGGGAATGGACTCCATGGTGGAGCAGCCAGACAATACCAAAACGAACAACAATAGAAAAAAGCGTAAATTCATTTTTTATCCTTTCCCAGAGGTCTTTATGAGGTAATTTGAATATATTACAACTTGATACTCTGCTTAAGTATAAAAATCGACTTGATCCCAACTTTCTTAGTGCAATTTTAAAGTACATTTTCATCGCATTAGTGATACAAAGTACGCCAGCAATATCTGTGTTTTTTACCTGATACATTCTGGTACAGGCGAATTTTTGTACATGGTAGACTTTTACGCTTCATCTGCATGCGAAATTGAAAGTCCATCATGAGTACAAGTCCAACATCAATGCTATTCGGTGCCGCCATCGGTGCGTTCGTAGTCTGGCGCATAGTCTCGCGTATCCGGCGCATGGTGGGCAGGCAAAAATACTCAGGTGTGCGTGCCATTCTCACGGTATGCATTTTCCCTGTATTGATTGCGCTGGTGGCATTTGGCGCACTGAATCATGAAGGCAATATACTGTTCATGCTGGCTGGATTGACAGTCGGTACCGGTCTCGGTTTTTATGGTCTGCGTCTGACCAGGTTTGATAACAGCCCGGCCGGAAAATTCTATACACCGAATGCCCATCTCGGGATTGCACTGTCACTGCTGATGATAGGCCGGATAGCCTGGCGCATGGGTACGCTGTATTTCACGACACAATCCTTTACTGCACCACCTGGTGATTTTGCCAGCAGCCCGCTCACTCTGTTCCTGTTTGGCATGTTGGCTGCTTACTACATCAGTTATGCAGTTGGCTTGTTGCGTTGGTCACGCAGTTTGCAAAAACCAGTGGCAATTGCATCATCAGTTACGTCATCAATTGCAACAGACGTTGTTGAAGGTACAGAGCAGAAAGTGTGAGCAAGGGCTCATGATACGGCTTTGGTCAAACCAAAAAACTGTTCAGTATTGTTTCGTATCTGCTGCGCAAGCGCTACTGGCGATATACGTAAAATGGCAGCAACTGCTTCCAGCACTACCGGCAGATGCATGGGTTCGTTGCGATTATCTTGCGGGCGTACCGGCAAGTTCCGCGGCAACAAAAACGGTGCGTCAGTCTCTATCATCAGTTTGTCTTTGGGCAGGTATTTGATGGCCTTGCGTAAATCATCACCACGCCTTTCATCACATATCCAGCCGGTAATGCCGATATGGCAGTCAAGGTCGAGATAGGCGCGCAGTTCTTCAGTATTACCAGTAAAGCAGTGTACCACTGCACCTTTGAGTTGTGGACGGTATTGCCTCAGCAAGGCAAAAAATTCTTCATGCGCATCGCGCTCATGCAGGAATACAGGCTTTTGCAAACGCACTGCCAATTGCAGTTGCGCTTCAAAACAGGCGCGTTGTTGTACTTCGCTTGAAAACATGCGGTTATAGTCGAGGCCGCATTCACCAACCGCCACCACAGTGTCACTGGTCGCAAGTTTTTCTATCGCTTTTGCACACTGCGCATTCCAGTTTTTTGCTTCATGCGGATGCACGCCCGCAGTGCTGTTTAAATAGCCGGGATAAATTTGCGTCAACACATGGGCATCATGGCTGGCACGTTCGGATGTCCCGGTGACGATGATATGTTCGACACCCGCCTGTTTTGCGCGTGAAATCACGGCATCAAGGTCATTGTGAAAACGATGGTTGGTCAGGTTCGCACCGATATCTATCAGTACAGGTTTTTGTAGCATGGTATAAATTTCCTGTTGTTTTTATTATTTGGATTACTAGCCGCTCAGTAAATAATACAGATAAAACTGAGGGTATTCTGAAGCAGAAACTGCGAGGGAATAGTCTGGATAGATCCAAATCTTATTGTTTAAATTAATGGCGCTGATTTCAACGCCAGCGCCATCTTAATTCGGGATGATGAAAAATATCAAGCGTTTTCATCAAAGTGTGTTGTTGATCCAAGCTAGTTACATTGGCTTAAAGCGCCATGCATACGCCTGACTGACCTTGAGCTTTTCTTGCAAGCCTCTAAGCTCCACCGTGTACTTGCCCAGTTCATCCCTGTGCGCACGCGTAATCGCATCAGCGCGCACGACCGTGCCGCGATGCACTTGCCAGAAGATATCAGGGTCAAGACCATCCATGATTTCTTTAAGTGGTTTGCGTACATGCGCCTCATCATCGGCGCAAACTACCCGCGTGTATTTTTCATCGGAACTAAAGAACAGGATTTTTTCTACCGGGAACATCTTGATGGTGTCGCCAACGCTAGCACTGATCCAGCGTATCCGTTCTGCGGTCGTGTTCTTCAAACGCTTGTCGAGTTCAGACATGAGCTGGCTGACATCTGCCACGGGTTGTTTGCTGGCGATGCGCTCTTTCAATCGGGTGACGGCCTCTTGCAGCCTGATTTCAGAAACAGGTTTGAGCAGATAATCAACGGCACCGGCGGCAAAGGCATCGAGTGCGTGGCTGTCGTAAGCAGTGGTGAAAACGGCGTGGCAACGTCCCTTTACGGCATGCGCCACGTCGAGGCCGGTCATGCCCGGCATGCGTATGTCTAAAAAAGCGATGTCAGGCTCTTCCTGATGTATTGCTTCCAGCGCTTCAGCACCATGTTCACATTCGGCCAGTATTTCAAGTTCTGGCCAGACTTTGTTGAGCATGCGGCGCAATTCCTTGCGGGGCAAATCTTCGTCATCGGCAATGATGGCTGTGGTCATGGGATTATCTCTTTTTATTTATTATGCTTCCAGGGGAAGAAGTATGGTCGCTGCAACACCGCCTTCAACTCTGGCTTTTAATACCAGGCTGGCACGCGGGCCATACGTGGATTCCAGTCTTTCATGTATATTCGCCAGACCTATACCAGTGCCGGAACTGCTACCTGCAAAACCGACACCATTGTCGGCGACGGTCAGTTCCAGCATGTCTACGCCATAGCGTTCGACCTTCTTTGCAAAAACAGCGATATGCACGGCACCTATCTTGGGTTCTACGCCATGTTTGACGGCATTCTCAACCAAAGAAATCAGCATCAGTGGTGGCAGTGCGGCATCTGTCACTTCACTGTCCACGCTATAACTGAGGCGCGGTATGCGTGCCTGCATGAGACCCAGATAAGCACTGGCAGCTTCCAGTTGCTGTTTGAGTCTGGCCTGGGCAGAACTGCCGTCGTTACGCATTTGCGGTATAGTGGCACGCAGGTAATCAACCAGGTGATCGACGATGGCGGTAGCGCGTTCAGGCTCGGTCAAAATGGCTGAGCGTACACCTGCCAGGGTATTGAAAAGAAAATGCGGCTCCACCTGGGCAGCCAATACTGACAGTCGCAATTCAGCTTCACGGCGCGCCTCCTGTGCCAGGCTGAGTTCACGCTGACGCATGACTTCCAGCAGGCGTTTTTTCTGACGGAAGAAATACCAGAGATCAACCGCACCCGCCGTATAGGTGACGAGACCAAACACCAGCATGAAGGAAAAACCTTGCACCAGCATTTTCAAGGCCGGTGATTGCTCAATCTTGCTGACGTTTTTGTCCTTATCACTCTCCTCGGCCGGGCGAACCGTCACTCCGGTGGCTGGCTTGTCTGTTTTCGATGGCGGTAAGCCGGAGGCAGTAATACTACCCTGAACCGCAAATTCCATATTTTCACCACCGTAAGCCAGGTACTTGGTGGCATAGTTAGTCCCAGAAATAATGCCATAGCTGATGCCTGCACCAACCAACAGGGCCAGTGTCAGCGATATGGCTTCTTTCTTGCTCGCATAAGCCTGGTTTCGGACCCATACCGCCATTGCAGGTCCGATCAGGTGCAAGGCTGTGCCACCTATGGTCAGAGGGACGAAGGCCACCGCCAGCTTGCGCAGATCTGTATCTGCCACCAGACCTGTCGCTATCACCAGCAAGTCAACGATGATGAACAAACCTATCCATGCCTGCGCCCGGTAACGGAACCAGGTACGCGAAAACACGGGGTAGTTACGGGCCCGGGTCAGCCAGGTTTCACTTCTCGCCGTTACTTCGGACGGCAATAATTGTTCTGAAGTATGTAAAGCTGTGCGCATAGGATTAATGGCTGACATGGCAATTCCTTATGAAGTTGCAGCTAGTCTAAGGAATGCGACAATGATGTGGGAAGAATGCGATAAAACTGGCTGGCGGTCGATGAAATGCGATTTTGCAGCGACGAATTATTCCACCCCGGCTTCGCTGCCATCTTCCGCCGCGCTCGCTCTTTGCTGTTTGGCAATACGTATGATGGTATTGCGTATGGAGGTCAGTACCGCCACGGAATTGAAGGGCTTCACGATAAAACCCTGTACCCCGCGTTGCTGGGCCGTCTGCAGTATGGTCGCATCAATTTTTGACGACACCAGGAAAAGCAATGCTTTGGGCAATTCAGCCTTGATCTTGTCGAGCAAAGCCAAGCCTTCTTCATCGGTTTCGCCTATGTCCACGCAAACAATCTGTGGCTTGAGTTTGATCACACGGGCCAGGCTGGCGGGCGTCAGATTGGCATCTCCCACTACTTCATGACCCCCATTCACCAGAACAGAAGTCAGCAAATTACGGGCAACAGCATTCGCATCCAGAATGACGGCTTTTAGCATGGCTAAATGTAGAAAAAGATTCAATTTGCATATTAATGCAAAACTTTAAGTTCATGTGAAAAAGGCGGCAGATATGTCGTATCTGCCGCCTTTCCATCACCATTACTTGCGTATGTCCTAATCCCGGTTACCGTCCGGTTTGGCGTTTTTAACATACATCTCCAGCCAGCGGTCTTGTTCCCACAGCATGTGCAGGATGGATTCGCGGGCGCGGTAACTGTGGCTTTCATTTGGCAGCATGGACAGCCTGGTAGCCCCACCCAGGCCCTGTATGGCCTGGTACATGCGTTCGCTTTGCATGGGGAAGGTGCCGGAATTATTGTCTTGCTCGCCATGAATGAACAGGATGGGGTCCTTGAACTGGTGGGCAAAATTGAAGGGGGACATTTCCTGATAGACCTTGTTGGCTTTCCAGTAATTTCTGTCTTCGGACTGGAAACCGAAAGGCGTCAGGCTACGGTTATAGGCACCAGAACGGGCAATCCCGGCACGAAAAAAGCGGGTATGCGCCAGCAGGTTGGCGGTCATGAAGGCACCATAACTATGCCCACCGATGGCGATACGGTTGCGGTCTGCGACACCGAGGCGCACCACTTCATCGACGGCTGCTTCTGCATCCATCTTCAGTTGTTCGAGATAGGTGTCATTTGGTTCTTTCTTGCCTTCACCGATGATGGGCATGGTAGGGCCGTCCAGCACGACATAGCCACGGGCCAGCATGGGCAAGGGGCCGTTATAGGAAATGCGGTTGAACTTGTATTGCGAACCTATGACCTGCCCGGCAGCTTCTATCGATTTGAATTCACGAGGGTAAGCCCACATCAGCAGGGGTCGCGGGCCGTCGCGCTTGGGGTCGTAGCCGGGTGGCAGATACAGCGTTGCCGTCAGGTCTACACCATCTTCACGCTCATAACGGATTTGCTGTTTCTTGATGCCCTTGAACTGCGGCATGGGATGCGGGAATTGCGTCAATGCGCGCGGTGCAACATTTGCCTGCAAATCATGCAGATAGAAATTGGGCCTTTCTTCGACCGATTCGCGGCTGGTAATGAAGCTGCTACCCTTGTCATTCAGCAGTGCCTGTATTTCTTCATAGTACGGGGCTTGCGAGCGCCACAGGCGGGTGATCTGCTTGTTGGTCAGATCGAATTTATCGAGGAAAGGCCGGTCACCCTCAGCACTGGCGCCATTGCCGGTAAAGAAGATGGCCTTGCCATCCGGGCTGATGCGCAAGACCAGGCGGCCCTGGGCGTTTTGTGTCATGACCGGGTTGCCGGGATTGCTGTACTGGTCTTCTGACTTGCGGACAAACATGAGTTCGGGCTTGCTGTCCGGTACGCCCGGCTGTATGCGCCATGTACGCGTGTCGCGGGTCTTTACCCAGTTCTCGGTCACGACGGCCAGATAATCATTGCCCCATTGTACATTTCCAAAACGCCAGCCCAGGTCCATGATTTTTTGCGCCGGGGTATCGAAAGGGGCAGCCTGCTGGAACAGGGCATCATGGATTTTGCTATTCACCTCAGGGTCGCCACCGGCCTGTGCTTCCAGCCAGTACAGGGTGGCAGGTTTATCCGTGCGCCAGCCAAAATCACGCGGGCCGGCTTGTACGGCATCATTGCCGGTGGGGATGCGTTCACGCAGTGGGCGCTCAGCAACCGTCTTCACCTTCTTGCCCTGGATATCCCAGAGTTCTATCAACTGAGCAAAGCGGTCTACCGGCAACATGGTGGAATACGGGCGGCGCAATTGCGTGGTCAAAATCAATTTGCCATCAGGTGAAGCCTGGGATTTGATCAGGGTCATAGGGCGGGTGATACGGCGCACCTCGCCATTCAGGTTGACGATGCCCAGTTGGGTCTGCAAATACCAGTCCAGGGTATCGCTATCCCGCGCTGTCCTTAGCATGTCTGGATAGATGCGGTTTTGCAGGGTTTTGCCACCCTTGGTCTCTTGCATATTCGGCCCTGCCGGTACTGCAGGCAGGGGAGGCAATTCCTTTTGATGCTGGGGAGTCAGCCTGACCAGTATTTTTTCTGAACCTTCTATCCAGGAAAAACCGGGGCCGGTCACGGCATTGAGCTTGTCGGCCATCAGGCGGCGGGCAGTACCTTTTTTGATATCCAGCAACCAGAGTTCGACGCCACCTTCTACCCACAGGCTGAAAGCCAGCCATTGTTCGTCAGGAGACCAGGCGGTTTCGGCGATCTTGAGTTTTGCTGGCAAACCCTTGACTTCACGCGCCTTGCCAGTGGCGATATCCAGCAAACTCATGCCATTGCCAAAGTCAAAATGGCTGGTGGCGCGCGTGCGTGGATTGATGCGCAAACCCGCCAGGCGCAATTCTGGCTGGGAGACATCGGCAATACTGGGCAAACCAGGCAGTGTCAGCAGCAATGCTGTCTTGCGTTGCGGTCCCAGGCGAAACAGCGGGCCTCGGGGGGCATCGACCACGGCTTGCAGTTCTGCCGGTGGTAGCTGGTAGCCGGATTCCGGTACATTGCCAGCCTGGATCTGGCTACTGGCCGACGCTAACAGAGCGAATGTAGCGGCGACGAACAAGGGTTTAATACTTATCATTAACAGAGCATCCTGATTACAACTTAACAACGAGCTTAAGCACGAGCTAAACCGCAGTTTGACAATAATTTCAGGGCTAATTTGATAATTTTTTACGCCCTATAAAGAACTACCGCCCCATATTGGGGCGGAGTTTTTATTGCATTGTAAGCGCTTTACAGGCTTTTTACAGCTTAGTTAGGGCTCCATATCGCTAATCGCTTATTTTGTGCCTGGTGCAAAACCATTGGCGGTAATGTCGAGTTCAGTGACTTCACCATAATTGGCAGCAATACCGCGTATGCTTTCGGCCTTGCCTATCAATACCATTTGCAGCTTGTCGCGTGGGAAGTGTTTGTCCACCAGTTGTTTGGCTTTGTCTACGTTGAGGCCATCCACATCACGCATGAAATGGTCAATTTGTTCACGTCCTACTTTGGCAACAAACATTTCACCCAATAAGCCAGCCAGTTGCTGGTTGGTTTCAAAACGTGGAGGGAATTGCCCTTTGACATAGGCCTTGGCTGATTCCAGGGTAGCGGCATCAATACCCTTGTCCCACAGGCGCTGATAAGTCTTGGCTGCCAATGCGAGCGCTGCCTCTGTCTTGGGCGTGGCAGTGAAACTGGAAACGGCAAAGCTGCCCGTCTCAGCCAATGGTGAGAAGCTGCTATTGGCGCCATAAGTCAAACCGGAATTGACGCGCAATTCATCATTGAGCCAGGAAGTAAAACGCCCGCCCAAAATGGTATTGATGACTTGCAGAGGTACATAGTCAGGGTCATTACGGGCAATGCCCTTGCCGCCAAACAGGAAAGTGGTTTCGACAGCATCTGACTTGTTGACCAGCCAGACCCGGGCCTTGTCTGCTTCAACCTTGCCATTGGCAGCAATTGCAGGCATGGCAGTAGTGGCTTTCCAGGAACCGAACAAGCTAGTCAGCTGGGCACGCATGACGCTGGGCTTGAAGTCACCGACGATCACCAGCGCCGCATTTTCAGGGCGGTAATAACTTTGATGGAATTTTTTGGCATCCTGGGGTTGCAGTGCCGTCACGCTGGTGACCGTACCTGCCACCGGGTTGGCATAGGCACCATGACCAAACAACATGCTGCGGTAATAGGTTTGCACCACATTACGCGGGCTTTCTTTGGCCTGCTTCAAACCATCGACAGTACGCGAACGCAGCTTGCCGAATTCTTCCGCCTCAAATGAGGGATGCAAAATGGCATCGGCAAAGATGGGCAAAAGCACATTCACATCGGCGCTGGCAAAGTCTGCATTCAGGGAAGTGGATTCTGTCGTCGTCGCACTGGAAATACGGCCACCACGAAAATCAAAGCTCTGGTCCAGGGTCTTTTTATCAAACTTGCTGCTGCCTAATAACAGAGCATCACCTGTCAGGTTGGACAAGCCTGCATTGCCAGCATCGCTGACTGCACCAGCCTTGACGACGGCACGCACGGCAATCAGTGGCACGTCATGGCGTTCCATCAGATACACAGTCAGGCCATTGGGCAGCTTGGTGGTTTCAAAAGCAGGCAGGCGGAATTCAGCCGCCTGGCTGTTCGCTGCCAGCAAACTCACGCTGGTCAGGCCGGCCAGACTGCTGGCGAGAATTCTTTTATTAATTATTTTTATACTGATCATCTTCTTATTCCTCCACAGCGGCGAGCACGCCTACTGTTCTTTGTGATTTTTTAAAGTATTTGGCGGCAACACTCTGGATATCTGCAGGAGTCAGTTTGCGATAGGCATCCGGTGCGTCAAAGAGTTTCTTGTAATCGCCAAAGAACATTTCATATTCACCAAGCTGGGCAGCCTTGCCATTGATGGTTTCCTGGGCACGGTAGAAATTCAGGAGTTTCTGGTTTTTCACTTTTTGCAATTCATCTGCCGTGACACCGTCTTTGACCAGCCTGTCTATCTCGGCCAGCAATGCAGCTTCGACCTTGGCGGCAGGCACCTTGTTGGCAGCAACGGCAAAGAAATTGAACAGGCCAGGGTCAAAATTCTTGCCATGGTCGGCACCGACCTGGGTTGCCAGACGCTGATCCACCAAAGCCTGATACATGCGCGAAGTCTTGCCATCAGTCAGTATGCTGGCGATGACATTCAAGGCATAGTAGTCAGGATGGCTGGTCGCAGGCATCTTGTATGAAACCATGAGATTGGCAGCAGTGGCAGATTCCTTGCGCACGAACACGCGGCGCTCACCTTTTTGCTCAGGCTCCACCGTACGCACGGCAGGCGGCAGGGCGCGCTGCGGGACATTGGCAAAATACTGCTCTGCCAGGCGTTTCACTTCTGCTGCCTTGACATCACCAACGATGACAGCCACTGCATTGTTCGGGGAATAATAGACATTGAAATAACGCTGCAAGTCATCTTGCGTCCAGGCCTTGATGTCGGATTCATGACCGATAGTCGGAATAGAATAGGGATGGGCGCGGAATGCAGATGCGTACACCTCGCCCCACAGGGCGCGCAGATTGGAGTTTTCCAGCCCGGTGCTGCGCTCGGACAAGACCACGCCGCGCTCGCTCTCGACCATCTTCGGATCTATACTGAGATTAGCGATACGGTCGCTTTCCAGATCAAAAATGGTAGGCAGGGCAGTGGCTGGGAACCAGTCCTGGTACACCGTCAGGTCATTGCTGGTATAGGCATTATTGGCACCGCCGTTGGCTTCCATGGTGCGGTCAAATTGCTTGGGGCCGAATTTTTTCGAGCCATTGAACATCATGTGTTCAAAAAAATGCGAGAGACCGGTGATGCCTGGCACTTCATTGCGCGAACCGACTTTCCAGTAGGTGTACATATTCGCATTTGGTATTGTACTGTTTTCCAACACCAGGAATTTCATGCCGTTTGGCAGCGTAAAAGTTTTTACCTGTTCAACTGTAACGGCCTGGGCCGTCCCCGCCATCATGCCCAGATAAAGACCGCCTGCGGCAGCCATGGTTTTCCACTTCATTGCATTTTCTCCCTTGTATGCTTATTGATTGCGGGTGCTGATCCCTGAGCTATGACAGAGAATACCGTCTCTAGTTCTGATCAAAAATATTCTGGATATATAAAGATTTCTAAAGACTGCAGATATTTACCCTAATTTGTCATACTGGCAAGCAAAATCGTTGCAAATAACCACTCTTACACCAGGTAATTTATTCACTGCGGCAAGATTGCCTTAATCCGTCATATCATTCACATCATTGCAGACACTTCTGCTTGGAAAACACGCAAGGCTAAGAATCATGACATTAACGACATCCCCAGCCCGCTTTGGTTTGCGGGCAAAAATGCTCTTCGCTGTGCTGGCTATGGTGCTGGCAGGTTTTACCGTCACCATCAGCCTGCTGACCAAGCAGGCTGGCAGCATGCAGCAGGAGTCAGCCCAGCAATACGCCAGACAACTGGCCATCAATAATGCAGGCAAGGTGGCGGAGCGCATCAACCTGGCCCTGCATGCAGCACGCAGCCTGGCGTTTGAACTGGCTGCCATGCAAGCCAGTGGCAAGGCAGAGCGCGCCAGTGCCGACCTGTTACTGAAGAGCGTGCTGGAGGGCCATCCTGAATTTACCGGCGTAGGCACGATATGGGAAGCCAATGCTTTCGATGGCAAGGACAGCGAATACGCTGGCAAGGAGGGCCATGACGCCACTGGCCGCTACCTGCCCTACTGGAACCGTGGCAGCGGCAAGACCCAGGTTGAAGCCCTGACGGATTACGAAAAAGAAGGTGCAGGCGACTATTATCTGCTGGCCAAGAAGAGTGGCAATGAAGTCTTGCTCGAACCGTATATGTACAAGATCGCTGGCAAGGATGTATTCATGACTACAGTCACTGTCCCGGTCAAGGCCAAGGGCCAGGTCATAGGCGCAGTCACGGTAGATTTGCCGGTAGCAGGCTTCCAGGAAGATGTCAGCAAAATCCATCCTTATGAAACCGGCTATGCCAGCCTGATTTCTAATAACGGTATCTATATCGGCGATGCTGATGCAAAAAATGTGGGACAGAACATCGGCGACAGCGCCGCTGCAAAAGCTGCCAAGACGGCCATCAAAGCTGGCCAGACTTATAGTGACAGCTTTGAGCACAGCACCATGCAGACGACGGTAAGCCGCATTTATGTTCCGGTGCAGATAGGTGCCACCACTACACCATGGTCATTTGTCATCAGCGTGCCAGAGAATAAAATATTGGCCGACGTGCGTTATCTGCGCAATACCGCGATCCTGATTGGTATCTTCAGCGTGCTGGTGGTATCGGCCATCCTCAGTTTCGTCATCAACAAACTGGTGATCGCCCCTCTCGGTGGTGAACCTGATGTCGCCGTCAATATTGCCAGAAGCGTGGCTGAAGGTGACCTGACTACGGTGGTGACACTAAAACCCGGCGACCGCAGCAGCATGTTGTATGCCTTGCATGGCATGCAGCAACAATTGACCGTCATGGTCACGCATATACGCGACAGTAGCGAGTTCGTCTCGAACGCATCTGGCGAAATTGCCATGGGCAATATTGACCTCTCGCAAAGAACCGAGAACCAGGCTTCGTCACTGGCACAAACTGCCAACAGTGTAGAAAGCCTGAACCAGACCGTCAGACAAAATGCCGGCAATGCCGAGCAAGCCCGCCAGCTCGCCGTCTCTGCGGCGCAGACGGCACAACGCGGCAGCACCCAGGTCGACAAGGTAGTGAATACCATGGCAGACATCTCGTCAGAATCCAAGAAGATGTTTGACATCATTGCTGCCATAGAAGGCATCGCCTTCCAGACCAATATCCTGGCACTGAATGCTGCAGTCGAAGCTGCCAGGGCTGGTGAACAGGGTCGCGGCTTTGCCGTGGTGGCGTCAGAAGTGCGCAACCTTGCCCAGCGCAGCGCTGTCGCCTCGAAAGAAATCAAGTCACTGATAGAAACCTCGATCGCCAAAGTGGATATGGGTTCTGAAGTGGTTGGCCATGCAGGTAAGACCATGACCGAGATACTGGCATCGGTAGAGGGCCTCTCCACGATACTCAATGAAATCTCCAGTGCCTCTGCCGAACAAAGTCACGGCATAGCGCAGATCACGAATGAGATAGGTTTGATGGACCAAACTACCCAGCAAAATGCAGCATTGGTGGAAGAGTCTGCAGCGGCAGCGGCATCGTTGAAAGAAGAAGCGCAGAAATTGTGGCAGGCATTGCTGGTGTTCAAAGTCAATTAATTTCTAATCGCGCTGTACAGTAAATCAGTAACAAGAAATGGACATCAAAACCAGTGTTTGATGTCCATTTTTTTCAGCATCACTTTGCCGCAGTCTGCACCTTTGCCATGGCCTGCAAAGCCTCAGCAAATACTTCAGGCTGATAACCACGTATCATGCGCTTGCCTATGATGATGACTGGCACACCTTCACCGCCCAGCTCTGCATGTCTGGCCGCAGCGGCAGGAGATTTCTCTACATCCAGGTCCACGAATTCGATTTTATTTTCATCAAAATAAGCCCGCGTTTTTTTGCAAAAACTGCAGCTGGCCGTGCCATACATCAGGACTTTGCTGTTGGTATTCTGGAAGTGGGCCGAATAATCAGCTTCCTGATAAGCAGGTTTCAACCACATGGGAAGACGCGGTGCAACATAGCCTATCAACAATCCTACCGCAATGATGAGCGCATAGCTCAGTATCGTCTTTGCTATTTTCATACTGTCTTCCAGATAAACGGGATTTGATGAGCAAGGTTTTCATGCAATCAGTGACCAGCCTGTTGCTGATCACTGCCGTGGAGCAGCCATGCCAGACCACCCGCACACAAACTGGGTGGCATCAGCTTAGCCAAGCTTCACAAAATCATTACTCCGGATAACCGCTGAGGCAATCCTCCATGCAGGCGGCCCAAGCCTCAGAGCCACGCGGGCCTTCCTTGATGCAGATCTTATTGCAGAAATAGAACGGTGGAGGATAGGCAAATGCAGCACTGCAGCCAATTGCCAATGCCAGAGCGATCAATTTTTTTGTTGTTGATTTAAACATCTAAAGTCTCCTGATTTATTGAATGGGGGAACCTAACAGCACCGGAACATTCGCCCCCAGATCAAATGCCGGTTTTATGACACAAGGTAGTTTTGGCTACCGTCTTCTCTGCATTTCTTATCAAGACAATCTAGTAACATGCTTTTTTATAATTATTAATTCGACAAAATAATACCATCAAATATATTTGACTTAACATTATTTAACTATTGCACCTGCACAGAAATTTTGCTTTTTTACTATTTATTTTGTTAACAAGAGCCAGCTCTTCAGAGGGGGGATGGCGACATCCTGAATAAAGTTGCTAGTGGAAATCAGCACAGCATTTTTTGCTGCGGCGCAGCATATGTCTTTTTATATGAGATTTTTGTCGTGGTAAGCTACGCGCCGAATTGACTCAATTCACATCATTTACAGGTACGCATTGAAAAAAATTTTGCGGCCAGCTGCGACTTTTATACAAAATAATTATTGGAGAGCACTTTGAACAAAATTCAAACGCCAGGTGCACACACTATTCTGGGACACCCGGATAGCTTGTTCGTCCTGTTCTTTACAGAAATGTGGGAACGGTTTTCTTACTACGGCATGCGCGCCCTGCTGGTGCTGTTCCTGGTCACCACGGCAGCCAAAGGCGGCTGGGGCTGGAGCCGTGCCGATGCAACGGCCCTGTATGGCTGGTACACTGGCCTGGTGTACCTGACCCCTATCCTTGGTGGCTATATCGCCGACAAGATACTGGGCAGCCGTCGTTCCGTCGTCCTGGGTGGCTTCATCATCGCTGCCGGACATGCCTGCCTGTTGTTTGATACCCCGGCCATGTTCTATACGGGCTTGGGCCTGGTGGTTGCCGGTACCGGTTTGTTCAAACCAAATATCTCTGCCATCGTTGGCCAGTTGTATACCAAGGAAAATGAAGGTGGCCGTGATGGTGGCTATACCCTGTTCTATATGGGTGTGAACTCTGGCGCTTTCTTCGGCATCCTGTTGTGCGGTTATATCGGTGAAAATATCTCCTGGCCTATGGGCTTTGGCCTGGCCGGTGCCTTCATGATTTTGGGTGCGATCCAGTTCTATTTTGGCCAGGGTATCTTTGGTGATATCGGCCTGGCAAAATCCCAGCAAAGTACGGACGTGGTTGCGGCGGAAGAAGCTGAACCGCATATCGTCGCTGACCGCCTCAAAGCAATTTGCGTCTTCTCTTTCTTCACCATCTTTTTCTGGTTTGCGTTTGAACAAGCCGGTGGTTCGATGACGATTTTCGCTGCTGACTATACCGACCGTGCACTGGTTGGTACCAGCGGCATGATGTTCAAGATCGTCAACAGCCTGATGACAGTCATCCCGACCATCATCCTGAGCTGGCTGCTGATCAAATTGTTTGCAGGTACGGCAAAACGCTATCTGTTATCGAATGCCTTGCTGGTACTTTGCATAGGCCTGATCTGGGTGCTGGTGATCTGGATGTTGCGCCGTGAATTTGGACTTGATCAATCCAGTGTACCTGCTACCTGGTTTGGTGTGTTGAACTCCTTCTTCCTGGTGATCCTGGCACCGATGTTTTCCAAGATGTGGGAAAAATACTGGAACCCGAGTGGCCCGGTCAAATTTGGTGTGGGCCTGATCTTGTTGGGTCTGGGCTTTGCCGCCTTGTCCTATGGCGCATCCAGCATCCCTGCCGGTGCCAAGACAGCAAGTGTAGGCATGGTCTTCCTGATCGCTGCTTACTTCTTCCATACCATGGGTGAGCTTTGCGTTTCTCCGGTAGGCTTGTCATATATCAGCAAACTGGCGCCACCACGTTTGCTGGGCCTGATGTTTGGTGTCTGGTTCCTCAATACGGCGATTGCCAACAAACTGGCTGGGTTCACCGGTAGTTATATCGACCATATTTCTGAAACTTATTCACTGTCAGTCTTCTTCCTGATCTTCACGCTGATACCTATTGGGGCTGGCCTGGTTCTGATGATGTTGAACAAGTGGATGGAAAGAAAAATGCACGGCGTCCACTAAGCGGCTGACTGCATAAAAAAATCCCCGCCCAATGATGATTGCGCGGGGATTTTTTATGGCAGATTACTTTAAGCCTTGAATGTCACCCAGGGTTTCAATCTGACTGCTGCCTTGATCAGGCCTGCGGTCTCTTGCGCCTCTATCACCGGGCCTATGGGTTTATAGGCTTGCGGTGCTTCTTCTACCTTGCGCTCTTCCCTGAGAGTCACGCATTGCCAGCTGGCGTCGGCATTATCATGACGCAGACGCCGCACGTCCTGCCTGCGTACACGACGACCCGCACCATGACTGCAAGACCATAACCAGTCAGGGTTGCCCAGTCCTTCTACCAGGTAGCTGGCATCACCCATGGAGCCGGGTATCAGGGCCAGGTCACCTTCCCTTGCCGGGGTTGCACCCTTCCTGTGGATGTTCATGCCATGCTCACGCAGGATGACATTGTGAGGTACATCCACTATCAGCGATGATTTGGCATGACCCAGCACCACCTGCAATTGCTGCCTGACCAGTTCTGCCAATACCATGCGATTGGCCCAGGCATAGCGCGCTGCCACGCCCATGGCTTGCAGATATTCTTCAGCCAGTTCCCCACTGAGTCCATACAAGGCAGACTCAGGATGTTTGAGACCGACAGGCCATTCTGCCCTGGCCCTGTCCATCCAGCGCTGGCCAACGTAGAAGCCTAAATCGCGTGAACCGCTATGTATCATGACGACGATATCGTCCTTGGACAGACCAGCACGATATGCCAGATGGCGGTCGAAGACAGCATCGACGATCTGCAGTTCGACAAAGTGGTTACCACCACCTGGCGTACCAAGGCTGGGGTCACGCACGATGCCATCGCGGTTGAACCAGGCCTCAGGTGCATAGCGACTGGCACCGCCAAACTCTTGCAAGCCTATACAGACAGCCAGTTCTTGTTGCAGACGGTCACGGTCGGCTGCGGCCCAGATACCACTATCAGGCAAGCTGTCCAGAAAAGCAGAAGGACCGGCATCGCTGAGTGCAACAAAGGCTTTGGCGTGGGCAGGCACATCCCGGCCATTTTCCAGCAAGACTCGTTGCAACTGCCGTATCAATGCAGGCTTATGCTGGTTTGCCTGGGACAAATTAAACCCGGTGGTCAATAAGCGCATGCCGCAATTGATGTCGGTGCCTATGGCCGCGGGAATCACAAAGCCTGCATCGGTGGCAACGATGGAACCTACCGGTGCAATGCTGCCGGGATGAAAGTCTGGCGTTGCACAGGCCTTGCAGACTGCATGATGGCCGTCTGCCGATTTGACTGCGGCAAAAGCCATTAATTGTTTTACTGCTTTTTCTTCCAATGGAAGAGTGTCAGGCAATAAGACTGTTGCCTGCGCATATTCATGATGAAGCTGAAATATGCCATTGGCATGTTCAACATGGATGCCCTGTCTTTGCAGGGCCGCTTGTAAACGAGATATAGAAGTCATGGCTGCTACCAAAATTTGAAGTACAGGTGAGCCTCCGGCGATTCGGGGGCATTTGTACCTCTAGCAGCAGCGCCAAGAGGAAGATTTTTAGTATAACTAAAATTGCTGCATCTGCAAACAATTTGGCGGGGGGATGTCTCTTGCCAGCATCCCTCGCTTTTCAGCCAGCAGCCACCTGCTGCACCAGCGCCATGGCAAATTTGCCGTTGCCTGTAGACCAGTCGGAATAGTCGTTTTCATGCATGAAGATGAAAACATCGGCCTTGGCCACACCCGCATTTGCTGCCAGGTTTTCTGCAATGTGAGCGTACAGATCACGCTTCATGGCGTCGCTGCGGCCGCGCCTGAGGCTGATGTCGATGACCACCAGTTTGTCTGAACGCGCCACGCCGTTGAAGCTGCGGCTATAGAAAAAATCCTCTGCCTCATAGCTGCTGACGAGATTGAACAACTCGTCTTGTGGCATGCCTATGCTGCTCACCAGCGCCTGGTGTATGCCTTCGACGATAGCCTGGCGTTGTTCCTGGCTGGTGCTCTTGCTGACATGGGTGCGGATGAATGGCATGTGATATTTCCTAAAATTAATTTGATTGAAATGTAAAACCGCAAACAACATTCTCATAGGTATCATCTTGAAAGAAAATCGATATTCATTCACTCATATGTGCGATAAACTCACATAATGAAACGTCGCCTGCCTCCTCTGAATGCACTCCGCGCCTTTGAATCCGCTGCCCGGCTGGGGCGCATGACTGCCGCTGCCGATGAACTGGCGGTGACACCCGGCGCCATCAGCCGCCAGATACAACAACTGGAGCAAAGCCTGGGTACAGTCTTGTTTGAAGGCTCCAAGAACCGCCCGCAACTGAGCGCCATGGGCCAGCAGCTATTACCAGCACTGACAGCCGCCTTTGACCAGATGGACACTGCAGTGAATGCTGTGCGCAATGACAATAACGGTACGCTGGACATTTGCTGCTTCAACACTTTCACGGTGAAATGGCTGATACCACGTTTGTATGATTTCAATTCCAGATATCCCGACATCGACGTCAGGCTAAGCTCCACTGACCGTCGTCCCTACGCTGCGCCAGATACTGAGTATGAACGCTACGACCTGTTGATCAGCGTGGATGAAGCCAGTGCAGATTCAGACGACCGGAACAGAATCTTGCCGCTGTTCCAGGAATGGCTGGGGCCAGTACTTTCACCAGCGCTGGCAAACAGTATCAGCATCACTGCAGCAACTGACCTGACCGGGAAACCCTTACTGCACACCCACACCAGAGCGAATGCCTGGCAAATGTGGGAACAGGCAGCTGGTTGCACAATCGCTGTGGCAGAAGGCAGGGAGTTTGAGCACTATTACTTTACGCTGGAAGCTGCCATCGCTGGCCTGGGTATCTGTATTGCCCCCTGGCATCTGGTGATAGATGATATCCGCAGTGGCAGGCTGGTCGCCCCCCTCGGTTTTAGTGCCAGCACTTATCGCTATGTGGCACGGCGCAGCCGCAAGCAAGATAAAAAGCTGGACCTGTTTTGCAACTGGCTGCAAAACCAGGCCGCACTCAGCCCATTGCCGGGTGACAAGCTGAAATAAACATTATTTTTAAATAATTGCATCCAAAACCAAATCTCCTGCGTAAGAACAGTGCCCGTAAAGTTTTTTAAATTTCGACGGTCATTTTTCCTACACTTCAGGAGTTGGTCATGAGACAAGTAACATCGAAGTTCAAGCAAAAAATTCTGCTCACCCTGGTCACTGCAGGCAGTATAAGCGGCATCGCCGCCCTGCCGGCACAGGCATCCAGCCATCGCGAAGCACCCTTTATTACACGCCACCCAAAAGTGGATGCGGCTGATTTTTATATGTTCCGCAGCTATGAAGCCAACCGCGCGGCATTTACCACATTGATCGCCAATTACTCGCCCCTGCAGGATTCTTACGGAGGCCCGAATTATTTCTCCATGGATCCGGATGCGCTGTATGAAATCCATATCGACAATGTCGGCGATGGCAAAGAGCACCTGACTTTCCAGTTTCGCTTCAGCAATACCAATAACGATGCACAGTTCACTGTGGGCGGCAAGAAAGTCTCCATTCCTCTGGTCATTAATGGCGGTGCGATTGATGGTGTCAATCCGGCGGGTTTGAATGTACGTGAAACCTATACCGTCACCATGGTGACGGGCGACCGCCGTACCGGTACCCGCCAGGCCGTGACTAATGCCAATACTGGCTCCGCCACCTTTGACAAGCCAATTGACTATATCGGTAATAAATCCATTCCTGACTATGCAGGCTATGCCGCCAAGCATGTGTTTGCTGTCAATATCCCGGGCTGCACGACACCAGGCAAAGTCTTTGTCGGCCAGCGTAAAGACCCCTTCGTCGTCAACCTGGGTGAAACTTTTGACCTGATCAATATCAAGGCACCTGCTACAGCATTTGATCCGAATGCAGAGAAAGCCGGTCATGATGACCTGGCCATGAAGAACGTCACGGCAATAGAAATGGAAGTACCGACCAGCTGCCTGACCAATGGCAAAGAAGCCGTGATCGGTGGCTGGACCACGGCCAGCTTGCGCCAGGGCCGTGCCATCAATCCTACGCCTAGCAGCACAGGTGCGGCATCCAAGGAAGGTGGAGCATGGACGCAGGTATCGCGTCTGGGTATGCCATTGGTGAATGAAGTCGTGATTGGCCTCAAGGACAAGGATCAGTTCAACCACAGCAAACCCAGTGGTGATGCCCAGTTCATCAACTATGTGACCAACCCTACCCTGCCTGCACTGGTGGAAGTCTTGTTTGGCAGCGCTGGCGTCAAGGCACCAACCAACTTCCCGCGTAATGATCTGGTGGCAGCTTTCCTGACGGGTATCAAGGGCGTCAATCAACCAGCAACGGTCACACCATCTGAAATGCTGCGCCTGAATACCACAACGCCTGTCAGTGCAACGCAAAACCGCCTGGGTGTGATTGGCGGGGACAGCGCTGGCTTCCCTAACGGTCGCCGTCCTGGTGATGATGTGGTGGATATTGCCTTGCGCGTGGTCATGGGGCGTTTGTGCACACTCAGCTTAGGCTGCGTACCAGCCGATGCACCAGCGGGCAGTATCGATTTCACAGACGGTGCCTATCTCGACAGCAGCTACACCGACAATGCCTTCCCTTACCTGAAAACCCCTGTGGCTGGCGCACTGAAACGTTAAACGTATCAGTCATTTTGTACACCATACTCAAGGAGCAATCATGAAAGCAAGACATTCTTACCTGATCGCCGGTGCATTGCTGACGCTCATGTTGACAGGCTGTGGCGGCAGTTCAAGTCCGCCAACCAGTACCACGACACCCGGTACTGGCACTGGAACAGGGACGACCACACCCACGGTCATCGATACCTTCACGCAATATGTGCTGAACCTGTTCGGTGCAGCGGATACAGCAGAACCACAGTCCATCGATGCAGCAGTCGTCACGGCGCCGGAAGCAACAGAACCTGTTAGTGTCAACTAGGTGGATAGTTGCAGCCAACTGAAGTTGCGGGCTCAGGACATTTTATTTGCTGTATGTCTTGAGCCCGCCCATGAATTTGGAGATTTAAAAGAATATGCGCCTGTCTCGTTTTTTATCTGCGCTGCTGATCTTTGCCAACCTTGCCTTTAATGCACAGGCGACGCCGTTTATTCCCGGCAACGGCAAACAGGTGCTCGAACAATTGCCATCACGTACAGACCCTGCCCAGCGTGCATTTGCAGAACTGCGCAAGCGCCTGGCAGCAAAGCCAACTGACACTGCCATTGCCAGCGAACTGGCACAAGCCTATATCAATGCCGCCCGCAATGATGGTGACCCGCGTTACCTCGGCTATGCACAGGCAGTATTGAAACCCTGGTGGAGCCTGCCAAATCCGCCGATACCTGTACTGGTATTGCGTGCCACCATACTGCAAAGCACGCATCAATTTTCTGAAGCCTTGCTGGACCTTAACAGTGTATTGAAGCAGGACAGGGATAATGCCCAGGCCTGGCTGACCCGCGCCACTGTCTTGCAGGTACAAGGACAGTTTGCCCAGGCCAAAGCCAGTTGCATGCACCTTTATCCTCTCGCGACTGAACTGGTCACGCTGACCTGCTTGCATAACATCGGCAGCTTGAATGGTGACGCGGCCAACAGCTATGCTGCGCTTGCTGCTGCCTATAAAAAGTACGAAAAAGATGCCAATAGCGATGCAGGTACAAAAATTTGGGTCACGACACTGCTGGCAGAAATGGCTGCCAGACTGGGCGATGTCAAAGCAGCCGAAGCCTGGTATCAGACAGCTCTGTCACTGGCAGAACCTGACAGTTACTTGCTGGGCTCTTATGCAGATTTTTTGCTGGATCAGCAAAGACCTGCTGAAGTCGTCAAGCTGTTAAAAGACAAGACCAGAATCGACGCCTTGTTGCTGCGTTATGCGCTGGCCTTGCAAGCGCAAAAATCCCCTCTGGCAGCGGGACAAATCAGCTTGCTGGATCAACGTTTTGAAGCTGCCATGCTGCGTGGCGACACTGTGCACCAGCGCGAGCAGGCACGCTATGAATTGCAATTAAAGAAGCGCCCGGCAATTGCCCTGAAACTGGCGCAACTGAATTGGGCAATACAAAAAGAAACCGCAGACTTGCGCATCCTGCTGGAAGCAGCCGCAGTACATGAGCCTGAGGCTGCAAGCCCGGCCCTGGCATGGATGACTCAAAACAAACTGCAGGACATCGCATTGAATCCCATACTCGCCAAACTGGGAGTCAAGTCATGATGCTCAGCACCATGCATCAACTGGCGCGCCGTCTTATGCTGGCAATGCTATTCAGTCTGTTCAGTCTGCCTGCCCATGCCCATAAACCCAGTGATAGCTACCTTATTCTGCAGGCAGACCAGGCCGGTATCCACGGTCAATGGGATATCGCCTTGCGCGACCTGGATTTTGCGATAGGCCTCGATGAAGACGGAAATGGCGAACTGACCTGGGACGAAGTACACAACAAACATGCTGACATCGCCGCTTATGCACTGGCCAGGTTGAAGATCACTGCGGGTGAGCAGCCATGCCCGTTGACAGCAGGACAACAACTGATAGACCAGCACAGCGACGGCGCTTACACCGTATTGATGTTCGACAGCACCTGCAATGCTGAAAAAATCAGAGTGCAGTATCAATTATTTTTTGATCTGGATACCCAGCACAAGGGCTTGCTGCGTCTGGTCAACAAAAAGGATGCAACAACTACCGCCATCTTCAGCCCCGAGCAGGCCAGTCAGGAATTTGTCGTGGCCGAGGTCAATCAATGGCAGCAGTTCAGCGATTATATTTTCCATGGCATCTGGCATATCTGGATAGGCTTTGACCACATCCTGTTTTTATTGTCGCTATTGTTACCGGCAGTACTGGTGCTAAAAGCAGGCAAATGGCAAGCAGCCAGCAGCTTTAAAGCAGCAATGATCGATGTATTGAAAATCGTCACGGCATTTACCGTCGCCCATTCGATTACGCTGACACTGGCTGCCCAGAACCTCGTGGCCCTGCCTTCACGGTTGGTAGAGTCAGCGATTGCGGCATCTGTCATCCTGGCAGCGCTGAATAATCTGTTCCCGCTTTTCCAGGGTAAGCGCTGGCTGGTGGCATTTATTTTTGGGCTTATCCACGGCTTTGGTTTTGCCAGTGTACTGGCTGACCTTGGTTTGCCACAATCAGCATTGACGCTGGCACTGGTCGGTTTTAATCTGGGCGTGGAAATCGGCCAGTTGACCATCGTGGCAGGCTTTTTACCTCTGGCTTATCTGCTGCGCCGTCACTGGCTGTATCAGCGTGCCGTTGTGCAGGTAGGTTCAGGGTTGATCATCCTCATTGCGCTGGTGTGGTTTGTTGAGCGCGCCTTTAACATGCGCCTGATTTCATAGGGGCTGCGGATCTGTCCTCTGCCACTTTCTTTTCATATTCGTTTGGTTATGAATATGCGAAGAAAACTGCGCATTTTTTATATATTGCGGTGCTAGAATAAACAATTTCGACCTGTGCCGATTTATATAAAGTTCAACCGAGGATATTAATGAAAAGCAAACTGAGTCTGCTATTGCTGGCCGCGCTGAGTGCCAATGCTGGTTCGCAAGAAAATCTGAACTATCAAAAACCACCACAAGCCATACTGGACCTGGCCGACTTCCAGCGCGCCCCGGTAGTGAGCATGGATAGCCATAGAAAGACGCTGTTGCTCAGTTATCGCAATACCTATAAATCATTGAATGATTTGAACCAGACAGAAATGCGTCTGGCTGGTTTGCGCATTAATCCGGTCACGAATATTTCCAGCACCCTTACCTATGTCAATAATCTGAAGTTGCGCAAAGTCGACGCCACTGAAGAAGTGCAGGTCAAGGGTTTACCCGAAAATCCTTTGATCAGTCACCTGACCTGGTCGCCGAATGAAAAGAAAATCGCCTTTACCAATACCGCTGCCAAGGGTGTCGAGCTGTGGGTCATAGACGTGGAAACAGCAACGGCGAAAAAACTGACAGAAGCCAACCTGAATGCCAATCTGGGCACGCCATTTGACTGGTACCGCGATAGCGAAAGCCTGCTGATCAAGGTCTTGCCCAAAAACCGTCCTGCCCTGTTGGATGCCAGCAAGGACTTGCCCAGCGGCCCTATCATCTCAACTTCAAGCGGTGCGACTTCACAGAACCGCACTTATGCCGATCTGTTAAAAAACCAGAATGACGAGAGTAACTTCGAAAACCTGACAACTTCCGAGCTGCATAAAATCAGCCTGAATGGCAAGAGCAGCCTGTTCAAGAAGGCTGATATGTTTGCCGATGTCAGCTTCTCGCCTGATGGTAAATATCTGCAGATCAGTACCATACAAAAACCTTTTTCTTACATAGTCCCGCTGCAACGCTTTCCTTCAAAAACCATCGTCAGTGATGTCAACGGCAAGCAAATCAAGGTCGTCAATGAAACGCCCTTGCATGAAATCATTCCCAAGGGTTTTAGTGCTGTCCCTGTTGGCAAACGCTATATGGCCTGGCGCGCTGACAAAGCAGCCAGTCTGAGTTATGTGCAGGCGCTTGACGGTGGCGACCCGGCCAATAAGGCAGAGTTCCGTGATGAAGTGTTTTCCTGGGATGCGCCTTTCGACAAACCCGCAACCTCACTGGTAAAAGTCGCGCAGCGCTATGGTGGCATCGTCTGGGGTAACGATAATCTGGCCGTCGTCACTGATGGCTGGTATGACACGCGCAATACCAAGGCCTATCTGTTTAATCCTTCCAATCCGGCAGAAGCAGCACGTGTGATTTCTGACCGCAATATGCAGGATATCTATTCTGATCCTGGCCGTTTTGAAACCAAATTTAACCAGTACCATCGCCGTGTGCTGGCGATAGAAGATAACAAGGCGTATCTGCTGGGTGCTGGTCACACTAAAAAAGGCCAGTTCCCTTTCATCGATGAAATGGATTTGAGCAGCCTGAAAAAGAACCGTCTGTATCAGTCCACCTATACCGACAAGATAGAAAGCATAGTCTCGATAGAAGATGTCAAAAAAGGAGACGTGCTGGTACAGATACAATCGAAGACAGAATATCCGAATTACTACTTCCGTAATATCAAGGGCGGCAACCAGCTCACGCCAGTGACGCAATTCAAGAATCCCTTCATGGGCCTGAAGGATGTCTCGAAAGAAGTCATCAAGTACAAGCGCAAGGATGGCGTGGAATTGTCAGGCACCCTGTACCTGCCACCAGCCTACGATAAAGAAAAGAAAGAGAAACTGCCTTTGCTGATCTGGGCTTACCCGGCAGAATTCAAGGACAAGGATTCGGCCGGACAAAGCAAGCATAATGAAAACCAGTTCACTTTCCCCGGCTATGCCTCATTCATTTATTGGGTGACGCGCGGTTATGCTGTGCTGGATGATGCAGCCTTCCCCATCATCGGTGAAGGCAAAACCGAGCCTAACGATAACTTCATCCCGCAACTGGTGGACAATGCGCAAGCTGCAATCGATGCGGTTGACGCGCTGGGTTACATAGACCGCAAGCGTGTTGCGGTAGGCGGCCATTCTTATGGCGCCTTCATGACTGCAAATCTGCTGACGCACTCAGACCTGTTTGCCTGCGGTATCGCACGCAGTGGTGCCTATAACCGCACGCTGACGCCTTTTGGCTTCCAGAGTGAACAGCGCAACTACTGGGAAAGCCCCGAGGTGTACAACAAGATGTCACCTTTCATGAGTGCCGACAAAATGAAGACGCCAATGTTACTGGTACATGGTGAAGCCGACAATAACCCTGGCACATTCACCTTGCAAACCGAGCGTTATTTCCAGGCCTTGAAAGGCCTGGGTGCACCGGTACGCATGGTGATCCTGCCCAAGGAAAGCCATAGCTATGCTGCCAAGGAAAACATCATGCATCTGTTATGGGAACAGGATCAGTTCCTGGAAAAATGCCTGAAGAAATAAGCGTAACGAAGATTCAATGACTCCAGTAGTGAGCGCCATGGCTGAAAAAAATCCCGGATCATTAATCCGGGATTTTTTTCGCTACCATGCATACTCGCTTGCGCCCTCATGCAAACTGACTGTCATTTGATCTTCTTGCCGCTTGAGCTGTTCCCACCCTCAACTACCAGGCTGGTCACAACACCATCTGCGTTCTTTTCAAAGCGCACTGCAATCCTGTTATTAAGCATAAAGAAGCTACCGTTCACACCTGAGAAAAGTTCCTGCTGACCAGCACCCAGGGGATCTGCCTTGACGTACAGACGGTCGCCGTCGGCTGTCACCACGACAGGAAAATTAGCGACGAGATATTCACCGGCAAATTTCTTGTATTCTGCGGCATCACCAGCGAGAGCAACTTTCTCTACTACCTTGTAATCAGTCCAGCCGTATTCTGCAGAAATGGCACGCAAGACTTCCTGTATCAGCTCCATGCCATTATCGCTATTTGTCATCAGAGCAGCACCTTGTCCGGTACTGGTAAAGGCGGTGAACATGGTGCGTATACCCACATTACCACCACTATGGCCAAAGCTCTCATGCTCATCCTTGGCTTCACCTAAAAACAGGCCCAGACCATAATCACTGAGCTTGCTGCGCGTCAGCATTTGCCTGGTCATTTCTTGTGACAATACCTTGTTCGATTTGCCTGCACTGCTTTGCTGTATCTCGATGACAAAGCGTGCCAGATCTGATGGTGTGGTCCACAAAGCCGCAGCCCCGAGCTCAGGATAACGATGCCAGTTGCCAGGCACAGGCTTGCCATCAGCAAGGTAGGCAGACGCCGTGATTGCCTGCCAGTTGGCAGGTAATTCATAGCTGCTATGGTCCATGCCCAGCTTGCCGAGCACGTTTTTTTTCATCAAGGCAGAAAAGTCTTCATGCGTAGCATCCATCATCAACAGCTGGACTATGGAATACCCGCCACCGGAATAACGCCAGGCACTGCCGGGTAAAGCCGTCACCATGACAGCGGCAGAATTGGCGGGCTTTTTACCGTCCAGCACTTGCAACAAGGATGGCAGCTCTGCATTGTAGGCATAGCCTTCGAAACCATGCACATTCACTCCTGCGGTATGACTCAATAACCCTCGCAGGCTGACCGCTTGTTTGTCTGTATATGCATTGCGAGGCAGCTTCCATGACACCAGTTGTTGATTGACATCAGCATCCAGATTCAGGGTGCCGCGTTCCACCAGTGCCAATGCTGCCATGGCTGTCACCGACTTGCTGATGGATGCCGCCTGGAAGCGGGTTTCGGCAGTCACCGGCCGCTTGCTGGCCACGTCCGCGTAGCCATAACCACGCGCCCATTCGAGCCTGCCCTGATTGATGAGAGCGATGCTGATGCCTGGTACCTTGAGTGCCTCCATGCGCTCAGACAAACGCATGGGCTGTACTGGCCTGCCCTTGATCACGGTTTGCGGTAACAGGCCATTTTCTATGCGAGCTATATGTGTATCAATAGCAGCATCGTCAGCAACTGCGAGCCTTGCCTGCATCAGGCAACCCAGCAATGACAGGCAAGCTAAGGAAGCGAGGAATTTCTTCATTTGTTTTGAACCCAATTCGTGGCAGACGTGGTCTGGATCGGGGCGACTCTAGCACGGGGTGTCCAATATTAGCAACGCACGTAAGTGGACTCATCAATAAGGAAACGATTCCGGCCAGCTTTCTTGGCAGCATAGAGTGCAAGATCGGCTCTATGCAGAATCTGGTTCCAGGTATCATTCTTGCCAGTCGCAAATGCTGCGCCCATGCTGACTGTCATTGCGACACGGACACTCTGGCTCATGACTGTCAGTGACTCGACTTCCCGACATAAGCGTTTGCCGATTGCCGTCAACTCAGACACCGATATCTGCGGGAAGTAGAGTACAAATTCTTCGCCGCCATATCGTGCAAAGGCATCTCGTTCCCTTAAGGTGCCACTGACATGACGCGAAAACTCCACTAAAACCAGATCCCCCACGGCATGTCCAAAACGGTCATTGATCTGTTTGAAATGGTCCAGGTCCATGATGATTACTGCCATATCCTGGCATATATTTTCTGGAAGCTGATCCAGGAACCAGCGGCGATTTCCTATGCCTGTTAATTGATCTGTCTGTGCCATCAGTTTCAAGTGCCGTTCAGTACGCTCGTTGACCAAAATAACAGTCAGCAAGGCAATGCCGAAATTCAGCAGTATCTGCAGCAGGAACATCTCTGCGATAGAAAAGATGAAGGTCGTCCCAGAGATCAGGCTAATCAGATTGATAGTATAAACAAGCGCACTCAGGAGCAGTGCTACAGCCAATAAGCGGCGAACAGGAAGTGCCTCACTACGGTAATCACGCCGGACTTTCAATGCGGCAAGCATCAAAAAAATAACTGCATTCATATGAAAGACGCTGGCCCGCAAAACGTTTTGACTTGGGAAATTTGTCATCCATCCAAGTAAAGTCAGGCCCACTGGCACTAGCAGTACCAGCTTGTTTTTCTGCCAGCCACGCCGCCCGCTTAATTCGCTCAGTCCGGCCCAAAAAAGCGCATATCCCAAAGTGCCAAGGAAAAGGCTCAGGTGTGTCCACAGCCAATAAGGCAGACTCACATTTTCACCGAGACCTGCAATCGTTGCCCCGACAGCCAAGGCAATAAAAGCAATGGCTAACAAGCCCAGACCTTTCGCCGAGACTAATTGTTTTCGTAAGTACAAAAAAGCAAGTGCGCCGACAAAGAGTGAAGTTTCGTGCAGTAGCAGGACTGTGGCCAGATTGATTTCAGGGAGCATAAATGCGGAGAGGTCTTTGAGAGCATCATGTGATGAGCACGCATAAACAAAATAAGTACACCAGGCGCTTTGCGGTTCAGTTCACTTATTTCAGTTCATTTAGTCGCACTAATATATTAGCCCGCAAGTATAACAAGGGCATGAATTTAAGCCCCGGAACCACACGTAATAAAGCGGTCAATTACAATCAAATGGATGATTGCTTGCATTTTTGAAGAAATAAATAACTAAATTTCATTTTTTTCATTAACAGATGTGAGCCGCTTTCTAAAAAGCCAGGTAGATATTTTTTATCACTCCCACAATAGAAAAACCCCGCTGAATAATCCCAGCGGGGTTGGCAATCTGAAACTGAGCTATATGGCTCAGGCTCAGTGCAGTTTAGCGTTCTATCGCCAGCGCCACGCCCATACCACCACCGATACACAAACTCGCCAGGCCTTTTTTGGCATCGCGGCGTATCATTTCATGGATCAGGCTGACCAGGATGCGGGCACCGGATGCGCCGATAGGGTGGCCAATCGCAATCGCACCACCATTGACGTTGATCTTGCTGGTGTCCCAGCCCATTTCCTTGTTGACGCCGATGGCCTGCGCGGCAAAGGCTTCATTGATTTCCATCAGGTCCAGGTCCTGATGTGTCCAGCCTGCTTTTTTCAGACAGAGCTGGGCGGCAGGTACCGGGCCCATACCCATGATGGTTGGATCGACACCAGCAGAAGAATAAGCCTTGATGCGGGCCAATACTGGCAAACCCAGTTGTTCGGCTCTTTGGGCTGTCATCATGATGACAGCAGCGGCACCATCGTTGAGGCCGGATGCATTACCGGCAGTCACAGTGCCATTCTTGTCGAAAGCCGGACGCAGGGATGCCAAAGATTCCAGCGTAGTGCCATGTTTGATGAATTCATCAGTATCAAAAACAGTTGTACCTTTTTTGCTGACCAGCTCAAAAGGAATGATTTCATCCTTGAACTTGCCCGCTTTTTGCGCGGCTTCTGCCTTGTTTTGTGAGGCCAGGGCAAACAAGTCTTGCTCTTCACGGGTGACGCCGTATTTCTTGGCGACGTTTTCTGCGGTGATCCCCATATGGTATTGGTTGTAGACATCCCACAGACCATCGACGATCATGGTATCAACCAGTTTGGCGTCGCCCATGCGGAAGCCATCGCGTGAACCATTCAATACGTGTGGCGAAGCGCTCATGTTTTCCTGGCCACCGGCGATGATAATGTCAGCATCGCCAGCCTTGATGGCTTGTGCTGCCAGGTGGGTGGCTTTGAGGCCGCTGCCGCATACCTTGTTGATGGTGAAAGCAGGCACCATGTCTGGCAAACCGGCTCTGATAACTGCCTGGCGCGCAGCATTCTGGCCTACGCCAGCGGTCAGTACCTGACCCAGGATGACTTCACTGATCAGGTCACCGCTCAGGCCGGTTTTCGCCAGCAGGGCTTTGATGACATGTGCACCCAGGTCGGAAGCAGCCGTTTTTGCCAAAGAGCCACCAAATTTGCCTACTGCAGTACGGCCTGCAGCTACGATTACCACGTCTTGCATGTGAATTCTCCTGGTTTTGTCCCTGAGGGCAGGGATGGTCAAATGAATGCTGCTGAATTATTGCAAATGCGCCTGCATATAGAATACATGCTCTAGCTTACCACTGCTCGCGCCCGCCTGAGTTCTCGGGCTTTAAAAAAGATGGTGTTTTGCCATGTCTGGTTCTTGATCCTGCTCAAAACCATGCGGTTTATACATGCGCAGCGACCCTGGCCAATACCAGTTCTGCCATCGGCGACAGGCTGCGTCTTGCCAGGCTGACCACACCAATTTCTGCGTGGATGGCTTGCCAGCCATCGACTTTTAGCTCGACCAGTTCACCGCACTTGAGTTCTGCTGCTACTGCTGCTTGAGTACACAAGAGGATGGCATCGCTGTTCATGACTACATGCTTAAGGACATAAATATTGTCGCAAGTAGTGACCATAGGCAGATCCTGGCCGGGTTCCAGGCCAAGAGCCTTGCGCATGGATGACAGGAAAATGTCTGCCAGATATACACTGGCATAACTGGCGTTTTGCAAGTCTTGCAGACTTAGTACCGCTTTCTGCGTCAGTGGGTGCTCACGGCGGCAATACAGGCCACCAAATTGGCGCGTCAAAGGCCTGGTGTTCACATGCTTGTTGGGGTTCAGGGTACGGGTGTCAGCGATGAAGAATTCCAGCTTTTCTGCCAGCAGGTGTTCCATCAGAGTGTCGCTATTATTCACTTCCAGCACGGTACGCATGCGTGGATAGGCGGTCGCCAATTCCGTCAAAACACCGGGTAAAAAACTGGCGGCGGGAAAAGGACCGGCACCAAAAACGATCTGGCCACTTTCGCAATCGCGCAGTTGTGCCATTTCCTGCTTGAGGTTATTTGCCGCATACAATAAATCACGGGCACGTACAACCAACTGCCTGCCGGCGGTAGTGGCTGTGGCACCAGCCTGATCACGGTCAAACAGGCGCATGCCCAACTCATCTTCTAGGCTTGAAATGCTGCGGCTCAATGCAGGTTGACTAAGGCTGAGTTTGTCTGCTGCACGGGCAAAGTTGCCTTGCTCTGCCAGCACGACGACATGTCTGAGCTTGTTGAGGTTCATGTACAGACCATAACAGATCATACCTTTTAGGTATCAATACGATGATTATAATGCACTGGACGTATGCGCTTAAGTGACACACACTGCTTTAAGCTTAGAACTCAGATGGAGACCATACATGGCAGATCAGTCAGGCAACATCAGTCGCAGAAAAGTACTGGCAGCGATGGCAGGGGTAGGCCTGGGTGCCGCCATTGGCGATGTGGCCGACAAGCAGCACAGACCGCGCAGCATACCCAAAGTGCCCTCTGCCATGTCAGCCGCAAGCTTGCGCCAGCGGCAGCCAAATATCTTGCTGATCGTGAATGACCAGTTACGTCACTGGCAAGACTTACCGCCTGGCCTGGGTTTGTCCGCCCATGAAATGCTGCTGGAGCAAGGTACAGGCATGATGAATTTCCATGCGAATACCACGCCTTGTTCGCCTTCACGCTCGAATATGTATTTTGGCCAGCATACCCAGCACACCCTGATGACAGCGAATGTCGATGCGCCACCCTCTTTCCCAAAACTGGCAGATGGCTTGCCCAGCCTGGGACATTTGTTAAGGGCGCAGGGTTATTACACGGCCTATAAGGGCAAATGGCATTTAAGCCACCTGCGTGCCGACCCTGGCCTGGTATATGGCCCTTATCCCAGCACCGAAAATGCATTGGAACCTTACGGTTTTTCTGACTACAACCTTGATGGCGATCCGCACGGCGCTACCTGGACCGGTTACCGCTATGACGGGCAAATCGCCAGTAATGCTGTGCAATGGCTGGGCAGCAAGGGGCGTGACATGCGCGGCAAGCAACCCTGGTTTCTGGCTGTGAATTTTGTTAATCCGCATGATGTCATGTATGTCAGCACTAGCGATAAACAGGTAGCCAGCCGGCAGCAGCGCAATATGTTGTCGCCCTTGTCCAGCCCACCCACTGGCGGCGTTTACGACAAAAACTGGGACCTGCCTTTGCCGGACAGTTATTACCAGGATAAATTAAGTGACAAACCCTGGGCCACCAGTTCTTACATGGAAATGTGCAACTGGCTGTATGGTCATATCGATCCACACGATGAATCTGCCTGGCGCGCCTATCAAAGTTATTATTTCAATTGCGTGCGTGATGTAGACAGCCATGCCCTGACCGTCTTGCAGGCACTGAAAAAGCTGGGCATGGACAAGGACACCATCGTCATCTATACCTCAGACCATGGTGAGATGGCCGGTGCGCACAAGCTGCGCCAGAAAGGGCCGTTCATGTACAAGGAAAACATGCGCCTGCCTTTTATCGTGCGCCACCCCGATGTGGCCGGTGGCAGGATGACGAATGCATTGGGTTCACACATGGACCTGGTGCCCACCATTCTGGGTATGGCTGGTGTGGATGCGCGTGCAACTGCTGAAAAATATCCCTATTTGAAAGGTCTGGACATCAGCGCCGCCATCGGCACAGCTGGCGCGGCCACAGAACGCGATAAAAAAGGGATTTTGTTTAATTACGGCGTTCCTTTGTATATGGACCCGGAATTTACGCGTAAAGGTGCAAAGACCGGCAAGACTTATAACCGGCTGAGTTCGCTCTTCATCGGTTTTGAAAGCGGTCAGTTCCTGCCAAGCCTGGACAACCCGGCCCTGTTCCGTGGCATCCATGATGGCCGCTATAAATTTGCCCGCTATTTCAAACCTGCTGATCATCACCAGCCACGCGACTGGCAAAATCTGACGACACGCAACCAGTTGGAGCTTTATGATACGCAAACCGACCCGAATGAAATCACCAACCTGGCAGCAAAGCCCGAGCAATACAAAGATTTGTTGCTAGACTTGAACAGTAGATTGAATGTACTGATCACTGCCGAAGTAGGTGCCGATCTGGGCAGGGATTTGCCGGGACCGGCATTTTTATATCAACGTGGAACCTGAACAAGCTGGGGGAGAGCATGCAAGAAAAAACCATAAGCAAAATCCTGTACGTTAGCGGCACAGTCACCATGCTGGCTGGCTTGCAGTTTATTGCTCCCACCCTGTTCTTGCAGGCATCAGGCATGCAAGTAGGCGACGTCACCGGCCTGTTCTTTGCCAGGCACTGGGGTTTGATGGCTTTTGTGGTGGGCGCGCTGATCATCTATTCAGTTAAACAAACGCAGGCAAGAAGGGCGATTTTACTGGCGGCGGCTGTTGAGAAACTGGGACTGGTTGTGATGCTGGCCATCAACTGGACTGAGCCCGCCTTGCAGGGTCTTCGTAACGCAGCCTTGTTTGATGGCGTTTGCGTAATACTGTATCTGATTTATTTATTGGGTAAACAACCAGCGCAACCAGCGCCATCAACTTCACCACCAACGCAGACTTGAGTTATGGCTGCCCATGAAAAAATCCCCTCATGCGAGCATCAGGGGATTTTTTTACTGCAACTCACCGCAGTGAGCCTGAATCTACAATTGCTAAATTACTTCTTTTTAGCAGTTGCTTTTTCAGCCGCTTGTGTGAACTGCTGGGTAGCCTTGTTCAGGTTTTCTTCCAGAGTTTGCACAGCTTGCTTGGTTGTCTTGGACAGTTGCTCGTAACCTGCGTTGATGTTGCCAACAACAGATTTCAAGGCTGTTACAGCTTGTTCGGAACCAGCTGGTGCATTTTTAGTCACTTCATCGATCAGGGAAATCACTTTAGTGTTAGTTTCAGCGATGTGCGCTTCAACTGCTTTAGTGAATTCTTGCTGAGTTGCTGTAGTGATGCTCGCCAGGTGACGGCCATAAGCCAGGGCTTTTTCAGCATTTGGCCGAGCTTGGGCTGCAGACAAAGTGAAAAATTCTTGTGGGTCTTTGGCGCTCAACAGTTGCTTGGCAGCAGCAGTACCTTCTTCGAAACTTGCCTTGGCAGCATTGACGTTCAGGGCAAACAGCTGCTCCAGGCCTTCAAATGCTTTTTTGTTCAGGGAAGTCAGGGAAGCAAATTGGGCTTCCAGGTTAGCTTTAGTCGTAGCGATAAATTGTTCTGGTGTATTGGTAGTCATGGCATTCTCCGGTAGATGGAATTAAGTGGCTTTAGTAATCGGCAGCGCTTTCCATGAATTCTTGAATGGTGCACCGCAACAATTACGATTCTACACGTAGAATTTAAAACGTCAAGCACTTTTTGTGCATCGCACCAAAATTATCTAAATGATATTTTCAGATATCTATCTGCTTTTCCTGAAATTACTTGCCCTGCTTACTCTTTAGGCACATGCCTGGCATAGGCGTGACCTGCCAATATTGCTATTTAGAAAATTTTCTTTCCAGCATCAACAAGGCTTCCTTATTCTGTAAACCACCCGCATAACCTGTCAGCGCGCCATTACTGGCGATCACCCGGTGGCAGGGAATGATGATGGACAAGGGGTTACGCCCATTCGCCGCTCCCACGGCACGTACTGCCTTGGGTCTTGCTATACCCTGCGCCAGGGCCAGATAGCTGCTGGTCTGGGCGAAGGGTATGCGGCGCAAGGCTGCCCATACCTCTTGCTGGAAGTCTGTGCCTGCAGATAAATCCAGCGGCAAATCAAAATCCTGGCGCTGCCCGGCAAAATATTCCTGCAGTTGCTGGCGTGTCTGTATCAGGACAGGATCAGACTCATCTTCTTGCCAGCCTGCACTACCTTTGAAGTGCTTATGGTTTTCAAAATAGACGCCGCTGAGACCACGCTCACTGGCGGCTAATAATAATTGCCCAACCGGGCTGCTGTAATTAATGTATTTCATGATATTTCCTTCCCTCTTTCTTTACTCTTTACTTAGTGATTGCCATAGCAGGAGTGCTGCATAGGCCCGCCACGGTGCCCAGGGCTGGGCGATGCTCAGTAATTGTTTTTCAGTCAGGCGCTCGCTTACCGGTGTCGCCAGTAAAGCCGCCGCTTTTTGCAAACCCAGGTCCCCCGCCGGAAAGGCATCCGAGAAGCGCAGGGCGCGCATGACGATGTATTGCGCCGTCCATTCGCCTATGCCTTTAACAGTCTTCAGTTTTGCCACCATCTCATCTGAACTGGCAGCCAACTGTCTTTGCAAGCCGCCATCAAGTGCAAACCGGGCGATGTTTTGCAGGGTGGCAGCACGGGCACCGGGTATGCCTATGCCTGCCAGTTGGTCTATCGACAGGTCTACGATGGTTTGCGGGCTGGGGAAGTGGTGGGTGACAGCAGCAAACGGTGTAAGCACCGGTTGACCAAAACGGGTCACCAGCCTGCCAGCGACGGTAGTAGCACCAGCCACACTGACTTGCTGGCCCAGCACGGCACGGATAGCCAGCTCAAAGCTGTCAAAGGCACCCGGCACGCGCATACCAGGCGTGCGCAGGATTTGCCCGGCCAGCAAGCTATCTGTTTGCAAATGACTTTGTATGACAGCAGGGTTGGCTTCCAGGTCAAATTGCTGCCTGACTCTGGCCATCAAGGGCATGAGTACCGGTGCCAATGAAGGCGAGACTTGCAAGCTGAGTTGCTGTTTGGCTGGCAGATGCGCGACTTTGAGCCAGCCTTCCAGCCCATCCATCTGCACACTGCGCACATAGGCTTTGCCGCCTTTTTCATCGATGACGGCTTCCAGTCCCGGCATGGCGCGCCCGGCAAGGTAAGCGATCACTGCGTCCCAGGCATAGGGTGGGCGGTAAGCCAGTTTCAGACTAACGCCTTCGCCAGCACTATCTGCCGCACGCCGTATCGAGCCTGGCGCCATTTGATAGCGCTCTGAAAACAGGGCATTGAAGCGCCTGACACTGCCAAAACCGGCGGCAAAGGCAATCTCAGCCATCCCCAGTTGGGTTTCTTGCAGTAGTTTTTTTGCAAACAATAAACGCTGGGTTTGCGCCAGTTCTACCGGGGTCACACCAAATTCCTGCAACATGACGCGGCGCAACTGCCGTGAAGACAAGCCGACCTGGTGGGAGAAATTTTCTATGTCCATTTCATTCAGAGCACCGTCAGCGATTTTTTGCCAGATGGCATGGGCAAGATTCTGTTGTATCGCATAAGGTGCCAGCTCGGGGCGGCAACGCAGGCAGGGGCGAAAACCGGCAGCCTCTGCCGCGGCAGCACTGCTGAAAAACTCACAGGACGATTCACGTGGCGTCTTGACGCCACACACCGGACGGCAATATACGCCCGTAGTTTTGACACCAGTAAAAAACACGCCATCGAAACGGCTGTCCTTGGCGGCCAGTGCACGGTAATAACACTGCTTTTGTGTCAAACCATCGCTAGCCTCAGTCAGCATGAGACTGGTCGCGTCAGGCGGTACTGCTGTTTGATGCTTGCCCTGCATGGTTGGTATCTGCTGTTCCATAGCCGCCACTTTCTTATGCGTAATCAATTCCCGGATAGCTAAAATTATGTACCCAATTTGCAATCTGCATTACTATCTTCAGGAATCGTTATACGCGAGTGCCAGTCACTCTTCTAGCCATTTTCGGACAAACAAATCGGGAATCATGCGCCAGGCGCTGAATTTGAATCGCAATTTACATCGTATCGTCAAGACCGCGCGCAGGCATCCGCGGCTGGCGACTTGTTTACTCGGCCAATTAAGCCAGCAAGCCGCAGCAGCCGGGCAAGCTGGCTTGCAGCTTGACGCCTGTTACCAGCGCTACCTGATACTGGAAAGATTGGGTCAGGCGCATTCCATGCAAAGCGAACTGGAACAGGGCTTGCACATCGCCGAGCAACAGCAACTGACACGCCCGGCTGGCCTGATGCTGCTGGCACTGGGCCGTATCAGCTATACCCAGGGTGCCTACCGCGACGCCCTGATGTACTGGACGCGCTGCGTAGACCTGAGCAAGTTCAACCGTGACCAGTTGACGCTGGTAGAAGCCCATATAGGACTTGGGCAAATTTATGATGCCCTCGGTGACAGGAAAACCGCGGCACGCTTTCATACCGATGCCGGCATTTTGCTGGAGCAATTGAATGAGCCCTATCTGCTGTGCAAGCAAATCATCAACCTGGGTGTCAACGAACTCAATACCGGTGAATTGCTGGCAGCAGAAGCCTGCTTTCTGAAGGCGAAAGTATTAGCCGAGCAACATGCTATCCATGAATACCTGGCCGAGACTTACTGGTATCTGGGTCTGGTCGCGAGCAGGAATGCACAACTGGAAATAGCTGAAACCCATATCCGCACTGCACTGGATCTGGCCGATGCCTGCAACTATGTATGGTTGAAAGGCGCAGTGCTGGATTCGCTGGCCGACATATTGCGCGCAGCAGGACAATTCGATGAGGCGCTGGATGCCTATGGCAAGGCCTTGAGTTATTCAGAAAAAGTCGCCTCACGCCGACAAAAAGTACGCAGTCTGGCTGCCCTGTCAGAAATCCACGAGCAGCAAGGCAACTGGCAGCAAGCCTTGCACTTTGCCCGCTTGCATCAGCAAACCACGAGCGAGCTCAGTGAACTGGGCATGATGGACAAGTTCCATGAATTGCGTGCCTATGATTTGTCGCACAAGTCACCGGTAGAAATCCTGCTGGAACTGTCATCGAATCGCTTGCTGGAAGAAGGCCAGCAAGGCGAAGTATTACAATTGATCGCAGATACTGCCCTGGCCATCCTGAATACCGAACTGGCTGCCGTCTTTTTAATTGATGGTAATGAAGTAGGTTTGCACTGCCATGCGAAGGCGGGCAGCAGCCAGGCCCAGGTCAAGGCAGAAATGCCTTGCCAGAACTTGCCACTGTTGATGCATATATTGCAGCAGGATGAAGTACCACTGGTAGGGCATGATATGCGCCTGCATGTGGTGGCGACAGAAATGAAAACATTGCTGGGGCAACAGCAATTGTATTCAGCGCTGGAAATACCCTTGCGTTTGCATGGCAAAAGCGTAGGGTTGATCTGCTTCGCACATACAAGCGGGGTCAGGAACTGGTCACGTGAAGATGTCTTGTTTGGCCGCCATCTGGGCAATCTGATACAGCAGGTGCTCAGTCACGCTGAGCATGCGCAAACCCAGAAACAACTCGAAGCCCGGGTGCTGGAGCGCACAGCCAGCTTGCAACTGCAAACCGAACAATTACAGCAGGCACACAAACATATCTACCGACTCAGCGAAATAGGCAGGGAAATCACCTCCAGCCTGGACCGCGATACCATCATGGAAATCGTCTACCGTCATGTGCATGATTTGATGGGCGCAGAAGTATTTGCCGTGGGTCTGTACCGGCCAGAACAGGAGACCATAGAATTCCCCTGTAATATCTTGCGCGGCCATCGCATGCTGCCGTATATACGCGATATCAGGGACAAGGATTTACTGTCAGCCTGGTGTGTCTCACATCAGCAGCCTATCTTTATCAGCGACATCTATACCGAATACCAGAATTACATTAGCGAAGCGGGCTTGAACAAGCTGACGGTGGACAGTGCCTACTTTGCCGGTCTGGAAAAAATCATCCCCATCTCACATATCTATGTGCCCTTGATGATCAAGGGCCGTACCGTAGGTATCATCGCCATACAAAGCACGCAAAAAAATGCCTTCCAGCGCATGCATCTGGACATCGCCATGATGCTGGCGGCCTACACTGCGATTGCTGTGGAAAATGCCGAGACTTATCAGCAGCTTTTGAAAGCCCAGCAAATCCTGATTTCACAAGAAAAACTGGCGGCGCTGGGTTCACTGGTAGCAGGCATTGCCCATGAATTGAATACCCCCATAGGAAATAGCCTGCTGACAGCGACGACCTTACAGGAACAATCAGTCCTGTTTTTACGCAAGCTGACAGAAAACACCTTGAAGCGTTCTGACCTGAACCAGTTTACGGCCACCATCAATAATGCCAATGAATTATTGCTGCGCAATCTCATGAGTGCCAGTGACCTGGTCAGCAGTTTCAAGCAAGTCTCGGTAGACCAGACCAGCCAGAAACGCAGACTGTTCAATTTGCGCAAGACTACCCTGGAAGTCATACGCACTTTGCACAATCTCATCCATAAACATGGGCATACGCTGGAAATTGATATTCCCGACGATATAGAGCTCAACAGCTTCCCCGGCCCTTATGGACAGGTACTGACCAATTTCATCAACAATGCCATGCTACACGCCTTTGAAAACCGTGAAAACGGCAAGATGCTGTTACGTGCCCACAAGACGCCGGACAATCAGGTGCAAATCACCTTTAGCGACAATGGCAAGGGCATAGAGACTCAGGATTTGCGCCGGATTTTCGACCCCTTCTTTACCACCAAGCTGGGCCAGGGTGGCAGTGGGTTGGGGCTCAGCATAGTCCACAACCTGGTGACCACCATCCTGCATGGCAACATCGCTGTCGACAGTGCGCCGGGCATGGGGACACGGTTTACCATGGATCTGCCACTCAATCCATAAGAGCTGGACAAAACAATTCTGACTGCTGCGAGACACCATACCGTCATGGTGTTTTGGGCAGTCCACATGATTTTCAGGATTGGCATACACTTACCAAGTTTGCTTATAAGTGAAAATCATGACTACTCAACGCGCCCCCGACCTGAAAACCGTGCTGCTGGCCAGCGGTATTGTCATCACCTTATCCATGGGTGTCAGGCATGGCTTTGGTTTCTGGATGCAACCCATCTCGCAAGAACATGGCTGGACCAGGGAAACCTTTTCCATGGCCATGGCCTTGCAAAACCTGATGTGGGGCGTGTTTGGCCCGCTGGCTGGCATGGTGATAGACCGTGTAGGCACGATGAAGATGATGGTGCTGGGTGCCTTTCTGTATGCCGCAGGATTGCTGTGGATGGCCTTGATTGACCAATCCGGCCTGTTCATTGTGGGTACCGGGATATTGATAGGTGCAGCACTGGCCTGTACCTCGTTTGGTGCAGTCAGCGGCATCATAGGCCGCACTGCTCCGCTGGAAAAACGCTCCTGGGCTTTTGGCATATCCTCTGCCGCTGGCTCCTTTGGCCAGTTTGTCATGATGCCCATAGAACAGCAATTGATCGATCACGCGGGCTGGCAAAATGCTTTCTATGTGCTGGCAGCACTGGTCGTGGTGTTGATGGTGCCCATGGCCTGGAAGCTGCGCGAACCGGCACTGGAACAAGCCACTGGCCCGCAGCAAAGCATTACCGAAGCGATACGCGAGGCCTTTGCCTATAAACCCTTTTTGCTGCTGGTGGCTGGTTATTTCGTCTGTGGCTTCCAGCTGGTTTTTATCGGCGTGCACATGCCTGCCTACTTGAAAGACAAGGGCGTCATGGACCCCAGCGTCGCCGTGTATGCGCTGGCGCTGATCGGCCTGTTCAATATCTTCGGCTCTTATTATGCGGGCAAGCTGGGTGGCATGTTCCCCAAACCCTATCTGTTGTCAGCCATCTATCTGGCGCGCAGCATCGTCATAGGTCTGTTCTTGCTGGCACCGTTGACACCCTATTCTGTCTATCTCTTCGCCGCAGCGCTGGGCTTGTTGTGGCTCTCCACCGTACCATTGACGAATGGTGTCGTTGCCGGGATTTTTGGTGTCAAGTATTTGTCGATGTTGTCAGGCTTTGTGTTCTTCTCCCATCAGGTGGGCAGCTTTATCGGTGTCTGGCTGGGTGGCTATATCTATACCAGGACCGGCAGCTACAATATGGTGTGGGGCATCGTCCTGGCGCTGGGTATCTTTGCCGCGCTGGTGAATTTGCCTATCAGTGAAAAACCTATAGTCCGCGCCAATCCAGCCCCGGCCTGAGCAAGCACTATTAAAATCATGTCCAAACAATTATCGCGAAGATTATTGCGTCTGCTCTGGGGCAGCATCATCGCTATGGTGCTGGCCCTGGTGTTTTTCGCTTATCTGCGTCCTTCTTTCATACTTGACCTGGCGAACCGCTTCGTCATGTGTTGAAAGCAGATTTTTGCAGACAGTTTTTTACACATTTTTTAGCGCCTCAGGGCGCTATTTTTTTTGCCCAGATTGAACGATCTTTCCAGTTGAGGGTCTGCTACACTGGGTTCCCTTTTTGATCAAAGATACTGGTAAAACTACATGAACAAACATTTACTGCTCATTTTGCTGGGTACGGCACTGGCCACACCCGGCAGCTATGTCGTTGCTGCCGAAGCTAAAGAAGCTGGGCAGGCCGTCTCGCAAAAGAAAACTGCCAGCAAACTGGCGGACAATCCCTTTGCCAGTATCAGCAAACTGCCTTACCACTATCCGGCTTTTGACCAGATCAAGAATGAACACTACGGACCTGCCTTCACCGAAGGCATGCGTCAGCATGCTGCTGAAATTACGCTGATTGCCAGCAACCGTGCCGCCCCCACATTTGAAAATACCGTAGTCGCCATGGAACGTGCGGGCCAGATGCTGAACCGCGTCTCCACTGTCTTCTTCAGCCTGACAGGTGCGAATACCAATCCTGCACTGGAAGCCCTGTCGCGTGACCTGGCACCCAAGCTGGCTGCTCATCAGGACCAGATTTTCCTGAATGCACGCCTGTTCCAGCGCATCAGCAAATTATATGAAGCACGCCAGGCACTGAAGCTGGATGCAGAATCAGAACGCTTGCTGGAACGCTATTACACAGACTTTGTGCGCGCCGGTGCCAGGCTGGGCGACAAGGATAAGCAAAAACTGAAGAGCCTGAATGCACAATTGGCCAGCCTGTCTACCAAGTTCAGCCAGAATGTGTTGAAAGAGACCAATGCCTCGGCCATCGTCGTCGATAGCAAGGCAGAATTGCAGGGCTTGTCTGAAGAAGAAATCGCCAGCGCCGCTGAAGCTGCCAAGACGCGTGGCTTGAAAGATAAATTCGTGATACCGCTCATGAATACTACTGGCCAGCCATTTGAGGCCAGCCTGGCAAATCGTGCCCTGCGCCAGCGCCTGCATGAAGCATCGGTCAACCGTGGCAGCCATGGCGGTGAATTTGATAACCGTCAGGTCGCCATCGACCTGGCACGCCTGCGCGCTGAACGTGCCACCCTGCTGGGTTATGCCAACCACGCCGCCTATGGCCTGGAAGACGAAACCGCCAAAACCACTACGGCAGTCAACAAGATGCTGAGTGAGCTGGCACCGGCAGCAGTGAATAACGCAAAAGCCGAAGGCGCAGAGCTGCAAAAAATCATCGATGCACAGCAAGGTAATTTCAAGCTGGCGGCATGGGACTGGGCATTTTATACCGAGCAATTGCGCAAGGCGAAATACAGCTTTGACGACAGCCAGTTGCGCCCTTATTTTGAATTGAAGAATGTGCTGGAAAACGGTGTCTTCTTTGCTGCCACCAAGCTGTATGGCATTACCTTCAAAGAACGCACTGACTTGCCGGTGTACCACCCCAGCGTCAAGGTGTATGAAATATTTGATGCAGATGGCAAGAGCATGGCCTTGTTCATTGCCGACATGTATGCGCGCGACACCAAGCGCGGCGGTGCCTGGATGAATGCCTATGTAGAACAATCCACGCTGTTTGGTACTCAGCCTGTGATTGCCAATCACCTCAATATCCCGCAACCGCCAACAGGCCAACCTACCCTGCTGACCTTTGATGAAGTGCGCACCGCTTTTCATGAATTTGGCCATGCCCTGCACGGCCTGTTCTCGAATGTGAAGTACCCGCGTTTTTCTGGCACCAATGTGCCGCGTGACTTTGTCGAATATCCTTCACAAGTCAATGAAATGTGGGCGACCTGGCCTGAGGTATTGAAAAACTACGCCAGACATTATCAAAATGGTGAAGTGATACCGCAAAGCCTGGTCGATAAAATCACGGCAGCCAATAAATTCAATCAGGGTTTTGCAACAACGGAATATCTGGCAGCATCCCTGCTGGACCAGCGCTGGCATCAACTGACGCCTGCACAGATACCAAAAGATGCCCTGGCTTTTGAGGCAGACGCATTGAAACAGGCAGGTGTCGACTTTGCGCCTGTGCCACCGCGTTACCGCAGCACGTATTTCTCCCACATCTTTGGTGGTGGCTATTCAGCTGGTTATTACGCCTATCTGTGGAGTGAAGTGCTGGATGCCGAGAGCGTGGAATGGTTCAAGGAAAACGGTGGCCTGAACCGCAAGAATGGCGACTGGTTCCGTCAGCAATTATTGTCCAAGGGGGGCAGCATGGACCCGCTGGAATCTTTCCGCAATTTCCGTGGTCGCGAGCCGAAGATAGAACCATTGCTGATACGCCGTGGTTTGCAAAAGCAATAGGACGAGATGAAGTGAGGAGCTATGCAAATAAATCTGCATAGCTTAGTTCACTGAACACTAAAGACATTAAAAACGGATCAAAAAAAGAGGGAACATTATTCAATGTTCCCTCTTTTCATTTATTTGACTTCAACTGAAGTTACTCAAGCTTCCAGACAAAATCAACCTTTGCCCATAGCTGATCTGGTTTACCGTCCTTGGTACCTGGCTTGAATTTACACTGGCTCAATGCGCCCAATGCAGCCTTGTCCAGGCTCTTGGATCCGCTGGATTTTTCGACTTTGGATTCAACAACCTTGCCATCTGTGCTGATGAGAAAACCCATGGTAACCGTGCCGGTTTCTTCATTCATCAAAGCTGCTTTTGGGTACTTTGGCGGTTCGCAGGATTTGCTATCCATGACTGGCGAAGTTTCGGCAGCCATGACAGATGCACTGGCGCACAGCAATAAGGATGAAATGAGAATTGATAATTGTGGTTTCATAGAACTCTTTGTATTCATTTTCTATTCAGTATAAAAAATTTCCAACAGATTTCAAGGCTAGACACTATTCGCAACAATTGGCGTTTAATTGTTGCGAGCTTAAGTGCTGATGATCAATCATCAGCACTTAACATTATCTGTGTCAGAACTCTTCCCATTCATCAGCGCTATTTGCTGCGGCTGCTTTTTTCGGTGCAGTTCTGGCGGCTGGTAAAGACTTTACCTGACTGCTTCTTGCTTTAGTCTTGATGGCTACCGGTTCTACCCGGCGCACCGGTGCCTGTGCTACCGGAGCAGCAATTTGCTGGACACGTTCACTTGCATGCAATTTAAAGACGCTAACCACTTTTGCCAGCTCAGACGCCTGATCTTGCAGGCTTTGAGCGGCCGCTGCTGCTTCTTCCACCAAGGCTGCATTTTGCTGGGTCATGCCGTCCATTTCGATGATGGCATGGTTGACGTGCTCAATACCTACGCTTTGCTCCTGGCTCGCTGCGCTGATTTCGGCAATGATGTCAGTCACATGTTTAACGCTGGAGACCACCTGGTCTATCGTCACACCCGCCTGGCCAACCAGTTTGGTACCGATTTCGACTTTCTCTACTGAAGTGCCGATCAGGGTTTTAATTTCCTTGGCAGCAGCAGCACTGCGTTGGGCCAGGTTGCGCACTTCCGCAGCAACGACCGCAAAACCGCGGCCTTGTTCACCGGCACGGGCAGCTTCTACGGCGGCATTCAAGGCCAGGATATTGGTCTGGAAAGCGATGCCATCAATAACACTGATGATGTCGACAATTTTCTTGGACGATTCATTGATGGAGCCCATGGTATCGACCACTTGGGCAACCACTACACCACCCTGACGCGCGACTTCAGATGCAGATGCAGCCAGTTGATTGGCTTCGCGTGCATTGTCAGCATTTTGTTTTACCGTGGTCGTCAATTCTTTCATGGACGAAGTGGTTTTTTCCAGCGAGCTGGCTTGCTGCTCGGTGCGGGAAGACAGATCCAGATTACCAGTGGTAATTTCGCTGGATGCAGTGGCGATGGTATCCGTGCCATTACGCACCTGGGCGACGATATTCACCAGGCTGTCGCGCATGTTTTTCATTTCATATAACAGACTGGTACTGTCACCGGATTTCAAATCGATAGGCGCCGTCAGGTCACCTGCGGCAATTTGACCGGCGATAGTGGCAGCATAATCAGGTTCGCCGCCTAACTGGCTGAGCAAGCTGCGGCTGATCTTGAATGCAGCAAAAATACCAGCAACCAGTGCCAGACCACCCAGGGTCAGCATCATGCTTGTTGCCGCTTTAAAAGCGGCACTTGCTTCATCGGCAGTCTGGGTATTGAGTTTATCTTCCAGCGTGACCAGTTCGTCCAGCGTATCCAGCCATTTTTTCTGTACCGGACGCAATTTCTTGATCAGGGTAATAGTGGCAGCTTCGGCATTATTTGCCAGGCCCAGTTCCTGTGCTTTGGCAGGCAGGGCGGCAGCAGCGGTTTCTGCCTCTTTCAACTTGGTCAGCAAGGTTTTTTTCTCTGCCGAGACATTGCCTTCTTCAGCAGCCATCTTGCTTAATTTTTCATCAGCCGTTGCGTACTGCTTGGATTGCTCGGCAATCTTTTTCAGTTCCGGCTCCATATCTGCTGCATCATTCAACAAGGTCAGATTACGCAGCGACACCATGCGATCATAAACGATGGCGCGCATATCCAATGCCAGACGGGTCTCGGCATTGCTGACATTCACGATTTTCTCCAGTCGCCCCTGAATCTGGGACATTCTTGAAATGCCGACAATGGTTACGGCAATTAAAAACGTCAAAACCAGAGCAAAGCCCAGTCCCAGACGTCTGCTTACTGTCATTTTTGATAAATTCATTTGCTTGACTGGTGTGAAAAATGGTTGAGGAAGATGAGAACAAAGATGTTACAAAGTACTACGTCGCTTGCTTATCATTGCCGGAAAAATTACCATCAAGCCACTTTATCTTATAAATGCATGATGAAGCGTGCATTTATTGAAAGTACGGCTGTTAATCAACGGAAAAGCAATAGATAAAGTTAGAAATATACTCGAATTTTGCTCAGTAGCAAGGGCTTTTTGCGTGCGTTTTCGCTCAAAGAATTGACTACAAGCGGCAATTTATTTCCATTTAGACAGGTATAAAAGTTTGCTTATTTTTTATGCAGATTAACTATACTCGCCCCAGTTGTCCGATGACTGAATTTTCTTCACAATTTTCACGATTTCCCCATGGCAACATCGCTTTATTGAAAAATCATCACGCCTTGTAAATAGTAGAAAATATTTCGTTAAAGAAAGAAAATTTATTTTCAATATTTGTGCCAGCATAGCAAAATTTGAAAAAAAACCCGGACAAGTCCGGGTTTTTTTTCTGACTGAAACTTAAATCAGTATTTGTATTGCGCTGTCACATAGAAGGTACGGCCCAGAGGGTCAGTATAGCGACCATCGTAACCAACCTGATTACCACCACCTGTATTACGGATAGTGAATGGAGGGTCAACATTGAACAGATTGCGGATACCGCCTGTGATTGTCAGGTTCTTGATGACCTTGGCTTGCAACTGGTAATCAATAGTCGTGTAGTTGCTGACATCACGGTTCATATCCACCAGACCACCGACGCTACCATCAGCATTCACGGAACGTACATAGCCATCACCAGCAGCCGCCACTTTGTCGTGGTAACCGGAACGGTAGTTCATTGTAACGCTATGAGTGTACTGATCGGATACCTTCAACGAAGTCACCAGTCTGGAGATAACCCGGAAGGTAACATCGTCATAAGAGTCAAAACGACCGATACTGCTTTCTTTCTTGGCGCCTGGCACATCTTTTTCTGCCGTCAGCATATAAGTACCAGACCAGTTCACATTCAGCTTACCGATAGGCAGGGCTGATTTGAACGTGGCATCCCAGTCCAGACCGGAATAACGGGAGCTGGCCAGATTCACAGGACTGCGATTTGCCACCAGGACTTTGGACTTCTGGATAGGATCGTAGTACAGGGAAATGTATTGATCAGCCAGTGAAGGCGTCGTGAAAATCAAATCCTGGGACAATTTCTGGATTTGGTTTTTCAGTTTCACATCCCACCAGTCCAGGCCCAGGGACAGGTTGCTGCTTGGTTCAAGGCGGAAACCAAATGCTGCCTGTTTGGATTCTTCTGCTTTCAGTGCATCTGCGCCTGTGCTTGGGTTACCTTTTTTCAACAGACCGTATTCCGACGTACCACGGCAATATGGGAAACGTGGGTCAGTTGCTTTGGTGATAGGGCAAGGGAAGAAATTCGAAGAACCATCGTTTTTCAATGGGTCAGAAATATCATTCAACGTCGGTGCCTTGAAGCCTGTGCCATAAGAACCGCGCAGCATCAGACTTTGGACAGGCTGATAACGTGCAGACAATTTATAGGTTGCCTTGGAAACAGACACACCCTGGGTACCAGGCTGTGACGCATTACCATTGACGTCATAGCTGACATTGTCTTTCTTGACAGCGTCATAGCTGTCGTAACGCACAGCTGCTGTGACATCCATGTTTTTGATGACAGGCATCAGCAATTCGCCGAATGTACCCCAGCTCTTGCGGGAAGCTACCAAGCCTTGCGAACCGGTAGAGCCACCAATGATAACGTCAGTCCAGGCAGGATGCTGAGGACCAGGCCCCTGCACAAGTTCGCTAGGTGCGTCATTGAAAGACTGCTTGGTCATATCCGCACCCAGACCCAGTTGCGCCTTGCCACCGCTCATCTCAAACAATTCTTTGGATGCATGAGCACTGAGGACATCAATCTTGGATTTGGTGACACTCAGGTTTTCTTGCAATACTGCAGGTGCCAGGATGGCTGATGCATTCTGATTGATGATGTAAGGATTATAAGCACCTGATTTGACCAAAGCATCAAAGCGGTTAGCACTCATGTACCCGGAAACGGCATCATCTTTTTCTGTGTTTTCGGAATGGGTATAACTAGCGCTGACATCCCAACCCATCAGGTTACTGTCCAGACCCAGCACCAGGTGACGAGCTTCAGTCTTGTAATCATCAGCACGGCCACCTGCATCACGTGCACGGAAATAGAAGAAGGCATCAGTCACGTCATTAGGATTAATACCTTGTCCAGCCAGCAGTGGTACGACAGACTTGTTATAGGCACCAATGTAATTCGGGTTGATGACTTTCTGGCCAGTCACAGGGTCTGTGCTGAACGTAGTCAATGGCTGGGCTGGTGCTGCATAGCGAGCCTTGTTGGAGAAATTGGACATAACCAATTCACCAAACAAAGTTGTGTCCTTGCCTATTTTCAAATTACCGGAAGCAAAGAAGCTGTCGCGCTTGAGTTCTGGCAGCAATTGTACTGTCGACGCATAGTCATAACGACATACACCGCCACGTTCGAAAGTGTTAGGGCCATTACATTTGCCAGTATTCACCAGGTCTGGCGAGAATGTCGCATTATTACCCAGAGAATCATAGATGTCGGCATTGGCAGGTATCGAGTTGATACTGGTTTGCCAGGTGGCGTACATCTTGCCATCTTTCATGAACTTCTGGACACCGGAATTGGCGAAGTGGCGTTGAGTAGCCTCCAGAGGTTTTTGTTCATCATGGCTATACGCGAACAAGACGTTAAAGCCGTCTTTTTCAGGGTCACCGAAGCCTTTGGAAATGGAGAAGTTACCACTACGGCCACCGCTTTGTTGCGGGCTGGTCAGAGTTGCTTCTACATTCAGATCTGTCTGGTTCTTTTTCAGGATGAAGTTGACAACACCAGCAATCGCATCTGAGCCATACAGTGTGGAAGCGCCGTCAGTCAAAATCTCAACGCGCTCAACTGCAGACAAAGGAATACTGCCCAGGTTGACGGCACTACCTGTGCCATACGGTGCCATACGGCGACCATTCAACAATACCAGAGTGTAGTCAGTACCGATCGCGTGGATGGAGGCAGACTGGCGACCAGCACCACCACCGTTGACGGAAGTGGATGCAGTGATAAAGCCTTGCATGGCGGGGAGGGCAGCGACGAGGTCGGCCACATTATTTGCACCACTTTGTTCGATGTCTTTACGGCTCAGAGTTTGCACAGGCAATGCGCCTTCTTGTGCTATCCGTTTGATCGAGGAACCCGTGATTTCCACTTTTTGTACGTCTTGCGACATCGCTGGTTGTGCCAGCAAACCTGCACCGACCGCGACACCACCCAAAAACATCAGGCGTACGGATCGGGCCAACATTTTTTCTACCATGACTAAACCCCCAAAAATGTAACTAATGAGCGAGGCCGCCCGGACAAGACCCTGATTGGTAACCAGAATCCCCTATTTGCCCGGAACAGCCAGATTATCTTTTCTGGATTATTTTTAGCGGAAAATGAAAAAAGCAATTCATCGCAATTTGTTCATCATTTGTCTGTTTCAATTACAGCTTCATTTTCCGAAAAAAAATCTCCTTGTCATGGAACCATTTGAAAACTTTGATGTCAAGACTGCTTATTTTGTTTAAAAAACCGGATTTTTCCTGCCTGCAAGCCAAAATGTTAAAAATGTGCAGGTCATAAAATTACGCAAGATGAACTGTTGTGTAATAACGTCGGCCTGCGATATTTATATTTAATTTAGCTATTTATTCGTATCCAAGAATTTGCACCCGCCTAAAAGCCTGAATGACAGGATAAAAAATGGGCACTTATAGACCTTGCACCATTTTGGACTTGATTTGACGTTGCTTTTTTCACCATCTGAAATTTGTATGTACAATTTCAGATGTTTTGAAAGAACTCGAATGGAAATTTTTCTTTCCATCGAGAACGATAGAACGCCTCATTCAATGATTTGACTTGTCTCTTAATGACAACAAGTTATAGTTTACGCCTAAAACGTTATGTGTTTTATTGATAACTTTTTTGAATTAACGAGCTTTCATTTCATCAACTTATCCAACGACCTGCGCCGTCTTTAAGTCAAAAACAAGTAAAAACCTGATGCCCATGAAGACAGTTCAGAGCATACATCCTCTGTGATCACCGCCCTTGAGCTTGCTAGCCAATACCAGACTATCAACATGCGATAGCATGTCCCCCGAAGGAAATAGGACAGGTCCAGGCAAGCTTTATCGCCTGCAGGAAGTCTCGCTGAATCCGGCAGGGACGGGGGGCCTGATTTGGAGCGCTAAGAAGAGCGCACATAATAAAAAACCCCCACAAGCGAGCTTGCGGGGGTTTTTTTCAGCAATTGTTCGTATCACCAACACCGGTATAGCAAGTCCGGTGTGATCATACTAAGCTACGCCAACATTAGAACGTGTAACGTCCACCGATGTTGAAGTAACGGCCAACTGCGCCTGATTGATGCAGGGATGGGTTGTAGTTGATACGGCCATAAGTCTGGACGTCCAACGGTGCCATCTTGTCAAACAGGTTAGTGATGGATGCTGTGAATTCCAGGTTTTTGGACATTTTCCATTTACCAAACACATCAACTGTCGTGAATGCAGCTACGCGGCAACCCAGGTATGGATTGTGGTTTGCATCAGTATCCAGGCAGTCGCCACCGATTTCATTGGTGTCGCTGATGCTGGATACGTGGTTGATGTTACCGGACACTGTCCAAGGACCACGTTCCCAACCCAGACTCAGGCTGACTTTAGTACGTGGTGTACCGCCGTCACCGGACAAGTTCACGTCACCGTGAGTACCAGCAAATTCATGCACAGTACCATCAGCGTCAGTTCTTCTGAATTCATGCATGTAAGTCACAACCAGGCCAGCATTCAACTTGCCGTTGGAACCCAGGTCAAACTTGCTGCGCATGTCCAGATCCAGACCCGAAGTTTGTGTCTTACCAGCATTCAGGTAAGGCGCTTTCACCATCAGGATAGGACCAACCAGGCCAGGGAAGTTTGTTGTTGGTTCGCCGCGGACGATTTGTGCATCTGGGTAACCAGCTGGATTGGTAACAATCGCGCTAGGGTCAGAACCACCGATTTCGCCGTCACGGACGATTTTCCACCAGTCCAGGGAGATACTGAAGTTCTTGACTGGTTCTACAACAAAACCAAGGCTATAGCTCTTGGATGTTTCTGGTTTGATGTTTTTGTTACCGATCGTGATCGCACCAACACTTTGTGAAGAGCAATCTGCTGGCAATTTGGTCACTGCGCAACGGATAGGATCACTAGGGATGTTAGTAAATGCAGCTACAGCGGAATCACCGTTCTCTGCCGCGCTAGGAGCACGGAAACCTTCAGCATACGTACCACGGAATGCAATGGTATTAGTAGGTGTGAATTTGAAACCGGCTTTTGGCGTAGTGGAACGGCCATAGTCAGAGTACTTGTCTGAACGTGCAGCCAATTGGAATTCCAGGGATTTCAATACCGGGATAGCCAATTCTGTGTAGATCGCTGTTACATTGCGTGAACCTTTAGCAGCAGAGTAACCCAGGCCAGCGATATCATTCGTGTTAGTGAATGGTGTTGCTTCGCTGTTGGTTTCTTCTTTACGGTACTCGGCACCAACCGCGATAGCCATTGCACCACCGGCCAATTGCGTCAATTCACGAGTTGCTTTGAAGTCTACCGATGTGCTCTTGGTCACGCCGGAGTTTTTCAAAGTTGGAGAAACCAGGGCCAGAACTTCAGGTGTATTCACACGGCCTTGACCGATACGGAATGTACCATTTGCTACTGCTGCTTTCAAAGCAGATTGACGATAGTAGCCATTTTGAGTCTTGTCTGTTTTGCTTTCAGCATACAGGAAGCCAGCATCGTAATCCCACTCAGCAACTGTACCTTTTACGCCAGCCAGGAAACGGGTAACTGTAGTTTCCAGATCAGCAGTGCGAGGACGTGCAGCATCAGCCCAACGTGGACGTGCGCGTGAGTCAGCAAATGGATTGTCTGGATGACCGATAGGCAGCAGCAACTGGTCAGGGCCTGTGCTTGTATTGTTAACACGGGCGTTCACCAGATCAAAACCAGCGCCGGTCAGGCCGGATGGTGTTGTTTGTGTTTTTGCCTTGCTGTTGAACAAGCCCAATTCTGTGTACGCTGTGGTTTTGTCATTGATGGCAAAAGTACCACGTGCATACAAATTCAGGTTTTGAGTTTCTGGCTGAATAGTTTGGTATGCCACTGGATCGAACAAGCAACCACCGCCGCCGTTGTCGAGTGATGTACCGCCAACTGGATCCAGATTTGCTGCAGAGCAAGTGCCTGGCAATTGTTTTACGTTACCCGCTGCACCAGCAATTGTGCCGCCAGCAGCGTTCACTGGACGTACTGTGCCCAGGAAGTTGGAACCGCCGCCGTTACCGGAAGTGATGAAGCCAGCGCGTTGATCGCGACCACCCCATGGACGTGCATCAGCTTGGCCAATGTAGTCGCTACGGTCTTTTTGCCAGATTTTTTCTTGCTTCTTGGCATCAATCGTCATGAAGAGATTGTATTTGTCTGTTTGCAGATTACCGAAACCGATCGCTGCGGAAGCGCTCAGGTTGCGGCCATCGCCACGGGAAGACTGGCCGATATTGGCGGCAACAGATTGACCTACATAGTTTTGACGCAGGATAACGTTAACCACGCCAGCGATAGCGTCAGAACCGTAAATCGCAGATGCGCCATCTTTCAGGATTTCGATACGATCAACTGCATCCAGTGGGATGGAGTTCAAATCGACGAAGCTGCGTTGACCGTCATCACCGAAACCATACGGTGCTGTACGGCGACCATTGATCAGAACGAGAGTCGAGCTAACGCTCAGACCACGCAGGGAAACACCCGAAGCGCTACCGGCAAAGCCGTTAGTGAAAGAACCACTGATACTGCCGTTATTGTCAGCAGAGATACTGCGGACTACGTCAGCAATGGAAGTTTTGCCTGTTTGTTCGATGTCTTTACGGCTCAGGATTTGAGTCGTTGCAACACCCTCTGTTTCAGTACGTTTAATACTGGAACCGGTAATTTCAACTTTCTGTACACCTTCTTGTGCGAAAGTCGGTTGAGCCAGCATACCCATGCCCAACAACAAACCACTTGAACAGATCAGTCGTACCGATCTCGAAATTGTTTTTTCTTTTATCACTATTGCGCTCCGTTCTTTATATGTTCTAAACAAAATCTGGCGAAAACCAAACAAACTTTGCCAAATTGCAAAACTGCCAAATAATATGGAAATTTTTTTTTACGCGTGGGAAATTTTGAGAAATTACTTTCAAAAAATTTGCCTCAGCATGAGAACATCTAAGAGATTCCATTGTCAATATTGATAGAATGCATGCGGCGGAAAAACAACAATATGCAGATATGACAACGAATAGACAGAGCAGAGCATCTGCTTTTGACTATGAAACTATAGAAAAGTTTCAAATAGAAGGGAGTTTTTTGTATCAATAATTCCAAATGGAAACATTAATACAAAAGAAATAATTTGCACCTGATTAATCCGGATTGAAAACCAGTTGCTGCGAGAAATTTTGCACCAAAATGTATCTAAATAAAACAGTTTGTATCGCTTAAAACCTTATTTTCACTATATTTAACTGAAATTTTGGTCTACTTTTAGCGTAATTTGCATCGAAATGCAGAAAAAACCAACAAAAAACCCCGGCGTACCGGGGTTTTTTGTTTACCTGAGTCTCGTGGAGACCCATATGAGTACAGCAAAGGCTTATTTTGCAGATGCCTCAGCAGAAGCTGCTGCCGGTGCCTTGACTTCAGGCTCCTTGAATTTGGCGCCACCTGCATTGGCCAGATGCACGACTGCGCGTGCAACTTCAATATCATCCAGATCAGGATTACCGCCTTTGGCTGGCATCCCACGCAAACCACCTATCGCATTGGCAACTACCTTGTCATAGCCTTGTGCAATGCGTGGTCCCCAGGCAGCAGCATCGCCGAATTTAGGGGCATTGGCTGCGCCAGTGTCATGGCAAGCTGAACAGATAGTTTTATAAACTGTTTCGCCAGATTGCAAAGTCTTTGGGCCATTGGCATCCTTGAAATTAAAACCTTGATCAGCTACCGGGCTGATACGGGCGGCAACCGCTTCTGGTGTCAATGCAGAAGAACCTGCGCCGACTTTTTTGTCATTCGATACAAACTGTACCAGCAAGACAATGGCGATAATGGGGACCAGGAATCCAGCGAGAACTGCAACGATAAGTTGCTTAGGGGTCTTGATCGCTGATTCGTGTTCGTCGTGCGCGTCGCTCATGGTTTCCTCAATGCAAATAAATTAGGTACAGAAAATTCTTAGTCTATGCTTGCAGGCAACTTTAACCGCAAGTGCCAAAGCTTGGGATTATAGTGCGAAAGCGCTTTGTTTGGAACGAAAAGCAAGCTCTGCGGCCCAAGAATCCGGGAAATCTATCCGGTTTAACGACAATTTCCCTTCTTTGATACGCAAGACCTTCCTAAAATTGAGGCTGTATATTGCTCGAACATTACTTATGCTACTCATGCATATCAGAGATAGGTTCCAAGTCCTCAAAATGGCAGTGTTCTTCTGCATACGCCTATGCAAGGTCCCTTGGCATTCAGGCTGAATTATCGACACCAGGATTTTTAAGACTCAAGTCAATTAATATGACTTCAAAGTTTGCATAAAATGCATTGTTCTTCCCACGGGTTTTACAAGTTTCTGACTTTTTTGCTCAAAACCCAAGTCGTCATCTGAATATAAATGTCATGACGGAGTAAAGAAGTCGCAAATCATTTATATGCGGAATTTGCCCGTTTCTTGCAGACATATTTGTAGCTAAACAGCTACAATAGCGGTCTGCAAATATTTGCACGTGACCGTCTTCCAACGGATAGGATGCTAGCCTCCGAAGCTGGCGATACAGGTTCGATTCCTGTCGGTCACACCAGTTTGCATCAAAAACTGCTTCAAATTCAATGCGAAAACCTGCGCCAGTTGTCGCTGCCTGCTTTTTGTCATATTTAAATCAGTGGATTAGGTTTATTACCAGAACTCATTTCATATGAATTCTGGCCAGGTATGGGCTATGTGGCAGCCCCCAGAGGGCTGGGGTGGCACGTTCGATTCCTGTCTGGCGCACTAAGATTTCATCCCGGTTCTCTTCTTGAATTTCTTTCCGATCTTCCTTCTCCCATTCTCGTTTCTTCCCATCGTTAGCATCTTTGCACGTTCTGGTTGCTTTTCTTGATATATTTGTACTAAGCTAGCCCGCTTTAGTTGACCAGAAGTTGAACCAGACTTCATCTTTACTGGTCTGAGCCCCAGCTCGTCCGTGACTTGTCGCGGCTGCACTGCTGACTAATTTGTCTTCATTACTTTGTATTTATTAATCCATAAAGGTCGCTACATGAAATCATCGCGCATGCAACTCAGCAGCTTGAGTCTGTCCCTGGCATTGGCTTTTACTACTCTGGTGCATATCCCGCCAGCCATCGCGGCTGAGAATGCAGCGGTGGCTAAAACCGCCCTGCCTGCCGGTGTGCAGTTCGTGCGCCAGGTCGAGGGTATAGATGAATACCAGTTGGCGAATGGCATGCGCGTCTTGCTGGTACAAGATGCCAGCAAACCGACGACGACTGTTAACATTACTTACCGGGTCGGCTCGCGTCATGAGAATTATGGCGAAACCGGCATGGCGCATTTGCTCGAGCATCTGATGTTCAAGGGTAGCAAGGCCCATCCGCGCCTGTGGGAAGAAATGTCACAGCGCGGCGTGCAATTCAATGGCACAACCTGGCTCGACCGCACCAATTACTATGAAACCTTTGCCGCCAAGCCTGAAACCCTGACCTGGGCCATCAGCATGGAAGCTGACCGCATGGTCAATTCCCGCATCTCTGGCGAAGACTTGAAGACAGAGTTCTCCGTCGTGCGCAATGAAATGGAAAAGAATGAGAATTCCGGTGTCGGCATCCTCATACAACGCATCATGTCCAGTGCCCATCAATGGCATAACTATGGCAAAGACACCATAGGCGCGCGCACTGACGTGGAAAACGTCAACATCCCGCACCTGCAAGCTTTCTGGCGTAAATACTACCAGCCTGACAATGCCACCCTGATCGTGGCCGGTGCCTTTGATGCCAAACAGGCTCTGCAACTGATCGCCACCCAGTTTGGCAAAATCCCCAAGCCCAAGCGTGCGCTGGAACCTACGTATACATTAGATCCTGTGCAAGATGGCGAGCGTGATGTCATCGTGCGCCGTGTTGGTGACTCTCAAGCCATCGCCGCCTTGTATCACACCGTGCCCGCGGCCCATCCCGATTACGCCGCGACTGAAGCACTGGCCCTGATCCTCGGTGATACACCGAATGGCCGCCTGTACAAGGCCCTGGTTGAAACCAAGAAAACTGCCGATGTTTTCCCATGGGCGGCGAATCTGGAAGAACCTGGCTTTTTGATGCTGGGGGCAAACTTGCGCACTGAGCAAAACCTGCCGGAAGCCAAGAAGATATTACTGGACACCATAGAAGGCTTTGACAAGGCCCCGGTGACGGAAGCAGAACTCGCGCGTGCCAAGGCCAAGCTGGATTCGGATATCGCCCAGGTTTTCAATGATCCAGAAAAATTTGCCGTGTCCCTGTCTGAAAGCATAGCCTCAGGCGACTGGCGTTTGTTTTTCCTGTTCCGCGACCGCGTCAAGGCACTCAAGGTGGAAGATGTACAGCGCGTCGCTACTACCTGGCTAAAATCCAGCAACCGTACAGCAGGCAGCTTTATCCCTACTGAAAAACCAGACCGTACACCGGCCCCAGCCAAGGTCGCCGTGGATGAACAAATCAAGCAATTCAAACCTGGCGCGGCCATCGCCCAGGCAGAGAATTTTGTCGCCTCGGCTGATAATATCGACAAACGTACACAGACTGGTGCGCTCAGCAATGGCATGAAGTATGCGCTGTTGCCCAAGACCACACGCGGCAATACCGTTGTGCTGTCCATGCATATCAATCTGGGTGATGAGAACAGTCTGAAAGGCAAAGCCGGAGCCGCCGAGCTGGCAGCCGCCATGCTCAGCCGTGGCACAGAAAAACTCAGTCACCAGCAATTTACTGAAGAACTGGACAAGCTCAAGGCCAAGTTGCAGATCAATGGCAATGTGACTTCTGCCAATATCCAGGTAGAAACCATACGCGATAATCTGCCACGGGTATTGGAACTGGTGCGCGATGCCCTGCGCCAACCGGCTTTCAATGAAGCCGAATTCACTCAGTTGTTGAACTCGCAACTGGCACAACTGGAAGAATCGCGCAAGGAGCCGCAATCCGTTGCCATCGACGCGGGCAAAAAAGCCCTGAATACCTGGACCGCAGATGATCCACGCTACTATCGCGGTATCGATGAGCAGATAGCTTATTTAAAAATCGCCAAACTGGCTGAGGTCAAGGCTTTCTGGAAAGAGTTCTACGGCGCCAACCAGGCAAACCAGGCGCAAATTGCCGTGGTTGGTGAGTTTGATGCCAACAAGCTGAAAACGGAATTGCAAGCTGCCTTTGGCGACTGGAATGCCCAGCAAAAATTCAGCCGTGTTGCCAAGCCTTACCATGCTACCAAAGCGGATGACAAACAAATCATCACACCGGACAAGGCCAATGCCTTCTTCTACGCTGGCATGCAACTGCCGCTGGGTATCAAGCATCCTGATTATCCTGCCCTGGTGATGGGCAACTACCTGCTGGGTGGCAGCGCCAACTCACGCATATTGAACCGCATCCGTCAAAAAGATGGTGTCAGCTATGGTGGCGGCTCGGGTTTCAATGCATCTCCTCTGGACGAAGTCGCCAGCTTTTCCATAGGTGCGATTTATGCGCCGCAAAACCGTAGCAAACTGGAAACCGGCATACGAGAAGAAATCACCCGCGCACTGACTGAGGGTTTCACAGCTGCTGAACTGGAAGACGGCAAGAAAAGCCTGATCCAGCAATACCAGCTGGAACGCAGCCAGGACGCCGTGCTGGCATCGACACTAGCAACCAACCTCTACCTGGGCCGCAATATGCAATACCGTGCTGAAGTAGAGAAAAAAATCCAGGCACTGACCGTGGCACAAGTAAAAGAAGCCATGGCCAAACACCTGGGCTATGAAAAAACCGTGCGCGTGTTTGCGGGTGACTTCAAGTAAATAACGCTACAAGGAAGGGCTTGCACACAAAGCTGTGCAAGCCCTTTTTATTTGGTTTTCTGATTGTTCACTATGATTACTACGACCACTGAAGCTTACCAACTGCTGTTGCAACTTGGCGCATCAGAACGCTTGCTTACCCATGTCAGACTGGTTGGCGAAGCGGCTGAAATGCTGATCGTCAGGCTTGAAGAGATGGGCTTGCAGTTCGATGTGAATCTGATACGTCTTGGTGCCGCCATCCATGACGCGGGAAAAATCCTGCACCCCAATGAACTGGATGGCCCTGGTTCCTTGCATGAGCCTGCTGGTGAAAAAATGCTGCTGGACCATGGCGTACAAAAGACCATCGCCCGGTGCTGCGTCACCCATGCACAATGGCAGGGAGATGGCCTGAGCCTGGAAGAATTAACTGTCGCCACAGCAGACAAGTTATGGAAGGGCAAACGCGAGGCCGAGCTGGAATTAAAACTCATCCACACCATCGCACAGCAAAAGCAAGTTGATCATTGGGATATCTTTACTTCACTGGACGATCTATTTGAAAGAATTGCCGCTGGGGGCAGCGAAAGACTGGAACGTAGCAGGTATGTAACTGGCTCTTAAAATTGCCTGGCCCTGAATTACTCTTCCCAAATATCAAGGATCATCAAACAGCATGCCCTGGCTGACCTGACGCTCGTTGCTGACATCTGCCTCTCTCATCAGGGCGCTGGCCCTGACACCCAGCAAGCGAAACCGGTTTTCCAGTGCCACTCTGCGCAGGCATTCTCCGGCAGCCCTGCGTATGATGGCTGGGTCAGCCGTTGCGACAGGAATGGTAATGTCGCGTGTCGATATGCGGAAATCCGTGTAACGTATCTTGATGCCCACAGTTTTGCAACGGTAACCCTTGACGGTTAAATCCCTTGCCAGACGAGTGCAGAGATCAGTGAAAATGTCGGTCAATACCGCCCTGTCGTGAACTGCATGCAAGTCGCGGTCAAATGTGGTCTCCCTGCTGATCACCTTGGGTTCTGACTCTGTAGAAATCTCCCTGTCATCAATGCCACGTGCAGTGTTATACAGCCAACCGGCATAATTGCTGCCGAAGGTATTTTGCAGCAGCCCTAAATCTGCATTTGCCAGCTCGCCCACTGTGTTGATACCCAGGCTTGCCAGGCGCTCGGTTGATTTTGGGCCTATCCCATTCACTTTTTTTACTGGCAGCGGCCATATACGGGTTGGCACGTCTTCCATCTCCAGGATGGTCAGACCATCAGGTTTATCCAGATCAGACCCGATTTTTGCCAGCAGCTTATTGGGGGCAACACAAATGGAGCAGGTAAGACCCGTTGCCTCGGAGACAGCCTGTTTCAAACTGCCTGCCAGGGCGCGCGTTTCTTGCGGATGGTCGGTCAGGTCGATATAGATTTCATCTATGCCGCGATTTTCAATTTTGGGGGCAATCTTGCCCACTGCTTCTTTAAAAAGACGCGAGTAATGGCGATAGGAGTCAAAATCGGTGGGAAGCAAAAAAACATCGGGGGCCAGCTTCGCCGCCTTCATGATGCCCATCGCGGAGAATATGCCAAGTGCCCGTGCTGCATAGGTCGAAGTGGTCGCGACACCACGCCCGACATAGTCCTTTATCCGTGAAAATTCATGCGTGCCATCGCCTTTTGGAATCGGGCGATGTGAAGAGCCGCCACCTATAAGCACTGCCTGCCCCCGCAGTTCTGGATAGCGCAAGAGTTCAACAGATGCATAAAAAGCATCCATGTCCAGATGAGCAATCCTACGTGGTTTATTACTCATGGCAATCAACCAGCACTTTGCAATAAATCATGATTCGCATGATGCATCTCATCATCGCATGCCGCCAGGGTAGCAAGCTGGATAAACATTTTCAAAAACTGACCCACTTAAAGGAATAAGATTAAAAGCTGGAATAAGCTATTTTATCCTGAATCCGGGAAATAACTGAATATACATACAGCAAAATAAAGTTTACGCAAAACAAGGAATTACAGCAACATGCTGTTTAAGCTAAGATAGACTCATCCTGCATCTCTTGCTTTTTTCCTGAATTCCCTGATGGATCAATGATGAAAAAACTGCTTTCCCTGATTTTTGCTCTCAGCCTGGCATGCGTTATCAACCCGGCCAGCGCCACGGCACCCCAGGCTTATGATGAAACTGCCGATGCCCAGGCGGCAATCAACAAGGCTCTGGCGGAAGCTAAAAAGACAGATAAAAAAGTCCTGGTCATCTTTGGTGCCAACTGGTGCAAGGATTGTCTGGAACTTGACAAATCCATGCATGGCAAGAACGAACCTCTGCTCGCCACCAAGTTCATCACAGTGAAAGTGAATGTAGGCCAGTTTGATAAAAACAAGGAGCTGGTGGATTTCTATGGCAATCCTACCAAGAAAGGCATCCCTGCGGCAGTCTTGCTGAGACCGGACAACAGCGTGCTGTTCGCTTCCAAAGGTGGCGAGCTATCGAATGCACGCAAGATGAGCGAGCAAGGCGTATTCGATTTTTTTGACGAAATCACCGCGCTGTACCGCTGACCAGCATGAAAAAGATCTTTGGGCATGTCTGAATTACCTGCAATGCCAGCCAATCAAACACCGTGTGAAACGGAGCTGGAAATATTGCAGCGCAGTCATGCCCTGTTATCCAATTTCTCACGCTGCCTGCCAGGCATGTTTTACCAATTCCGGCGCTACCCTGATGCCCGTTTTTGCCTGCCTTATGCCAGTGATGCCGTAGAAACTTTTTTTGGCGTCAAGGCAGAACAATTACGTGAAGATGCCAGCTTCATGTTTGCCAAAATCCATCCCGACGATCTGCCAAAAATGATCGCGGCAGTGCGCAAATCCTTTGCCGAACTCAGCCCCTGGCATCAGGAATACCGCATCATTTCTACCGGACAGCCAGACCGCTGGGTAGTCGGTGACGCCACCCCTGAACAACTGCCGGATGGCAGTGTGCTCTGGCATGGCTTTCTCAGTGACAATACCGAACGCAAACTGACCGAGCAAAGATTGCTGGCTGCTGAACGCCAGCGCAGCCTGGTCATGAAGGCCTCGAACCAGGGTCTGTATGACATCAATCTGCAAACTGGCGAAGGCAGCTTCAGCCCTGAATATTTGCAGATGCTGGGTTACGAACCTGGTGACTTTGGTCACCCCCAGCAATTCTGGGATTATTTTTGGGGCACGGGTGTCCATCCTGATGATGTGGTAAACCTGAAGCGCGCCTATAAGGCTCATGCAGCGGCACAAGGCGGCGCAGATTACCATGCCGAATTCAGGCAAAAAAACAAGACCGGTGAATGGCGCTGGATCATGTCACTCGGCAGTATTGTCGAGTGGGATAGCAAGGGCAAGCCTTTGCGCATGGTTGGTACCCATATCGATATCACCGAGCGCAAGCAAACCGAGGAAATGCTGAGGCACAATCAGGAACTGCTCAAGTCCAACAAGAACCGCTACAAGGAACTGGCCAGGGAACTGGAGATCCTGATCACCAATGCGCCGGTAGGCATCATGTTTGTCAGCGATGGTGTCATCGTCAGGGCCAACAAGGCACTGGCAGAATTATGCCGCTTCCCCAATGCTCAGGCCATGATAGGGGTGAAGACCAGCTTTCTGTATCAAGGGCCGGACGATTATGAGGCGTTCAGTGCCAAAGTTGCACCTGGCCTGCAGGCCGATGAACTGGTCGGGCTGGAATGGCAGTTACGCCGATTTAATGGTGAGTCTTTTACCGGCCGTGTGGCCGGACGCGCCTTGCCAACAGAAAGCTATGTGCGCGGTGCTGTCTGGATGATAGAAGATGTGACCGAGCAGAGAACGACGCTGGATGCCTTGCGCACCAGTGAACAACGCCTGCAAAGATTGATGAATTCCAGCCTGATCGGGATTATCCAGGGCAATGAAGCAGGCCAGATACTGGATGTGAATGATGTGTTTACCCAGTTCAGCGGCTATGACCGCGACTATCTGCTGACCCGCGATAATTTGTGGGACACCCTGTTATCACCGCAGGATTTGAAGATTTGCCAGCAAGCCTATAGAGACCTGATACAGACCGGCACCACCGCACCTTTCGAGATCATGTTATTGCAAGGCGGGAATATAGGCCTGCCTATTCTGGTCGGCCTCAGCCATCTGGAAAATTCAGAACGCGGCTGGGTTGCGTTTGCCATGGATATCAGCGACAGGTTGCGCATGAACCGCTTGAAGACGGAATTTATTTCCGTCGTCAGCCATGAGTTGCGTACCCCGCTGACTTCGATACGTGGTTCGCTGAGTTTGCTGGAATCCGGCGTCAGCGGCGTATTGCCCAAGCAGGCTGAGCACTTGATACGCATCGCCCACAACAACAGCAAACGCCTGATCACCCTGGTCAACGATATTCTGGACATGGACAAACTGGCCAGCGGCAAGATGATCTTCCGCTCAGAAGCACTGGATCTGGTGGCGCTGGTACAGAATGCGCTGGAGTTGCATATGTCGTATGCCAGCTCGCTCAAGGTCAGCCTGGTACTTGACCATCATCCACAACAAGCCTGGATACTGGCCGACCATGACAGGCTCATGCAGGTGATGGCAAACCTGATTTCCAATGCGGCCAAATTCTCGCGTGAAGGTGAGACTGTTTTATTGCGCGTGTTTGGCAAAGGCCCGCGGTATCGTGTCGAAGTCAGGGACAGGGGCGTAGGCATAGCACCAGAATTCCAGGAACATTTGTTTGAACCATTTACCCAGGCCGACGGCACGGATACACGACAAAAGGGCGGCACAGGTCTGGGCTTATCCATCACCAAGGCCATGCTGGAAAAAATGCATGGGCAAATCGGTTTTGTCAGCACGCCGGGTCAGGGTTCGACTTTCTGGTTTGAATTTGATGTGTATCGCTGACTAGACAAAATATTGCAGTCTGTATTCTGAAGGTGTCAGATTCACCGCCCGTTTGAATGCGCGGCGAAAACTGCGGCTGTCTGAATAATGTAATTGGGCAGCGATATCATCCAGACTCATGCTGGTCGTGCGTAAATAATGTCTGGCTTTTTCCATGCGCAGGCTTTCGGCAATTTGAAAGTAAGAACAACCTTCGCGCACCAGCAAGCGGTGCAGGGAGCGTTCACTGATGCCCAGTGCCTGTGCCAGTTCTGGCACGCTGCGGTAATCACATTGCAGGCTGACCAGTTTGTGCAAGAGGCTTTGCCTGCCCGTCAAACCGACTGACGCCAATTCTGCATCACAGCGCATTTTGCTGCTGGCTGCCAGGTCGGGATCGGGGTTGATCAATAAGGTATTGAGTGCGCTGTTATTGACGATGATGCAGCTGACATCGGCACCATAGACGACAGGGCAACCAAAAAAATCTTCGGCCACAGACCGGCTGGCCTGCCGGTTGCCACGCAACTCCACCCTTTCGATTTGCAGGGCAGCACCACACAGGGCACGGCTGACATTGATGGCGGTTGCCAGGTGATCTGCATCAAGAAAATCCTGCAGCTCAACATCATCAAACAGAGGGCGGGCTGTCAGCACCGATGTGCGTTCCCCAGGTTCCAGCTGCAATTGCACCATGGCACCGGCGATCAACTGGTATTCCAGACCAAAATGCATGGCATCTGACAATGTTGCCTGCGCCAGCATGCCGCTCGCCATCGCACCCAGTGCAGGCAGGGACTTGCGTGCACCGGACAATATCCCAAGGTCTGCGCCGCCGTGATAACGCGCCTGCAACAAACTTTCCCTTGCTTGTAGGTAGCTGATACGCACATCTTCAGGTGGGCGACCATCTGCATTCAGGCTCAATGCCGGGAACATATCCTGCAGATGCCAGTCACGCTCGCGGCCTATCGCCAGCAAACCCGAGAAAGGGTGAGCCGGGAATACTGCATCCTGTACTGAGAGCACTTTGTTGTTCATCTGCGCATTCGCTGCAAGGTGGCAGGATTTGTCCTTACGTTCCGGAGTCTGAAGATTTAATATCCTAAGCTACACCGAAACATAGAATTCGGCAATACTGTAAAAACCAATAATATTAAAGAGACAATATATGACAACAACTGTACCCGACTACATCGTCGTGGGTGGCGGTTCCGGCGCTTGTGCCGTTGCTGGCCGTCTGACGGAAGACCCTGCTCTGCACGTGACCTTACTCGAATCTGGTGGCAAGGGCGACAGCTGGGTGGTGAATACGCCGGCGGGTGTGGTCGCCATGTTGCCGACCAAACTGAATAACTGGGCATTTGAAACCGTGCCGCAACCCGGCCTGAATGGCAGGCGCGGTTATCAGCCTCGCGGCAAGATGCTGGGTGGCTCGTCGGGTATCAATGCCATGGTGTATATCCGTGGTCACAGGCAAGATTACGATCAGTGGGCAGCACTCGGCAATACAGGCTGGTCTTTTAATGAAGTCTTGCCCTACTTCAAGAAGTCAGAAAACAACGAGACCCATGGCGGCCATTATCATGGTCAGTCTGGTCCCTTGCATGTCAGTGAATTGCGTAGCGACAATCCCTACCAGCAAATTTATCTGGAAGCGGCCCGTCAGGCTGGCTTTAATATCAATACCGATTTCAACGGCGAAGAGCAGGAAGGTGTGGGCATCTACCAGGTCACCCAGCACAATGGCGAACGCTGGACAGCAGCACGCGGCTACCTGCATCCGCATATGGGTAAGCGCAATAATCTGCAGGTGGAAACCGGCTGTCATGTAACGCGCATATTGTTTGAAGGCAAACGCGCCATCGGTGTTGAATACAGGCAAGGCGGACAGTTGAAAACCCTGAAAGCAGGCAAGGAAGTTTTATTGGCAGCAGGTGCTTTCCAGACCCCGCAATTGCTGATGCTGTCTGGTGTGGGTGATGGTAAGGCCTTGCAGGCCATGGGTATACCGGTAGTACACGACTTGCCTGGCGTAGGCCAGAATTTGCAGGACCATCCTGACTTTGTTTTCAAATACCGTGCCAAGAGCCTTGATCTGCTAGGTGTATCCGCTGGTGGCAGCCTGCGTATGGTGAAAGAGTTCAGGCGTTATCAAAAGCAGCGGCGTGGCTTGCTGACTTCAAATGGTGCTGAAGGCGGCGGCTTCCTGAAGACCGATCCTGGTCTGAGCGCACCCGACATACAACTGCATTTTGTGCTGGCCATGCTGGACGACCATGCACGCAAGCTGCACCTGGGTCATGGCTATTCCTGCCACATGTGCCTGTTACGGCCTAAGAGTGTCGGTGAAGTGACGCTGGCCAGCAAAGACGCCATGGCGGCCCCCCTGATCAACCCGCGCTTCCTGGAGCACCCGGATGATATAGAAAGCATGGTCAAGGGTTTCAAACTCACGCGCAAACTGATGGATGCACCAGCGCTGGTGGCAGCACGCACCAGTGATTTCCAGACGGCGAATGTACATACTGATGATGAGATACGCGCCGTCTTGCGCCAGACCAGCGACACCGTGTATCACCCAATAGGCACTTGCAAGATGGGCGTGGATGCCATGGCCGTAGTCGATCCGCAATTGCGCGTGCATGGCATGACAGGTTTGCGTATCGTCGATGCCTCCATCATGCCTACCTTGATCGGTGGCAACACCAATGCCCCTACCATGATGATAGGGGAAAAGGCAGCGGATATGATCAGGGCTGCCTTGTAGTTGCAGCTGTCGCCGTTGTCGCCAGGCTGGGCGCTGACAAGGCTGGTCTGGCCTGTTCAAAGGCATAGCCCATGTTCAGCAATTTCGCATCTGACCAGGCACCTGCAAACAATGACAGACCAACAGGCAAACCCCTGACCTGGCCCATGGGCACGGTCAGGTGTGGGTAACCGGCAATCGCTGCCGGGCTGCTGGAACTGCCTTCAAGAACGTCACCGGCCTTATAGTCGATGAGCCAGGCTGTGCTGGTAGTGGGTGCAATCAAGGCATCAAGTTTGTATTTTTTCAGTACAGCATCGATACCTTGCTTGCCAGCCCGCAGCTTGATGCGGGCACTGGCCTGGCGATAGGCAGCATCGCTGAGCTTGCCCTTGGCTTGTGCCTGCTCCATCAATTCTTGCGCAAAATAAGGCATGACGGTATCTGCATGCTGCTTGTTGAAGGAGATCACGTCCGCCATCGTGCGGGTCTTGACTGAGGTTGGCGCCTTCGCCAGATAGGCGTTCAGGCCAGCCTTGAATTCATACAGCAAGACCGTCAATTCATCTTTATCCAGCTCTTCCAGATAAGGCAAATCTATCTGGTCAACGACGGTGGCACCTTGTGCAATCAGGATAGCCAGGCTCTGGTCAAACAAGGCCTTGGTCTCGGTATCGTAGCCATCCACCAGCTTGCGTACTATACCCAGGCGCTTACCCCGCAAGGCCGTGGTTTGCAAGCCCGCCGTATAGTCCTTGCTGCGGTGGCGATTGGCTGTGCGGGTGGCGGGGTCTTGCTCATCGCTGCCAGCCATGACATTCAATAACATGGCGGCATCGCGCACGTTCAGGGTCATGGGACCAGCCGTATCCTGGCTATGGCTGAGGGGGACTATGCCGGTGCGACTGACCAGGCCTATGGTGGGTTTCAAACCCACCAGGCCATTCACGGATGCGGGGCAAACGATGGAGCCATCGGTTTCTGTACCTATGGCGGCCGGTATCAGACGTGCGGCCACGGCGACTCCTGAGCCAGAGCTGGAACCGCAAGGGCTGCGCTCAGGTGCGTAGGGATTGCGGGTTTGTCCGGCTACACTGCTCCAGCCACTGGTGGACTGGGATGAACGCAGGTTCGCCCATTCACTGAGATTGGCTTTGCCAAGGATGATGGCACCGGCTGCACGCAGACGTGCGACCACGGGCGCATCCTGCGCTGCCAGGTTGTCTGCCAGTGCCAGCGAACCAGCCGTTGTTACCATGCCCTGCACGGCGATATTGTCTTTCAGGAGCAGGGGCAAACCCGCCAGGCTGCCACGCGGCTTTTGTTTTTGATCTGCGTGATCTGCAGCCAAAGCGTCTGCCCTGGCCTTGGGATTGCGCGTACTCACTGCCTGTAGACCAGGGTTATACATTTGTATGCGCGCATCATAGAGATCAAAGATTTGACTAGCAGTGGTTTTACCTGTCTGCAAATCTTGCGCCAGTTCATGCAGGGTTTCGCTGGCACTGGCGTACTGCCCGTGTAACAAAGGCAGAGCAACAAGAAGACTGAGCTTGCGTTTGCAAAAGTAGATAGCCATGAAAAATATCTCTTATATCTCTAATGTCAGAATGGAATAACTTGCCTGCTCAGGGCAACGCTGATGATATAGGCAAAAACCAGGATGGCGGCGATGAACGCAGCCGTACGTATGGCGGGTGTCTTGCCACGTTTGAGGGCTAACGTGCCGAGCACGATATACAGTATCAGGGCGAATAATTTGGCTGTCAGCCAGTTTTGCTGGAAGGGATACTGTCCGCTCAATACCGCCAGCGTCAGAGCGCTAGCCAGCAAGACCGTATCGATCACGTGCGGCAGGATTTTCACCCAGCGCTTGCCCAACATGGCAGAGTCGCGCATTTTCCAGAAGCCGCGTAGCAGGAACAGGCCGCCACTCAATCCCACGCAAGTCAGGTGCAGGTGTTTAATGGCGAGATAGCTGATGGACATGGTGGATTTCGTTTCCGTGACAGATTTTGTGTCTGCCATACTAACCGAAAGCCGTCTTTTTTGTCGCAGGATGCGGTGGCAAAGCGATACCGTCTGCACAACTATCCATTACACTGATGCATATCAACATTTACTGAAAGAAAGCCTGCATGAATTTCCTCAGCCTTACATCCCAAGATGGTGCCACTGCAAAAATTGCCAGTCAGGGCGCGCATATATGTTCCTGGATACCTGCAGGCGGGGTTGAGCAATTATTCATGAGCGAGACTTCGGCTTTTCAGGATGGGGTTGCCATCCGTGGCGGCGTACCTGTGGTGTTCCCGCAGTTTTCCAATCAGGGGACTTTACCCAAACATGGTTTCGCCCGTACTTCTGAATGGAAACTTTTGCAGTCCGGCCTTCTGGAAAACGGTGCCGCCCAAGCCGTGTATGAACTGAAGGAAAACATTGCCCGTCTGACTATCTGGCCCTATGTATTTCGCGCAGAACTGCGGGTCAGCATACTTGGTAATAGCCTGCAAATAGCGCTGGAAATACACAATACCGGTGACACCAATTTCAGTTTCAGCACCGCCCTGCATACCTACCTGGCCGTGCAGGATATCGCGGATGTCAGCCTGCATGGTCTGCAAGGCCTGCATTATCGCGACACTGTCACGGGCACCGATAATTGTCTGGAAGCTGATCCCTGCCTGCGCATCAGCGGTGAAACCGACCGTATCTATGGCCATGTCCCGGCACTGCTGGAATTACGCCAGCCACAGCAAAACACCCTCATACGCAGCAGCGGCTTTGCCGATGCCGTGGTCTGGAACCCCGGCGCAGGCGCGGTCAAGATCAATGACCTGCACACTGGTGGTGAAAAAAATATGCTGTGTGTAGAGGCGGCGACGATATTGCGCCCCATCATCCTGGCGCCGGGTGATAGCTGGAGCGGCAGCCAGACGCTGACAGTCGCTGCAGTGCACAATTGACAAGCGATTACATTTAACACATAGTTAGAATCGAACAGGTTTACTGTAGTTCGCTTCAAATGTCGCCTATCTTTATTACAAAATAGCTGCAACTTTATCTATTTCCATAAATCATATCCGTCAGGTGTAATCCGCCCGGCGGATTTATTATTTTTGTACCCCGAAATCATAGAAGGATTTTATGCATCAACTACGCTCTGGCATGCAGCTTTCACTCAAACCTGTTTTGCGCGCCTTGATACTGGGGGGTGTCTTCCTGTTCACCGCCCCTGCTGCGCTGGCAGACAATCTGCCGAAAGGCGTCAGCCAGGTCAGCAGCGTGGAAGGGATTACCGAATACCGTTTGCCAAATGGCTTGCGCGTATTGCTGATGCCGGATGCATCCAAGCCTACCGTCACTGTCAATGTCACTTACCTGGTTGGTTCACGTCATGAAAACTATGGCGAAACCGGCATGGCGCATTTGCTGGAACACTTGATGTTCAAGGGCACGCCGACCAACCCCAAAATCACCGATGACTTCAATAAGCGTGGCATGCGCATCAATGGCACCACTTCCCTGGACCGCACGAATTATTTTGAACTGTTCCAGGCCAGCGATGAGAATCTGAAATGGGCGCTGGAAATGGAAGCCGACCGCATGGTTAATTCCAATATCGCCAAAAAAGATCTCGACACCGAGATGACGGTAGTGCGTAATGAATATGAACGTGGTGAAAATTCACCCGGCGCAGTGCTGATGAAACGCATGCAAAGCATCGCCTTTGACTGGCATAACTATGGCAATTCCACCATAGGTAACCGCAGTGACATAGAAAACGTCAAGATAGAAAACCTGCAAGCCTTTTACCGTAACTACTACCAGCCAGACAATGCCGTGCTATTGGTGGCGGGTAAATTTGAAGCTGAAAAAGCCTTGCAATGGATCAATGCATCCTTTGGCAAAATCGCCAAACCTACCCGCAGCCTGCCACAGTTCTGGACCACAGAGCCGACACAGGATGGTGAACGCAGCTTTGTCGTACGCCGCAAAGGTGACAGCCAGATGGTAATGATCGCCTATAAAGTACCAGCCGGCTTGCACCATGACCGCGATGCCCTGAGTTATGCCGGCAGCATACTGGCCAGTGCCCCGCATGGCCGCCTGCACAAGCAACTGGTGGAAACTGGCAAGCTGGTACAAGTATTTTCAAGCAGCATGGGCCAGGTTGAACCTGGTCTGAGCATCATCGGTGCCATCGTCAAGAAAGGTGAATCTGTCGATGCCGCCAGGGATGCGCTGCTGGCCAGCATAGAAGACTTCAAAAACAACCCACCGACCAAGGAAGAGCTGGAGCGCCAGAAACGCGACAATGCCAACTTCTATGAGAAACTGCTGAACAACCATGAATCCATAGGCGTCAGCATGTCTGAATACATCGCTGCGGGTGACTGGCGTTATCTGTTCAAGGACAGGGATGATGCTGGCAAAGTTACCTCTGAAGAAGTCACTGCCGCTGTGAAAAAGTATCTGGTGCGCGACAACCGTACCGTCGGCACGTTTATCCCGGAAGACAATCCACAACGTGCCGAAATACCGGTGGCACCAAGTATGGCTGAAGTCATGAAAGACTTCAAACCCAAGGCCGCGACACTGACTGGTGAAGTATTTGACCCATCGCCAGCAAACATCGACAAGCGCACACAGCTAAGCAATATCGGCAATCTGCAAGTGGCACTACTGCCTAAAAAGACCCGTGGCGAAACGGTGAATGTCTCCCTGAATTTGCATTGGGGTGACGAAAAAACCCTGTTTGGCAAAGCAACGGCCATGGGTTTTACAGGCGGCTTGTTGTCAACCGGCACCAGCAAATATTCACGCGCCCAGTTAACCGATGAAATGTCCAAACTGAAAATGAGTGGTGGCCTGTATTCATTCCAGACCACCAGGGCTAATTTACCAGCGGCACTGGAACTGGTGGCACATGTCTTGAAAGAAGCCAACTTCCCGGAAAGCGAATTCAAACAATTGAAAGAAAGAGCCCTGGTAGGTGCCGAGGCTGCGCGCAATGAGCCTTCCGCCGTTGCCAGCCGCGCCCTGGCGCAGCATTTCAATACCTATCCCAAAGGCGATGTGCGCGCTGCCCTGACACTGGATGAAACACTGGAAGCCATACGCAATGTCAAGCTGGAAGACATCAAGGCTTTCCATAAGGATTTCTATGGCGTCTCCAAAGGTGAATTGTCCATCGTCGGTGATTTTGATGTGGACAGCACCAAACAGACCGTCGCCAAGGTATTTGATGGCTGGACAAGCAAGACTCCTTACAGTCGCCTGGTCAGCAAACGCGAAGAAATACCTGCGGTACGCAAGACTTTCAACACGCCTGACAAGGAAAACGGCGTCTATTCCAGCCGCATGAATCTGAGTCTGCGTGAAGATGATGCTGACTTCGCGGCACTACGCGTGGCCAATTATATTTTTGGTGGCGGCGCTGGCATGAACTCGCGCGTCATGGAACGTATACGTCAAAAAGATGGTCTGTCTTATGGTGGCGGTTCCAGCCTGACTGCAGGTGAAATTGACCCGGTAGGTAGCTTCAGTATCAGCGCCACGGCAGCACCACAGAATCTGGAAAAACTGGAAATCGCCGTCAAGGAAGAACTGACACGCGCCCTCAAGGATGGCTTCACAGCCGACGAACTGGCCAAGGCCAAATCCGGACTCTTGCAACAGCGGGTACAGGGACGCAGCAGCGATGGCGCAGTAGCCAGCGGCTGGAATAGCAATCTGTATCTGAAACGCACCTGGGCCTGGTCACAAGCCATGGACGACAAGATACAGGCGTTGACGGTGGAACAGGTGAACGATGCCTTCCGCCGTTATATAGATCCGGCCAAAATGAGTGTCTTTATTGCTGCGGATGAAGCCAAGGCCAAGGCGGCTGTCGCTAAATAAGTTTTTCTTTGCCTTTCAAGCGGAAGTATTAAATTTCCACTTGAAAGGCCTTTAAGAAAGCTTAGCCCTTCCAGCTTCTTTGCAAGCCAGTATCAGTATGTATCCAGCCGCCCTGTGCGGTCTGGCGGTAATAAAAGCCGACGCCACCCTGGCGGAAACTTTGTATCAGTTCGCCCAGGATTTCTTCATGTAGCTGGGGGATGCGGATGTCGGCAGCTTTACCGTCCATATGCAGGGATTTGCGGGCTGCCGGTACGCCTTGCTCAATCAGACGCGTATTGGAAGCCTGGGTACGGTAGCCAGACAGTATTTCCAATGGCCTGGTCATGCCGAAACGGGCAATATAGGCCTGGGTTGCCCACAGGGTTTCCAGCAGTTTGGGGTCGATAGGGGCAGTTTCCTTGCCATTGACGTCGCGCAACAGGTGGCATAGTTGCTGGTAGGCAGATTCCAGCACTTCGCCGTCTTTCCAGTAAAGTATCTTGCTGCGCTCGCCGGTGGCAGGGCGGATCAGGTCCATGGTGCGGGGTTTGACCCAGAACTCTATGTCCAGCGCCTGTGAATCAAACAAGTCAGGTGGTGGGGTTGGCTGCGCGTGTTTTTCAGTACCGCTGTCGGCTGCATGCAGGACGGTATGCGTGCCGGTCAATCCGGCGGTACCGAGCAAAAGCCCTTTCTTTAATAACTGGCGGCGTGTAAGTGTCATTCTTGGATTCTTGATTGATAAAATAAAAACCAGCTTAGTGCATATCGTCATGATAATCAAAACCTCGCGCTTTATCCGGCAAATTTACGCTTGGTCACACAGAAATTGCATTCTGTCTTTTTGGACAGTGATCTCCATACAAAACAACATTACACTAGAACTCATCCAATAACTCTTATTACAAAACGATATCATGATCAAATCTTTAGGATGTCTGACGCTGTTGGCAGTCTTGCTTGGCGGCTGTGAAGTCAGGGTCAAGGGCGATGCCATCAAGGGCAGTGGCAAGCTGATCACCGAACAACGTGCGGTCACTGAATTCAGTGCCATCGAAAATTCCGGCTTCTTTGATGTCATCGTCACCAATGGTGCGGCTGGTACGGCGGCAGCAGTTGAGGTCAGTGGTGACGACAATCTGGTGCCGGAAATTGAAACTGTGGTCGAGAACAAGGTCCTGATCATACGCAGCAAGCGTAAATCCTACAGTTTTACCTGGACTAACCGTCCGGGAACGATCAGAGTCACCGCCGCTGGTTTGAACCGCATTAATAATAGCGGCAGTGGTGATATGGAAGTACGCGACTTGCAGACAGACAGCCTGGCATTGAACCTGAACGGTTCTGGTGACCTGAAAATCAGTGGCAAGGTCAATTCCTTGAAGCTGATTGCGAATGGCAGTGGCGATATGGACTTGCAGCAATTGCAAACCGGCAAGGCCGAAGTAGAAATTCATGGTTCGGGTGATGCTCATATGAGCACTGTCAGCCAGTCGCTGGATGCCAATCTGAACGGCAGTGGCGAACTGAGCGTGGACAATCTGCAATCTGTTCCCGTCAAGCTGGTACAGCACGGTTCATCCGATGTGAAGCTGGGCGGCACGATCAAGGCGCTGGAACTGGACATGTCTGGCTCTGGCGATGTGCAGATCCAGGACATCAAGGCGGAGCAGGCCACCATACGCAGCAATGGCCCGGGTGAATTAAACCTGAGTGGCGAAATTGGGTCCCTGACGCTGACCAGCAGTGGCTCTGGCGATATCAATGCCGACCATTTGAAAATCAAGGATTTGCAGATCGTCAACAATGGCCCATCGAACCAGAGCTATCGCAGCATCACAGGTGTATTCAAATTGGAAAATTCCGGTTCTGGTGACTTTGATGTGGAATTGCAATCTGAAGCAGCGCTGGAAGTGATGATGAACGGCCCGGGAGAAACCCGTCTGAAGGGCACAGCAAAAAGCCTGAGTGCCAGACTGACTGGCAGCGGCGACTTGCATGCCCGTGACTTATTGCTCGACAGTGCCAGCATCAAGGTGACTGGCCCTGGTGAAGCCGAAGTGAATGTCAAGAAAGCTGGCGGCTCCCGCGTTGTCAAGATAGATAGAAATGGTGTAGCGAATTAAACAAGGCTGCACAAAACAACGCAGCCGCAGATAACAAAGGGTTCATGCATGAACCCTTTTTTGCGTCTTTCATCATCGTTGTGTTTGCCATATTTAACATGGATTGTGGGCTGCAAACCCTAATCAGGACTCGGGTCAACAGTCAAAGCAGGTAATTTGCGCTAAGATAAAGCGAGTGATTCCAGCCCAGATACCATGCCAAGTTATTCGCGCTTCCTGTCCTGCATCCTGCTGGTCTGTGCTGGCTGGGTCAGTGTGGCGAATGCACAAGCCAGGCCCGACGTCGTGTTGTTGATGAGTGAAGAACTCGATGGCAAAGGGGCCGTCATCCCATTGTCTGGCGAAGTCATGGAATTGCTACGCTATCTGGAGCAACATACGAAGTTGAAATTTGAAGTGCGACGCTACCCCTGGAAAAGGGCGGTGGAAAACGCCGCCATGGGCGAAGGCCTGATCTTTGGTATTTCCAAAACCCGCGAACGTCTGCGCAGTTTCAAATTCAGTACCCCCATCTTTACCGACCAGGCTTTGCTGGTGACATTGTGCCGTGCAAAATTCAATTTCAATACGATCAATGATTTGAAAGGCAAGACCATAGGGATAGTACGCGGCACCAGCTATGGAGAAGAATTTGACAGGCTCAGCAATGTCTTGTTCAAGGTCGAGGACGACACCAGTAATAACCTGGGGCGTTTCAAAAAATTGAGCATGCGCCGCATGGATGCATTTTTGCTGTACAGCTCCAGTGCCCATATTGGCCGGCTGGAAAACTATTTCAATCAGCAATATGCGGCTGAGTTTGGCGACAAACAGGCAGACGGTAAATTATTTTGCATACTGCCCAAGCCGGTATCCTCGATGGATATCCATATTGCCATGCGACCTGACGGTGATGCCAGCCTGCTGCAAAAAATAGACAAGGCTATTTTGCAGGGACATCAGGATGGTGAACTGGCGCGCATTTACTCGCCCAAATAAACGATGCTGAAACTCAGCTCGGGTCAAGCACAGACTCAAATTATGCGGCCACCCTTGTATTGATGCCGTAATACCAGGCGGCTGCTCGCGACCAGGGTATTCAAGCCCAGTATCAGCTGTATCAAAACATGTCCTGGTAAACCCCAGACTTGCCCCTTGGGCGGCGTGCTGCGGGTCACAGCAGTCAGCACCGGCGCCACCCATTGCGCCTCTTCTGTCAAATCCAGCAAGACATCCCCATCGGAATTGGTATGCAGGTAAAGCTCACCGCCATGAACCAGGGTCAGACAGATACCTTGCCCGGTGGTTGGCTTATCACCCAGGGCTTGCTGCAATTCGCGGTGTTGCAAGTCCATCCATGCTTCTACATCAAGCGCGGTTTCCAGGGATATCCACGGATGCTCTTGCAAATCAGGAGCTGGATCAGATTGCTGGTTTTCATTAAACATCATCTTGCTTCTTTAATACTTTCTTTGCCGCCGTTTTCGTGCACATGCAATTTGCCTGGCTATTGGGCTCAAGCCGCATTCTGACACAAATATCCGCGATTCATCGTAATCAGGAATCTACCGGATTTCAAAGAAAATAAAAACGTATTCTTGGCACCTGAAGTGTAATGCCAGTACTTCGCCGATGCTATTGACCAGTTATTTGATCATGAAGATGAGAGATACAACAGCCAGGTTTATCGAAAGAGGCAGTGTCAGCTTGTTGAAATGAACGCACGATTGCGTCGTGAGCGGAGAAATTATTCAGGCAAGATTTGATGCACTGTCAAAGGGAGGTGCTAACAGGCAGTTTATGAATGTTCAAGCTGAGCCTTCCGCAAGCTAGAGATGCACTTGCGGAAGCCAGCGAACAATTACTTCAAGGTCCAGGCAAACGCCAGCGTATTCCAGCCTGGCGTGGCACCGACCTGGAAGCGGCATGCCTTCAGGGCACGCAAGGATGCCTTGTCGAGTTTACGGAAACCGCTGGAGTCAATAATTTTTACATCGATCACTGTACCTTTGTCATTGAGCAGGTAGTTGAGCTTGACCAGACCCTGCTCTTCATCATTCAATGTACGTTCATCATAACTTGGGGCCTCGCAACCAGATGCGGCAAATGCCTCGTTGGCTTCCATGGCAAAAGCAGGCACGGTGACCAGGGCAAAAGCCAGCGTGGTGACTAAGGCATACAGACGGAAATGTGGGGACATAATAAACTCCTCGGGTTATATCAATAAATTAGCGGCTGCGCCATGGTATTTGCTACGTATTCGCTATGATTTGTGCATCGATGAATTGAGCTAATCACGGGCAGATGGATGCAATATACGTCGCAAGCACTTCGCTAAAAAATCAATAATTCGTATAGGCATTATTTCCAAAATACATAATGCTCACGATGCATTTATTTGGTGCGGTAAGCTGATTTGCTTTACTCAAAAAAATCTCTATGCTTGTGCAAATTCTGCCGAAAGGCCCGCCAATATTGCGTTTTCTCTTCATGTTGGTGCAAAAAATATTGCCTGATCCCGGAGAAATATTTTTCATATTTTTTTGTAACAGATCGACATTTGCGTGACTTTTTTCATTTCCCGGCAACTGAGATATCACGCAGACATGCCTCATGCCTTAGAACTCATTTCATAAAAAGGGGAAAATGCGTTCTAGTATTTATTTTCCCAACTGTGCAGAAAAACTGCTCTTACGAAATTCTTACGCAGGTGCGATAAATTCACTTTTTTTAACATCCCTTGCGCTTTCAATTTCAGGGTGGTGAGCTATTCTGCATATTGGCGTCATACGATGCCTGCTCAAAGATGTAGCCTCCAGACGTTCCCACATTTGACACCCGGTCTTTATTAAAACCGGGTGCTAACCTGACCGCAACGATGATTTTTTATTCAAACTTTAAGGAATAACATCATGGCCGGCACTGTCTCAACACAAGCAAATACCGTCATCGTCAACCCATATAGTGGTGACTACAGAATAGATGTGCTGCTGCCATCTGCAACGGCACGCTGGAATAATGGCAGCGCCGTAGGCACGGCAATCGAAGTCAGCTACAGCTTCATGAGCAGCGCACCAGATTATGCGCAAGACTCTGATAAAAAGGGTTTCAGTACCTTTACCGATGAGCAAAAAATCGCTGCTCGCAAAATCTTTGATTTGATTTCCCAGCAATTTGGTATTACCTTCAAAGAAGTGACAGACACCGCCAGCAGCTATGGCTTTATACGACTGGGCAATAATGCCCAGGGTGCCACCAGTGCCGGTTATGCGACTTACCCGGATACTGCGGACACCAAGGCCAGCGGCGATATTTATCTCAACAATGAAGTCAGCGACAATCTCAGCAATATCAATCCCGGCACCAATAGCTGGGCCACACTGGTTCATGAAATTGGCCATGCCATAGGACTCAAGCATCCGGGCAATTACAATGCCGGTGAACCAGCATCAACGACGGCAGATAATTTTCTGGCAGCGGCTGAAGACAGTGAAATGAATACCGTGATGTCGTATGTGAAGGCACCGCAAGGCCAGGAAAGGGATTTCTTCGGAAAGTTTGATTACCTCGCCCTGAAATACCTGTATGGCGGCAAGGCTTACAATGCCGATGCGACGACTTACAATCTGACTGACACTGATGGCCGCCTGCTCAAGATCATCAATGACACAGGTGGTGTGGATACCATCAACCTGTCTGCCCTGACCGTTGCTGCCAGCATCAACCTTACCCCCGGTGCCAGCAGTTCTGTTGGCAGGTTGGCCAGTGACACGGTGTCGCAAAATAATTTGTCGATCGCCTTCGATACCATCATAGAAAATGTCGTTGGCACGCGCTTCAGTGATGTCATGACGGGTAACAGCGTTAACAACCGCTTTGAAAGCAATGGCGGTGGTGACACAGTCGATGGCGGTGCCGGCTTTGACCTGCTCATCATCAAGGAAAACCGCGCCACGTTCACCATACAAAAAACTGCGACAGATGTCAGCTTTCGCAATACCAGCACCAGCGATATCACCTCTATCATCAATGTGGAAAGAGTACAACTGAACGACAAGATGGTGGCCTTTGATCTGGAAGGCAATGCAGGTCAGATGTACCGGCTGTACCAGGCTGCATTTGACCGCAAACCCGATGCAGCAGGACTGGGTTACTGGATCGCTGATATGGACAAGGGGTCCAGTCTGCTGACGGTAGCAGCTGGTTTTTTCCTGTCACCCGAATTTCAGAAACTGTATGGTGCCAGCCCGTCAACCACGACACTGATTACCAATTTTTACCAGAACGTTTTACACCGTGCACCAGACCAGGCTGGCTTTGATTACTGGAACAAGGAACTCAGTTCCGGCGTCAGTACCCCTGCCAGCGCACTCGCCAGTTTTTGCGAAAGTGCAGAAAACAAGGCACAGGTATTGGGCTCCATACAAAACGGGATTGAATATAATCTGTGGCTGGGCTAAGCCTGCACAAAAACAAAAGGCGCAGAGTTCAACAACTCTGCGCCTTGTGGATAAGCTTCAGATTAGCGGCTTATTTGATTTGCTTCACTTCCAGACCTTGTTTTTCCAGCAATTCGATAATGCTATTGGTGCCAGATAAATGTCCTGCACCCACCACGATAAAGAGTTTTTTACCTTCGGATAGTAAGCCCAGGATTTTTTTGGTCATGCCCTGATTGCGGTCATCCAGCAATAATTTCATGAGTTTTTTAGAGCCGGCATCCTTGCTGGCTGCTTCTTGCAGGATTCTTGCCAGGCCTTCGGCATCGCCGGTCTTCCACGCGCTGATCATGCCTGCGGTTTCACGTAGGGTATCACCGCTCTTTAATCCTTCCAGCGTTTGTGCCAGCATGGCGTCCGCGTCTTCATCGGCCAGACCACCCAGCACACTGGCTTGAAATGCCGTGCTTTCCAGTTCGATGATATCTTTCTTATCCTGCTTGGCCCGCAAGACATAGTGCAAGTCCACACCCTTGGAAGCATCATAACCTTGCTGCCTGAAAACACCAATACTGAGCGCGGTCGCGACGATGGTAGGTTTCAGGCTCTGGAATTGTGCGGCAGCCGGGCCTACCATGGATTGCAGGCTTTCCCAGGTGGTTTTCTTGATGTGGTTTTCCAGTTTGTCTGGTGCCGCATAGGTAAAGAAAGGCATGGCTTTTTCAGCGGCTTTGGTATCGGTTGTATCAACTTCAACTACCAGGGTGTCTGCCTGCTTATAGGCAGCTTCTACTGCTTCCGGCAGGGGATAGAAACTGGCTTTGGCGAGATGGATGGAACCAAACAGATAGGCAGTATTTTTTTCTGATTTAACTTCCCAGAAAACGCCTTTGGCCGGAGTTTCTGCCTGGGCCTGAGCATTGCTGGCGGCAATCACCAGTCCAAATGTGGCCAGACATCTGAGCGTTAGCTGAGCAAGTGTAGTCTTGAATTTCATCTTCATTATTTCCATGTAATTATCTGGTCTGGTTCTGATCTGGTTCTGGTATCGCGCCAGGCGGCACAGGATACCAGAAAGTACGCGCGCTGCTCATAAACGGCAGTGGGCGTCAGGCTGTATCCGTTTAATATAAGCTCGCACGCTGCCTGGCTGGCAGCTCGCTATCGTACTTTTGACCATCGACCTCGGCATTGGTCAGCGCGGCCAGTATGCTGCCAGGACTAGGTATATCAGGTGCAATGTCAGCCCCAAGGCGTTGCCACAATTTTGAACGTAGAATGGCACGCGCACATTGAAAATAGACGGTATCAACGTCTATGCGCAGCACGCATTTGGGTGGCTTGCCGTCAACCGCCAGTCTGCTCAGCAAGGCAGGATCAACCGAAATTGCAGCCTTGCCATTGACACGCAAAGTCTCACCTACACCGGGGATCAGGAACAAGAGGCCGACTTGCGGATCAAACAGGATATTGCGCAAACTATCAACCCGGTTATTGCCACGCCGTTCAGGCAGCAATAAAGTCTTTTCATTTTCGACCACGACAAAGCCAGGTGCATCGCCTCTGGGTGAAGCATCAAGACCATCGGGGCCACGTGTGGCAAGTACCGCAAAAGGCGAAGCCTCTATCATGGCACGGTAATGGGGATGGATATAAGGTACTTCTTTTTTGATGGAAGCGGCACCGACTGTATCAAACAGGGCTTCCAATTGTTCGCTGCTGGTGATCTGGTGAGGGGATAAATTCGACATGGAGATGAGAAGTAAGTAAAGGTAAGCTGTATCAATTAAATGTGAATTGAAGAAATATCAGTCATCAATTTTTTCCTATGACTGGTGCTTTGCGCCAGTCGGCGCGGGCCTGCAATAATGCGCGCTCTATGAAGCCTTCTTTATGCAATTTCTCCAGTTGTTTATTGAATGCTGGCAGATGAATGGCACATGGGCTTTGCGCGACAAAACCAAACAGGTTTTGTGAGTCGATCAAGAAAGGTTGCAGAGGGATGAGCTTGTCATCGATATTCGCCGATGCCATATAAGCCTGACCGGCATGATAGCCGGTGATCACGTAATCAAAACGATTCGCCAGCAACATATTGAATGCGGTTTCCAGATTATCAGCCTCGCTGACATTCAGGCGATTGTCCATGAATTCATCAAACATGGAGCCAAAGCGATTGCCGCGTGCGATGCCGCCACGCAAGCCTATCAAATCTTCCCATTTGGCAAATGGCGGAGGGCGGTCTTTTTTAACAAAGGCGGCCACAGGATTGTTCAGCACCAGTTCACTGAATAGCAAAAAACTGCGGCGCTCCGGTGTGATTTTGAGAGTGGTGATGATGTCTATGTTACCGCTTTGGGCGGCATTCAACACACGCTTCCACGGTCCCAGATAGCGCAGTTCATAGGGCAAACCCAGGTCAGTCAGGATGCGGGTAATAATGACGATACTGGCACCACGCAACTGCTTGCCATCATACCAATGCAAAGGAGGGTAGGCAGGATCTGCCGAAACTATCACACGCTCGCAACTGCCACGTGCCATTGCTGGCAGCGTGAGCATGGTGCAGAATATGAAAATAAGCAGGCTAAGCAAACGGTGCATAAATCACTTTTGCAAAATATCTGGCTAATTAGTTCTAGCTATTGGGGTAATCAAAATACATACCTCATGAGCAATATTAGCATTTTTGCTTGGTCAACAGCTCAAAATGCACCAATTCAGACCATTATTCCCTGGGTTTGCTCAATAAGGCCTTTAAACCTGCCAGTCTTTCCTTGGGTGTCATGACTTCACCTTCGGCAGGCACAGCGTCGCCTTCATCAAGTTTCATTTCCTTGATAAAGCGGGAAGGGTCGCAATGTACCTGCACACCAGCACGCTTGCGTTTTTTGCACCAGGTAATATGCAGGCTGCGCTGGGCACGGGTAATGCCTACGTACATCAGACGGCGCTCTTCTTCTATACGTGCGGCATAGGTCTCTACCGGCGCATCAGGGTCACCCTTGTGCGGCAAGATACCTTCTTCCACGCCGACCAGAAATACATGGGGATATTCCAGCCCCTTGGAGGCATGCAGGGTGGACATGCGTACTGCATCCGGTTCTTCATCCTTGCCTTCCATCATGGTCATCAGGGCCACCATCTGGGTCAGGTCGAGCAGGCTGCGGTGATCGTCGTTACCATCCTTGCCGCCACTGCCCTTGGTTTTCAACCACTGTGTAAAGTCGAGCACGTTCTGCCATTTATTTTGTGCGGCACGGTCTTCAAAACTATCGTAGAGATAGCCTTCGTAATTGATTTCTTTCATGAGGTCATCCAGCAATTCGCTGGCATGGCCTTCCCTGTGGGCATGGGCCTCGACCTGGTTGATGAAAGTACAGAAATTGCGCAATGGCCGTAACTGCTTGTCAGGCAGCTTGGCTTCTATGCCACCTTTGAAAACGGCGGCAAACAGCGAGCATTGCCATTGCCCGGCAAACTCGCCCAGCACTTCCAGCGTGGCCAGACCAACGCCGCGTTTGGGTGTGGTAATGGCGCGGATGAAAGCCGGGTCATCATCTTCATTGGCGATCAGGCGCAGATAGGCAATGATGTCCTTGATCTCGGCGCGGTCAAAGAAACTCTGGCCACCGGAGATGGTGTAAGGAATACGCTCACGCCGCAATGCCTGCTCAATGACGCGCGCCTGGTGATTGCCGCGATACAAAATCGCGTAATCAGAATACTTGGCCTGGCGCTCGAAGCGGTGGGCAGAGATCATGATGGCGACTTGCTCAGCCTCTTGTTCATCATCCTGCATGCCCAATACCTTGACCGGATCACCGAGGCCATGTTCAGACCACAGCGACTTTTCAAACAGCTTGGGATTATTGCCGATGACGGAATTGGCAGCCTGCAGGATGCGGGTGCTGGAGCGATAATTCTGTTCCAGCTTGATGATTTCCAGATTCGGGAAATCCACTTGTAGGGTCGTCAGGTTTTCTATGGTGGCCCCGCGCCAGGCATAGATAGCCTGGTCGTCATCACCCACGGCAGTAAACATGGGCTTTTTGCCCACGCCTGTGACCAGCAATTTTACCAGTTCATACTGGCAGGTATTGGTGTCCTGGTATTCATCGACGAGCAGGTAACGCAGGCGACGCTGCCATTTGTCGCGCACCTGTTCATTACTGCGGAACAGCTCTACCGGCAAACGTATCAAATCATCAAAATCGACAGCCTGATAAGCAGACAGGGTGGCGACATAGCTGCGGTAAACTCTGGCGGCAATTGCCTCGTCTTCATCCTGTGCCTGCTTCAATGCAAGCTCAGGGTCGACCAGGCCATTCTTCCACAAAGACATGGCAGTCTGTATGCGCCGTATCAATTGCTTGTCGGTGGTGATTGCCAGATCCTGCACCAGTGAAAAACAGTCATCGCTGTCCATGATGGAAAAACGGTCTTTCAAGCCCAAAGCCTGTGCTTCCTGCCTGAGTATCTTCACCCCCAGCGAGTGAAAGGTCGAAACCGTCAACTGCCTGGCCTGACGCGGCTCAGCCAGCAGCTTGGCGATACGTTCCTGCATTTCCAGCGCGGCCTTGTTGGTAAAGGTCAGGGCGGCGATATGTTTTGGATCATAGCCATGCAGTTCTATCAGATTAACGATTTTCTGGGTAATCACCCGCGTCTTGCCCGAGCCCGCCCCGGCCAGCACCAGGCAAGGGCCGTCCATATAATTGACTGCATTACGTTGGGGGGTATTCAGACCATGAGACATAAGGGGAAACGGAGCTTATCCGCAAAAACTTGCAGGCGCTATTGTAGCCTGCAATAGCAATGGAACCTTCTTCAACTCAAGCAATTAGCTTGCGCTCTATGTGAGCATACGTACAGATGAACCAGCGACACTTGAGCAACAATGTATATCTTTGTGAATTCGCTATGAGAATAGCGCTTTTGTTGCCAAAAAGATAGAAATAAAGGCTAGACAATTGGATAAGCTAAGACTATTCTCTAACTCAGGAGGATGCCTTTTATGAAAGACCAAAAATCTGCTCGTATCCTGCTGGTGGATGATGAAGAAAGAAATATTCGCCTGCTTGAAGTACTCTTGCATGCTGAGGGTTATTCTACCCTGAGTGCGAATAATGGGCGCGATGCACTTAAAGTTGCAGCGTTCGCGCAACCTGATCTTATCCTGCTCGACATCATGATGCCGGGCATGGATGGTTTTGCCACCGTTGCAGAACTCAAGGCCAATCCCCTTACCCAGCCCGTGCCTGTCATCATGCTGACTGCACTCGATGACCGTACATCCAAACTGCGCGCCCTCGAAGCCGGTGCCGAAGAATTTTTAACCAAGCCCATAGACCGGGCTGATCTCAGCGTGCGCGTGCGTAATCTCTTGCGTCTCAAGGAGTATGGTGATTTCCTGACCGACCATAACCGCATACTGGAAAGCCAGGTGGTAGAACGCACTGCCCAATTGGAAGACGCTTATCGCGATACTGTATTCACGCTGGTGCGTGCTGCCGAGCACAAGGATGAAGAAACCGGTCATCATGTGCGTCGTATCAGCTATTATTGCCGCGCCCTGTCAGAAGCCATGGATTTGCCTGGCGAATTTCATGATGCGATTTTCCAGGCCAGCCCCATGCATGACATAGGCAAGATAGGCATACCAGATCATGTCTTGCTGAAACCCGGCAGCTTCAACCACGATGAGTGGAATATCATGCGCACCCATTGCGCACTGGGTGCCAGCATACTGGCCAGTGGTACTTCACCGTATACTGAAATGGGTGCAGAAATCGCCCTGAATCATCATGAACGCTGGGATGGCACAGGTTATCCAAATGGACTCAAGGGTGAAGCCATCCCCATCGCTGCCAGGGTCATGCAAATTTGCGATGTGTATGATGCCTTGCGCAGCCGCCGTCCCTACAAACCCGCACTTGATCATGAACGCGCCATGAGCATCATTATCGAAGGTGATAGCCGCACCCGGCCCGAACATTTTGATCCAGACGTATTGTCTTGCTTTGTGACAGAGGCAGGGCGCTTTGCCGCCATTTACGACAAGCATGCCGATGCCTGAAGCGCAACGTCCTGCCATTCTTCTGATCGACGATGATGTCGATCTTTTGCAAGCTTTATTACGATTGCTCAGGCCTTTGCAACACCCCATGCTAAGCGCCAAAGATGCCAGTGAAGCACAAGGCATTATGGCGCAACACCATGTCGGCGTATTGATCTGCGAACCGCGCGATCAGCGTGCTGCCGCATTCCTGATTGCTGCCAGGGAAAAACATCCTGATGTCGTACGTTTGATATTGACTGGTTACCCGGATCTGGACAGCGTGCTAAGAGCCGTCAACCAGGCACATCCTTTCAAGCTATTGGTGAAACCTTGGCTCAATGAAGAATTGCTGGCGACAGTCAATCAGGCGCTGACGCAATATGTAGTGAACCGTGAACGCGAGCGCTTGTTGAAAGAATACAACGGTATACTCAGCAACGCAGAAACAGCCCATGCTTTTCGCACGCTGGAAGCACTCATGCACTCCATACACAAGGACATGGCCATAGATGCCATAGATAATCTGCCCATGGGCGCATGCCTGCTGGTCAATGGTGTGGTCAGCAGACTTAACCGTACTGCCATCCGCGTTCTCAAAGAACTTGATCAAGTACAGATTAATGTAGGTACGCTGGCAGAAGAGTTACCGGCAGCATTGCAGGAAGCTTATGGCGCAGTGCGCAAGCAACGCTTGCAAACACGTCTGGCTGATCAGCAGAGACTGGATTATTTCGTGCTGGACCTCAGCGCAGGTACACTCATTGCATTTGCCCCGGAACCCAGACTGGGCAGGCCGCCTGATTATTAAGCCTTATTGAATATTATTGACAAGAAGTTTGACAGGTAGTTTTGCACACGCATGTGTTCACCACGGAAAATGCATCATGAAAAAACTCAGTACCGAATTCAGACTGCTTGCAGGGCTTATGTTCGGGCTGGCCTTACTTTTATCGGCTGGTTGGCAATTGTACCGATCACTGCAAGACTATCGTGAAAACTCCTTATGGGTCAGTCATACCTATCAGGTGCTGGACCAGTTAAATGAAGTCAAGTCAGGCGTATTGGAACTGGAGAGCATACAGCGCCTGTTTTTTATTACCGGTGACGATGTATTCACCAGCCAGCGTGACAGCAAAGCTATACAAATACATCAGTCATCAAAAAAGATTTCAGAGTTGACTGCGGATAATCCACGCCAGCAACTCCTGTATAAAAATCTGGCGCAAAAACTGGAAGAAAGGCTGAATGCCCTCGACAAAACGCTGCAGGTGTATCAGGCAGAAGGCTATCCTGCAGTACGCAAACATCTGATCAGCGGTACGCCACGTATTATCATGGAAGCCTTGCTGGTACAGATCAACAGCATGGAAGAAGAAGAACGTGTCTTGCTGCAGCAACGCAAGATTCAGGTCGAAAGCAATTTTGTCCAGGCACGGAATATAGGCATACTGGTTTTATTCATCACACTGGCTGGTGGCGCCTGGTTGTGGTGGCAATTCAAACGCGACGTCGATCAGCGTGTCAAGGCAGAAACCGCCGTGCGCGACAGCGAATCCCTGCTCAAACAGGTACTGGATATCCTGCCCATCGGTGTCTTCATTTGTGACCGCAACGGTGTGCTGAACCAGATCAACCCTGGCGGCAAGGCGATCTGGGGCGGTGTACGCCATATAGGCCCGGACCAGTATGGCGAATATGCGGGCTGGTGGCCAGATAGTGGCAAGCGCATAGCGGCAGACGAATGGGCGCTGGCACGCACCCTGAAGTCCGGTGAAACCATACTCAATGAACTGGCAGATATACGCTGCTTTGATGGCAGCCGCAAAACCATCTCAAATAGCACAGCCCCCTTGCGTGACGATACCGGCCACATGATTGGCGGCTTGTCAGTGAATGTGGACGTTACCGAATTCACCCTGACTGAGCGCAAACTGCGCACTGCCGCACATTATGACGATACCCAGGTCAAGGCGCAAAACCTGTTTGCCTCCAGCTTTGAACGGCATAAAATTTTCGACGGCCTGTTAAACCTGCTGGCCGAACGACATGGTTACCTGATGTCAGCGCTGTATAGCTATGATGAATGGTATGCACGTTTCCGTTGCGAAGCCAGCTATGGACTAGGTCATGATATCCCGCGTGAATTTGAACTGGGTGAAGGCATGCTGGGTCAGGCTGCCCTCACCGGCAAAAGCAATTCACTCGATGCCAGCCGCCTGACCCTGCAAACCGGCCTGGCAGATTTCAACCCCAAGCATGTGCTGATGATACCCGTGTTGTACCAGGAACATCGCCTGGCCATTATGGTGCTGGCAACGACCAATAATGTGATTACCGGCGAACAGGCTTTTCTGGAAAGACTGGCCGGTCAACTGGGCGTTGCCCTGCACAATCTGCGCCAGTACAGTGATCTCAAACTGCTGGCAGATCAATTGCGCAGCAGCAGTGAAGAAATCGCTGCCAAGAATCAGCAACTGGAGCAAGCCAGCCGCATGAAGTCTGAATTTCTGGCGAACATGTCGCATGAATTGCGTACTCCACTAAATGCCATCGTCGGTTTTTCCGAGATACTCAAGGATGGTCTGATGGGCAGTTTGTCTACCCAGCAAAAAGATGCATCGGTAGATATTTTCAATAGCGGCAAGCATTTGCTGGCACTGATCAATGACATCCTTGACTTGTCCAAGATAGAAGCTGGCAAGATGCAGATCAATCTGGAGTCCACCGATATCAGCGCACTGGTGCAATCCAGCATACAGGTAGTGCGCGAGCAAGCCAGCTTGCAGGGCTTGCAAGTCTCGGCCAAGATCCAGGAAAACCTGGGCGATATCTGGCTTGATGAAGTCAAGGTCAAGCAAATCATTTATAACCTTTTATCGAATGCCGTCAAATTTACCCCCGAGGGTGGCCGCGTGCATATCTCGGCACGCCGGGTGGACGGCTATCAGGTAACAGGCGGGCGCTTCGAGCATTATCTGGAAATCATGGTCAGTGACAGCGGTATAGGTATACCGGCGGATGCCCAGCCCGAGTTGTTCAAGCCCTTTACCCAGATAGACAATAGTTTGTCACGCAAGCATCAGGGTACGGGTCTGGGTCTGGCCATGGTTAAACGCATGGCCGAGCTACATGAAGGCAGCGTCAGCATGAGCAGTATCACTGACAAGGGTTCCACGTTTACCGTCTTGCTGCCTTGGCGTACTGCCAATCTGCCCTTGAAAATCAAAGGGCAGGCTACCAGCCACGCAAGTACCACTACCCATGCCAACTCTCACACTCACGCGCAGACTCACGTCTCAGTTACAACCACGGCCACGACCACAAACAACAGCAATCACCATGCCAATGGGGAGTTGCTGGCCCTGATCATAGAAGATGATGATCAGGCAGCCGAAGTCTTGCGGGTGCAGCTGGAAAGCGAGGGCTTTCGCATAGTGCGCGCCAACACGGCAGAAGCTGCGCTGACCATGGCAGAGCAGGAACACCCTGATCTTATTACCCTGGATATTTTATTGCCCGGCATGGATGGCTGGGAATTTCTCGAGCATTTCAAACAACACCCCCTATTTGCATCCACCCCGGTGGTCATCATCTCTATCGTGGCTGACCGCGGCCGTGGCCTGTCTTTGGGCGCGGCCCATGTCATGCAAAAACCGATAGCGCGGGAAAACCTGACCACTGCCCTGAGTGTACTGGGCTTTTGCAATGACCCGACGGCGGTGCAAAAAACTGCGCTGATCATCGATGACGACCCCAAGGCCGTGAAACTGGTAACTACCCAGCTCGATTCCTTCGGTTATAAAACCCTGGCTGCCCTGGGTGGACAGGAAGGCATCAACATGGCGCATCAACACAAGCCCGACCTCATCGTGCTGGACTTGATGATGCCTGAAATTAATGGCTTTGATGTGGTGGAAGCCCTGAAAAGTGATACAGTCACAGCAAGTATTCCGATTATTGTCCTGACCGCCAAGCAAGTTACCGCCGACGACAGGATACGTCTGAGTGGTGATGTCAAAAAAGTCATGGAAAAATCTGATTTCAATCACGGCCGCTTCATCGGTGAAGTGAGACGTGCCATGGCAGGCAGGGGTAAGTAAGATGGCGCGTGTACTGATCATTGAAGATAACCCGGTCAATATGAAACTGGCTGCATTCTTGTTACAGAATGCCGGCTACGAAGTGCTGCAAGCGGTAGATGCGGAGATCGGCTTGCAGGTTGCCAGAATAGAACTGCCCGACCTGATACTGATGGACATGCAGTTGCCAGGCATAGATGGCATGACCGCTACCCGCCAGCTAAAAAGTGCCGCTGCGACTGCCCATATCAAGATAGTCGCCCTGACTGCCTTTGCCATGAGTGGCGATGAAGACCGCTTCCGCGCCGCTGGCTGTGATGCCTATATGGCAAAACCAATACGCTACCAGGCATTTTTGTCTCTGGTTGATTCCATACTCAAGGCTTGAAATCACGTTCACAGGCCGGGGCAAGCAGAGTAAACTGGCGGCATCAGAAAAAAGGTGCTCCATGAAATTTGAACATTTAGTTGAAATCAATGACCTCGGCAATCCCGCTGTCGAGGTCATCAGCCGCGAACAATTATGGCGTGGTCTGGTATTGCGGGCAGAAATGCCGAAGCTGTTTGTCTCTTACCTTGATGATGCCAGCATCATGGACCACAATGAAGTCAGCATGACGCGCACCCTGAAATATGGCACGCTGGAAATCACCGACCGCGTCAGCCTCGTCCATCTTGAGCATGTGCATTATGATGTGGCGGCCCAGAAAGACATTCCCCAATCCTCATTACGCATGAGCATAGAAGAGCCGCAACCACAGGCGCTGTTTGTCCGTTTTGCCTATGACAGCGGCAACGCTGAGCCAGAAGATGCCGAAGCTAAAATGTATAACGAATACCGCAAATCAGCTTATCAGGAAGCCGATGTGGAAACCGTGCGGATTATTCGCGAACTGGCAGAAAGCGGGCGGCTGGATGCCCTGCCTTCCTGACCTATATTGAAAACAGTATATGAATTGCTGAGCCGCTGGCATTTCGGGGATAATGCGGCTCTGTAATCTCCATTCTTTCTTTACTCTATTCCAAGGTACCCATGACCAAGCGCACCACTCCTGCAACCAAGAAGCCTGTCCTGGCTGCTATGGACTTACCTGCTCCGGTACAAACCACACGCTTGAAACGCAAGCAATTTGCCAGCACCGGTGACGTGCACATCCAGGGTGATGCCGTGATTGCCACCCAGTTCATCGTCGGTGGTGATTGCCTGATTGACGGTGATTTAGAGGCTGAAGAAGTGTTTTGCCTGGGCAAGCTGACGGTCACTGGTGATATCCGCGTGCAATCCCTGTATGTAGGTCATGCCCTCGATGCTGGTGGCAATATCGATGTGGAATACCTCATCAAAACCGGTTGCAGTGCCGACTGGATGGCGCGCATGCTGGAACTGGACCAGCGCAAACCGGCTGCCGATGGCAGCAGCTATATGGATATCCTGGTGCATCCTGCCATCCTGGCACGCTATGACCATCATGATGCTTTTGGTGGCTTCGGCGATATCCAGGCATTGGGTTATGTCGCCTGTGCCGACCTTGATTGCCATGGCAATGTGCAGTTGGATGATGTGCTGGAAGTTGGCGAGATCCAGTTTGTTGGCGGCCATTTGTCGGCAGCAGCCATCCATGTTGCGGGCGATTGCAATTGCCAGGGCGAGTTGTTTAGTGAAACGGATATCCAGGTCGAAGGTGCCTTGTTTGCTGCCAACCTGATTTGCCAGGGCAACCTTGATGTGGCCAGCATCCACAGTCAGGGCGACATCAGTTGCTGGGGTTATCTGCGCGCCACCGGCGAAATCAGCAGCCTGCGTGGTGAAATCCACAGTGGCCGCTGGATTGCTACCAAGGGCAGCATCTATGCCGCCAAATACATCAAGTCTGGCGAATCCCTTGTCGCTGAAAAAGGTATCAGTTGCGGCGCTGATTACGGCATCCTGGCTGCCACCAGCCTGCCACGCTCACGCTGGGCCACGCATGGCCTTGTGTCTGCCGTCAGTAAACCACGCCTGCTCTTGTCTGGCCAGTTTGTCGAAGGCAAGAAGCTCAAGCATATCGATGCGTTGGAAAAAAAGCGTGAAACCGAACTCGACTGGGAAGTGCCGCGCCGTTTGAAGCGTGAATTGCTGCCAGCATAAATTGCGTATTGCTGTAATGATTACTGAAATGCAGAGCTGTAGCTTCATAAGCTACGGCTCTGCATTTTTATAAACCTGCTGCATTCTCACTGACCAGCATGCGCCTCAAAAGATAGACACCCAGGCTGGCAGAAATCAAAGCCGCCACACACAGAGTCGCTGAAGGTTGCCAGGTGGTGCTGATGCCCCTGAGCGTCGCCCACCTGTATGCATAAATGGCAACGCCATTCGAACTCGCATGCAAAAAAATGCCGGGCCACAGGGAGCGGGTTTTCTCATATAGCCATGCGCAGATCACACCTAATACCGAGGCGCAAAGAAACTGATAGATATTCATATGGGCCAGGCCAAAAAGGCTGGCAGAACCAAGAATTGCCAGCCTGCGTGAATATTGTTGCAAGAAACTGCGCAAGACCACACCACGAAACAACATCTCTTCCAGCACAGGGGCTACCAGGCAAGCGACGATGACGGAGTGCACTCCGTTTGACATCATCTCTTCGAATACTTTTTGCTGGTTCTCTGATACAGGTTGCCACTCTTCCAGCAAACCACCGAGAAAATTCAGTGATAATTCCAGGCCAGGGACCAAAAGAAATATCGGCACCAATAGTAACAACAGACGGGCAAACGAAGTACCTGCAGAGGAATGGAAGAGTTCGCTATAACTTAAACCCTTGTATTGCAACACAGCTGTGAACAGGATGCCATAGGCCAACACCATGATGACACCATCTACCTCATCCATGCCTATGCCTGTCCACGACATGCTGTCATGTACCAGCATGTTCAGCAGCATTTCTATACCGAGCAAAAAAACAATCAGAAAGAAAGCTTCCAGGCCAGATGGGAAACGCTCAAGTTTTTGATTCATTACAGTCGTCGCTCAATTCTGACCCGCTCTAGAAGAGCGACAAGTCCAGGTCGTGCGAAAATTCACCATCGACTTCCTTGATGATGGCTTGCCCTGCAATGGTCTGCTGCCCATTAAAGCTCAGCGTCGGGCCACCATACAGGACCCAGCCCTGATTCAGTGCAGCAGAGACACGCATGCAAAATGTCTTGTCGTCAGGGCCGGTCAGATAACGATAGAGTTTCATGATGCGTGCAGTCCAAACGGTAGGATCAAAGAAGTTGGCACATTATATTCGATGATGCCGGCCAGACTGGCCTGCGTAAAAAAGCAGCGTGACTTATTTATGTATTTCTTTTGTGCATTGCTTTTGCGTATTACTTTTCTTTAAATTATTTTTTCAATACGGCAATATTAATCTTCAGGTTACAATTACTCACAATTAGCTTTCCTCTCCCTCCTTGATCACACTGCTTTACTTCACTGAAATTTGTTGAATTTGTGCAAACATTACAAAAATTTTTACAGCGATGGCAACAGCGAGGAATCTATACCCGTTTATTTGTACCTATTTTTGTATTGATTATTGCTGTCAGTGGTCTGCGCTACTACCTGATGATCAACGGCGAAGTCGCCGATGCCAGACAAAGGATGACGGCAGAGCTAAGGCATAGCGCCCATTATCTGATCCCCACACTCAGCGGCTTGTCTGAACGCAGCGATAACCAGGCCATACGGCAGCTGTTGATACAGGAAGTACAGTCCAGCCCGGTACTCTGGCGCATCACCTGGCAATATAAAAAAGAACAGATTCAAGGCCAGGATCAAACATCACCCGCAGCAAGTTCACCAGCATGGTTTAACCGTCTCATAGCACTGCAGGCAGAAAGCACGGCCAGCCAGGTCAGACTGGCAAATGGCGATATCGGTGTGCTACGTCTGGAAACATCCATCGCGGCTGAAAACACCCATATCTGGGAAAAGGTCATGAGCCAGGCCAAAATCTCGCTGACCATCATTTTCACTATTTATTTTTTGCTGGCTCTGATCCTGCGCGCCAACGTCAAGACCTTGCGCAGACTGGCAGATGCCACGGATAAATTCAAGAAGGGCCAGCATTCCATACGCATGTCGGTCACCGGCACTGCAGAAGCGCGTGCCCTGGCAACAACCTTCAATAGCATGGCTAATGAAGTACAGACCCTGCTGATGACCCTGCAACGCAGCCAGCGTGCCAATAGCGAGCAATTGCACTTCACCTGGCAATTGCTGCATGCCTTGCCCATCCCGATTTTTTTCCAGGACCAGTACGGCATCTGTCAACGTATCAACCGCGCATGGGAAGAACTGTTTTCCCTCAATGCCGGTGATGTAGTCGGCAGGCCCATGCCCATGCTGGCACTGGACAATGACCCCAGGCCATCGATAGAAAATGAACATGGCAAGCTGGTCAGGGAAATACAGATACAGGCTGCCGGGCAAATTCTGGATGTGATCTACTATCAGGCCAGTTTCACAAATGTTGATGGCGAAGCCATAGGCAGCATAGGTGCACTTATCGACATCAGTGAACGCAACCAGGCGCAGGCAACACTGGCAGCAGAAAATGAAAGAGTGGAAACCACTCTGGCATCTATCGGTGATGCGGTCATCAGTACTGATGTTGCAGGACGCATACTGATGCTGAACAAGGCAGCGCAGCAAATTTGCGGCTGGAACAGAAAAGAAGCACAGACGCTGAAACTGGCTGACGTTTTTTCTCTGAGTGATGCCTTGCAGCGCGATCAACTGGAAGATTTTTTGCAGAAAATTTTTCAGAGCGCAGATATCTTGCAAGCGAATAATCAGCTATTGACTGCACGCAGTGGTCAGCAATTTGAAGTCGATTATACGGCAGCCCCCATCCGGCAAAAAGATGGCACGGTCATGGGCTGTGTGCTGGTATTCCGTGATGTCAGTGAAAAACATCAACTGATGCAGCAACTCAGCTGGCAGGCGGGGCACGATATCCTGACCGGCCTGGAAAATCGCGCCGCTCTGGCAGAGCGTTTCAGCACAGCGATACAAACTGCCCACGACCAGGAAACCTGGCTGGCAGTTTGCCTGCTGGATCTCGATCATTTCCAGGCCATCAATGAAAGTCATGGTCAGGAATTTGCCAACAAATTATTGCAGCAAGTCGCGCGCCGCCTGGAAGACAATGCAGGCAGCGAACATCACGTGGCGCGCCTGGGTGGTGATGAGTTTGTCGTACTGCTGCAAAACCAGCGTGACATCGCCGGCGTTGAATTGAACCTGGCACTGTTGCTGGCTGTACTCGCGCAACCGTATGAAATAGAGCAGCAAAGCATCAGCCTGTCGGCCAGCATAGGCGTGGCAATTTATCCGCGTGATGATGTGAATGCCGATACCCTGCTGCGTTGCGCCGACCAGGCCATGTACCAGGCCAAGCTGAATGGCCGCAATCAATTTCATTTATTCGACGCTGAGCAAGACCAGCAATTGCGCACGCACCACAATCAGCGCGCCCGCGTACGCCAGGCCTTGCAACAGGGCGAGATGCGTCTGTACTTTCAGCCCAAGGTGAATATGCGCCAGGGCCGTATCGTCGGCATGGAAGCGCTGCTGCGCTGGCAACATCCTGAGCAGGGGATAGTGGGCCCGCTGAATTTTTTGCCGCTCATAGAGCATACAGATCTGATCATCGATGTCGGTGATTTTGTCTTGCAACAGGCCATGGAGCAATTGCGCATATGGACACATCTGCATGTGGACTGGGTGATCAGCGTGAATATCGCGGCCCGCCATTTCCAGTGCAAGGATTTTGTCGAGCGCCTGCGTGCGGTGCTGGCCGCCTACCCAGATGTTGCCCCTGAGCGCCTGGAAATAGAAATACTCGAATCTGCCGCCATCAAGGATATACAACATGTGCGCGAAGTCATGCTGGCTTGTCAGCAAATCGGCGTCAGCTTTGCGCTTGATGATTTTGGTACCGGTTATTCTTCATTGTCTTACCTGAAACGCCTGCCCGCCGATACCCTGAAAATTGACCAGAGCTTTGTCCGTGATATGCTGGAAGACAAGGACGACCTGGCCGTCATCAGCGCCGTCATCGGCCTGGCACGCGCCTTCAACCGTGGCGTGATTGCAGAAGGCGTGGAGAGCGCTGAACATGGCGTGGCCCTGATGCGCCTGGGTTGCGAACTGGCACAAGGTTACGGCGTCGCCCGTCCCATGCCAGCCGGACAGGTTGAAGCTTGGGCTGACAACTATGTCGCCCCTCTGATCTGGGGAGCAGGTAAAGGCCTGGAGTGGGAAGGTGCATGAACATAAAGCGTGTAAATGAACAAGATCATGGAGACATTATGCAAACAATCAGCGGTCAATGCAGTTGCGGAAAAATAAGCTATCACTATCCTGCCCCCGCATTGCAGATCGTGGCCTGCCATTGTGGCTTGTGCCGCCGTATGACGGGAGCAGCATTGTCTTCCTATGTCGTCGTAAAAGCTGTTGACCTGGTATTCACCCAAGGACAGGAATTACTGAAAAGCTATACCGTCACATCACGTACCCAGCGTCACTTTTGTACTGACTGCGGCACTCCCCTGTATAACTCCAATCGGGAAACTTATGCAGGCTTGAGCATGCTGTATCTGGGTACAGTCAATCAACATGAAAGTCTGTCACCGCGCATGGATATTTATTGTGAGAACAAACTGTCCTGGTTAAGCACAGCGGACAGTAGCAGACATTTTGAGCAAACACCACGAAAACCCTGAGGTAAAAAAAGCGCGTCCCATTTTCAGGAACGCGCTTTGACATCAATCCAACAGCTTATTTCGCCGGATATCTGATCGTCATTTCTTTCAGCAAATTATCGGCATGGTCAACCTCTTTCATGACCCATAACATGTAACGTATATCGACATGGATAGCACGGGTGATCGCAGTATCGAAGTACCAATCCTTGGTAATCGATTCATAGGTTGAATCAAAATTCAAACCCACCAGTTCACCATTTTTATTCAAGACGGCGGAGCCAGAATTGCCACCCGTCGTATCAGCACTGGACAGGAAATTGACAGGTACAGTCTGCAGGACATTGTCCTTGAATGCGCCATAGTGTTTTTCCTTGACTGCAGCGAGTAAATTTTCCTGCATATTGAAAGGCGCTTTGCCCGTGTGTTTTTCTACTATGCCTTCGACTGTCGTGAACGGGCCTTTGATGACGCCATCACGCGGCGAGTAAGGTGCTACCGTGCCATAGGTCACGCGCAGGGTGGAGTTGGCATCTGGATAAACTGGCTTGCCCTGGGATTTTTTCCATTCTATGACGGCTTGCATGTATTGCGGGATTACCCGTTCCAGATTGCCATCCAGCTCTTTGCGGCGGTCTTCGAGTGACATGGCAGTATCATGCAGCTTCACGGCCAGGCGCACGAAAGCATCGTCGGATTGCTCAAAGGCCTTGCGGTCCTTGCCCATCCAGGCCAGACGCTTGGAGGTTTCACCCATGCTGCTTTGCTGATATATGCTGGCGACACTTTCAGGTGTCGGTAACAATACATCCAACCCCTGTGGATGGGATTTGGCGGGCAATTTATTATATCTTTGCAGCGCTGCGGTGAACCTGGCCTGATCGACATTTTGCAGATAGGATTGTTCCAGACGGCTGAGCTTGCCGGCAATGATATTCATGTCGCGTAGCTGGTAGCCGGGCTGGCGCTCTGCATCCGGTTTTGTGCTTTCCACCGCAAGGCGGTAGAGCGTGCGTGCGCTCTTCAGCATTTCACTGGTGCTGGCGACCGACCAGGCAAATTCTTCTTCTGACATCGCCATGTCGGCAGCAATGACAGCATCAAGTTCTTTCAGCAAATTCTTGTCGCTGCCATGTTGCGCATACCAGCGACGGAATTCTGCATCTTGCCCGTCCTTGATGGCTGCAATGTCCTTGCGGGCAAAACCTTCGAGCAAACCTTCCGTCTTTTTCAAACCATTATTGAGACCTTTGGCCACACTGGCATAACGTACACCGGCGCCGGCATTGCCGGACGTTGCAGCAGCAATGACGGCCAGGTCGGCTTGGGATTCTGCCACTTTGGCAGGGTAACTGACATCACGGGCATAGCGTATTTCTGCCGGCAATTTGTAGCGGCTGGTGCGGCCAGGGTAACCTGCCAACAAGATAGGGTCACCATTTTTCAGACCCTGGGCAGATACGACGAGGAAGTCTTTTGACTGATACGGCACATTGTCGGCAGACAGGTCGGCAGGGCGGCCATCCCTGCCTACATAGGCGCGTAGGAAGGCGTAGTCACCGGTATGACGCGGCCATTCAAAGTTATCGACCTCGCCACCAAAATTACCTATCTTGTCTGAGGGTGCATAGACCAGGCGCACATCGCGTATCATGATCTGGCGTATGCGGTAATACTCCAGGCCGCGATGGAAACTGGGGACGGAACAACGATATGCCTTGTCTTGTTCACATTCAGCAATCAGGGCCTTGATGCGGTTTTCTACATGCTCAGCCCTGGTGCGGCCCGACATGGCAGCAGTCAGCCCCTTGTTAATCTGATCTGTCACATTCTCGACCTTGTCGGTGATGTACATGCGTGCGTCCGGGCCCGCCGGTAATTCATCTGCCAGGGTTTTCGCCAAAAATCCATTCGCAATATAGTTTTTTTCCGCCGTTGAATTTCTTTGTACGGCACCGTAAGCACAATGATGGTTAGTTACCGCCAGGCCAGTATTCGACACAAAAGAAGCCGAGCAACCACCCAGGGACACCATCGCTGACATGGGGTGCTTTTGCAAATCCGCCAATTTTTCTGCTGGTACGTTGATGCCTATGCGTTTTAATTCAGACTTCAGTTGTGGCAATTGATAGGGTTGCCACTGACCTTCATCAGCATAAGCAGTTGAAAAAATACCGGCCAGGGCCAACGGAAAAGCGATGGTTTTAAACAAAATACACTCCAAAATGAGTTCTTACGGTACAGATCTTACCTCTCGCTGCAGTATAGCCGCGAGCGCTACCGGGTTAGGGCAGCGGCCAGGGATTTTCTGAAATTTTCTTGAAAATCATGCAGATTTATTGGTTATTTATCATGAAATCAGCACAATTAGACGTAGTTACAGACAAATCCCTGAGTAATTAGTTCCAGTTTTTCCGGATTTGAATATGCGAACCTGTTTTCATTATTCCATTTATTGGAATAACCAATTCAGCATAAAGACTATTCTTGTAAATCAAAGAAGAGTTCAAACTGATACCTGTGCAATAAGTTTGCATCGAACCACAATCAGGAGAACATCATGTCACGCGCATTTGCCGATATCACTTTTACCCCGAGCGTAAAAACCGCACAAAGCCTGTATGGCAGCCGTGAAGCCAATCGTGGTTTTGAAATGGTAGAAGAAAAACGTGATTCCCTGCTGGACAGGGATGCCGGGTTCATTGCTGCCCGTGACAGTTTTTATCAGGCGACGATATCGGAAAATGGCTGGCCCTATGTACAGCACCGTGGCGGGCCAATTGGTTTTCTCAAAGTTATCGATGCAAAAACCATCGCTTATGCCGACTTTTATGGCAACGCCCAATACCTGAGTGTGGGTAATCTGCTGGCGAATGACAAGGTATCCCTGATCATCATGGATTATGCGAACCGCCGTCGTTTAAAACTATGGGGGCATGCCAAAATCGTTCATGAAGTAGATGATCCCCATCTCTTGGCCAGTCTGGAAATGCCCGGTTACCCCGCCCGCGTTGAACGCGCTATCGTGATCACGATAGCCGCAGTGGAATGGAATTGTCCGCAGCACATCACACGCCGGTTTACCGAAAAGGAAATCGAAGAAATGCTGGCAAATGCACGCGGGACCAGGCCGCGTGCATAGCAAAAATTTTATGCCTGCAAGGGCAAAAATACATCGGTCACCATCAAGTGTTCAGGTACGTCCGGGAAGAAACTGATACGTTGAAAGAACAAAGGAAAATCGCGCAAATTGCGCTCGCTTTGTGGCAGCCAGTTGTTATACAAAAACCGCACGACACTACCCAGTTGTGCGTCTGTGCCGGTATGTCTTAACACTGCGCATTCCCCGCCAGGGATAATTTTGTTGACGATGCCATGCTTATTCTCTGCCACTGGCGCAACTACGGCGGCAGCAAGACCGAAGCGATAGTCCTCAGCCGGCGTTTGCTCAGGATCATCATAGATGAGATTAAAAGTCGCGCTGACGCTGGGCGGTAATTTGTTGAGCTTGCGCCAGGCGATGAATTGCTGGATGCTGTTTGGCAGCAAAGCGGGTGCACCGCGATGCTCCAGCACGGCGATACGGGTTTCCGGGAAGCTGACGATGCGTACATCGCTGTTTTGGTAAGTAATAGGCATATGCTGTTCTCTCAATTGGTCTATGGTCAGATTGCTGTCCTGCCAGTTGTCCCACTGAGGCTGCTTTCTGAATTGTGCCGGACTGAGACCCAGGCTTTTTTTAAAAGCGCGGGAAAAAGCCTCACTGCTTTCATAGCCATTATCCAGTGCGATATTAATCACCTGTTTATGGCTGCGAAATGCCAGTTCATACATGGCTTTTTTAAGTCTCAGCAATTGAACATAGCGAAATGCCGCCAAGCCAAAGTATTCAGAAAACTGCCGGTGAAAATGAAATTTTGAGAAAGCCGCGATTTCACTTAAACGCTCAACCGATAAATCCTCATCCAGGTGGACATCGATGTACTGCAAGACGCGCAGCATTCTGGCGTAGTAGTTGATATGGCGCTCACTCAATGATTTCTCCCTGACAGGCTGCAGAATAGCCAGCGCCCGGATTTACCGCATGATAGTTCTTGCTCTGTTTTGCCTGGTTTGACTTACATTATTTACTCAGCCCGGTGTCGCATGCGCTCCAGCAAAGCCTGCTCACACAATTTGAAGACCATATAGGCTGCCATGGCAGCGCAGGCTGACAATATGAGTTCAAGCAACTGCTGCAGGCCGCCTTCTATCAGGCCTATCCAGCCATTGTCGAGCAGGTATTCAGCATTCGCACTGAACAGGTGGACGATATCAAAAGACAGTTTGCCGAATACGACAAAACTCAAGGTCAGTAACAGAAAACAGGCAAGACTATGCTGGCATAGCCAGATATAGAATTTTCGTTGTCTTGCCATTTTCCATCCTTTCAAGAATTCTGTTTTTTTCGTGCATAGTCCTGCAAATAAGCTCAGGTTTTCTCGACGATATTTTTCAGGTTATGCAAGCCTTCATCAAACTTGCCACCAACCATTTTATCCATGCTGAAAAACAGGCTCATGAGCTTGGACATGAAATTACTGGGGCCAAACATGGCATGGCTGACGACTGTGCTGCCATCCTTTTCTTCCAGGCGGAATTCTATGGTGTTTTGTGCCGCAAAGGGTTTGTAAAAATTGATTTGCAGACGCAGGTAATTGAAAGGCTGGGTATCAAGGATTTCCATCTTGCCCTCGCCAAGTTGCTTGTTACCCTTCCAAGCATATACCGCTCCCTTGCCTGACTCAGCACCGCTATAAGTACGCTGGACAGCAGGATCGACCTTTTCCCAGGGCGACCAGGCTTCCCATTCATGAAAGTCATTGATCAAGGGGAAAATCTGTTCAGGGCTGGCACGCATGGTCAGCGCACGTTCTACCCTGAAATTGTCAGGTCTGGCGGCGACAAACAAAACAAAGGCAATCAGCAAAAGGATGGCTATGGCTGCTAATATCATGATACGACTCCTGAATTGTCAATGTTGGTCGATGATTGCTGTTTTTTAATGATGAATGGATGGCAAGTTGTGTGTCATGTCAGCCATCCTACAGTGACTATTTTCTGAATTGTACAGGGCTCACGCTCTTATTGAAGATGCGGAAAAACACCCCGCTGCTGTCATAGCCAATATCAAGTGTAATGCTGATCACCTGTTGAAAAATCTATGCGGGCAAAACCAGGCATACTATTTTTTGTTTAGCGATGCCCTCGCCCACTATCCAGCATTGCGCATTGCTAATACCTCATAAAAATTCACATTTTATGATATTGGCCTTATTTCACTTTACAATACTGGCAATCCAATTGCATTTTTTAAAAATACTTTTTAATTTTCACCATGCCAACACCTTCCAGCACTTCCCCAGTAATCAGCGTGCCACTTACCGGAATCACCGGACTTGATGCCCTGTTGACCGGCGTAAAATGGGGCACTTCATTACATAGCGGTGTAACGCTGACATATAGCTTTCCCTGGACCTATGGCAGCTCGACTTTTGTCGGGCGCAATAATTCGGGCACCTATTCCAGCACCAATGAACCTGACGCGACTTATCATTTTGCCTTGAATTCAGCCCAGCAGCAGGCCACAAGGACAGCCATGCAAGCCTGGTCCAACGTTGCGAACGTACAATTTGCGGAAGTACCGGATACCGCCACCAGCGCTGGCGACATACGTGTAGGCTGGACTTCAGCAAGCGACAGCACCAGTGCCGGTAGTAAAGCCTGGGGCTGGGCTTATGATCCATCTGGCAATTATCCACGTGGTGGCGATATCTGGATATCCAGTGACAGTTCGGCAGCCAAGGATACCGACTGGTCCGTGGGTTCTTATAATTATCAGGGAATCATGCATGAGATAGGACACAGTCTGGGTTTGAAACACCCGTTTGAAGACGGTGTAACCTTGCCAAGTGAAGTTGACACACGCAAATACACCATCATGTCCTATACCGACATCAGCAATGATGTGTTCCGCACTATTACTTACGGTGCCAACGGTAAGCCTGATTTCCATTATATCGACGTCGTGCCCGAGACTCCCATGGTTCTCGACATCGCCGCCATGCAGTTCTTGTATGGTGTCAACATGTCCTATAAAACCGGGAATGATGTTTACACCTTTGATCCGAACAAGCCTTTCCTGAAAACCATCTGGGATGCAGGTGGCAATGATACGATTTCCGTTGTCAATTTCACCCTGGGCTGCAAGGTTGATCTGATTGATGGGCATTATTCTGATATCAGGATGTTGTCTGAACCAAATCCTCCGGGTTATACAGGTGGGTTTGTGCCGAATTACAATGGTGTAGGAAATCTAGGTATCGCCATAGGTGCCTACATAGAAAATGCCGTGGGCGGTGCAGGCGACGATACTCTGATAGGAAACGCACTCAGTAATGTCCTGACCGGTAACAGTGGCAACGACAGCATTGATGGCGGTGCGGGAATGGACATGGCCATGTACGGCGGTGTGCACACTAATTACACTGTCACCAGCAGCAGCGGTACCACCCTCGTCAAAGCCAGGTCCGGCACCGAAGGGACAGACAACCTGATCAATGTAGAGCGCCTGCATTTCACCGACGAAAACATCGCTCTCGATATCAACGGCATAGCCGGGCAAGCTTACCGCCTGTACCAGGCCGCCTTTGACCGCAAACCCGACTTGAAGGGGCTGGGCTACTGGATCAATGACATGGACCATGGTTCCAGCCTGACGACTGTGGCGGCGGGCTTCATGCTGTCGGCTGAATTCCAGAAACTGTATGGCACCAAGCCCACGAATACCGTGCTTGTCACCAATTTTTATCAGAATGTCTTGCACCGCGCACCCGACCAGGCCGGTTTCAATTACTGGCTGGATCAGCTTAATACCAATAAAATTACTGCCGCCGGTGCGCTTGCCAGCTTTTGTGAGAGTGCCGAAAACCAGGCTCTGGTCATAGGTTCTATACAAAATGGCATTGAATACCTGGTCTGGCCTGCATAAACACACAGTAATAGCCACTTTCAGTCTTTCATACCTCAAAGCCCGCCACGCTGGCGACAGCTTACCCTACAATGACGACATATCCGCCGGGCTGCTCTTGAAAGAGCGGCCTGCTGTCGTCGTCTTCATACAGAAATACACCCCATGTCAGAATCCACCGCCTTCAATACGCTGCCGCTATCCGCCCCCATGCTCGCCAATCTGGACAGCCTGGGCTACAAGGAAATGACAGCGATACAGGCAGCCAGCCTGCCCGTGATCCTGCAACAGCAAGACCTGATCGCCCAGGCCAAGACCGGTAGCGGCAAGACCGCCGCCTTTGGGCTGGGCATACTGGCCAAGCTCAATCCCACTTATTTTGCCGTGCAGGGCCTGGTGATATGCCCGACGCGTGAACTGGCTGACCAGGTCGCCAATGAATTGCGCCGCCTGGCCAGGACCATGCCGAACGTCAAGATCGTCACCCTGTGCGGTGGCACCGCCATGCGCCCACAGATTGCCTCGCTCGAATATGGCGCGCATATCGTGGTCGGCACACCTGGCCGCCTGATCGACCACATCAGCCGTGGCACGATCAACCTGAAAACCGTGCAAACCCTGGTGCTGGATGAAGCCGACCGCATGGTAGACATGGGCTTTTATGACGATATCTACGATATCGTCGCCGCCACACCAACACGCCGGCAAACCCTGCTGTTCTCGGCCACCTACCCGGACGATATACGCCAGGCCAGCGAGCAACTGCTGCGCGACCCGGTAGAGATCAAGGTTGAATCCCAGCATGCCGCCAATCATATCGAGCAATTGTTTTACCTGGTCACGCCAGAAGGGCGCAATACCGCTGTCGCCACCCTGCTGCATCATTACCAGCCGACTTCCACCATTGCTTTTTGCAACACCAAGATCCATTGTCGCGAACTGACAGAAGAATTGCACGCCCAGGGTATCAGCGCCCTGGCCTTGCATGGCGACCTGGAACAACGCGATCGTGATGAAGTGCTGATACGTTTCGCCAACCAGAGTTGCTCCGTCCTGGTCGCCACCGACGTCGCCGCTCGCGGTCTCGATATACAAACCCTGGGTGCAGTCATCAACGTCGATGTATCCAAAGATACTGAAGTCCACATCCACCGCATAGGCCGCACTGGCCGTGCCGGCGAAAAAGGCCTGGCACTGAGCCTGGCCACCCCGGGTGAAAAGAAGTGGGTAAAACTGATAGAAGAATATCAGGGCGAGCCAGCCAACTGGGGCGACATCCACGCCCTCGAAGCTGGCCCGGAAAGAGACTTGCAAGCCCCGATGATGACCATCTGCATCATGGGCGGTAAAAAAGACAAACTCCGCCCCGGCGATTTACTCGGTGCGCTGACTGCTGACCTCGGTTTGAAAAAAGAACAGGTAGGTAAAATCAATGTCTCGGAATTTGTGACTTATGTCGCCATCGACAGGCAGGTCGCTGAAAAAACTGTGGACAGGCTGAGCCGTACCAATATCAAGGGCAGGCAATTCAGGATGCGGATTATTGATTGATTGCGACGGAGACAAGAAAAGGGAGTAGCTGCCGGGCTACCCCCGGCCAGCATTAGTAAATTACCAAATGCCGGTATTTGAAAATCAGGTACATAAGAAACACAAACCTGAAATTAATTAACTCCACGACGTGCCAGGAGTGCCGCTGGAGCGCCAGCCCGGTGGATTCCTGCCAAAAGCACGCAGAATGACGTTAATGAGATTGTAAGTGGGCTAAGAGATGACTCCCTACGTCTACCTCACCAATAACTTCCCAATATCCACATCCCCCGCCAAGCTCATCCCAAAATACTCGAGCAACAAAGCCCTGTATTCATCCTCCCCATGTATTGTATGCACGTGCCGCCCGATACTATCTGTGACTATGCATTTGTTATTCGACATGCTGACACGCCCCCCTAAAGTCGCGATCGAACAAATCGATTTCTGCGTAAAATGCGATAAAGCTGAAGTCTGCTGGTATTCACACATTTCAAAAAAATCTTCTATCGCATGAGCCTGCAAGCTGAAGCGATATTGCGCATGTCCAGCACCACCATCCTTAGCCTGCATGAGGACATAATGATGCTCGCCATCTGCAAGCAGATAATAATGCAGACCAAGTTCATGCACACCCTCGCCACCTAATTGCAGGGGCGTACGGAAGCAATCACCAAAACCCACATCGGCCAGATAATCCTGTCCATCCACACGCACCAGCAACAGCATGTGATCAAAGTCTGGTCCGTAGTCTTTGCCATTATGCACACGCGCAGACAAGCGGCTGACGGTAAATCCCAGTGTCTCCAGTAACAGGGCAAAAGCCTGGTTCAGCTCATAGCAAAAACCGCCACGGCCCTGCTGCAATAATTTATCCAGCAAGGCATCCGTCGATAAATCCAGTTTCTTGCCCAGGCTGATATCAAGGTTTTCAAATGCAATCTGTTGCAGATGTGCGTGATGCAAAGCTGTCAGCGTCGCCAGGCTGACAGCGCGTGGTCCCTGATATGCCAGTCTGTGCAGATAGGCATTGACTTGCGTTTCATTCAGCATGCAAAGTCTCCGTAAATCTTTCTATGGCCAGCATATGCTCGGCATGGATGAATCCATCTTCACAACTCGCATACAACATGCCCTGATATGCCATACCCAGATAATCGAAAGTAAGCTGGAAGACTTGCTCAAAGCAAGCTGCAGGGGTGGCATCACAACCTGTGCCAAGCAAGGCTGCCTTCTTGCTACGTAATTGCCGTCCCAGGTCTTTTTCGATTTTCAGCAAGTCAGAAATCCTGTCCATGAAGGTTTTCATGATGGCGCTGGGGGCATACCAGTACATGGGGGTCGCCAGTATGATGCGGTCAAAGCTGAGTACCTGCCTCATCAAGCTCATGAAATCATCGCCCTGGTTTTTGAATTCATAATCAAAGGGCGCGATCTGATATTGATTGAGATCGATGACGCTGGCCCGGAGTTTGCTGGCAACGGCAATCGCCAGTTCAGCAGTATTACCTGTGCTTCTGGAACTGCCAACGATGATGACGGTGCGGGTTTCAGACATGGATGTGAAGAGCCAGGGGCAGGGAAGAAAGTCTTTAATATACTCCGCTACGGTAATTCTTGCATTTCTTGCAGATCAGGCCTGCACCGCCATATTGCGCACCATGGCTGTTGCCGTTGCAGTAGCGATCAAGTGACCATCCTGATATAACTCGCCAGCTAGAAAGCAAATGTCCTTGCCGTGTTTGACCACGCGTGCCTTGCCCTGTATCAGGCCAACCTTGGCTGCCCGCAGGTAAGACACATTCAGATTCAGGGTAGGGGCAAATTCCCCTGCGGCTAAAGTCGCTGCCAGCGCCGGGCCCATGCTATCGTCCAGCATGGCTGCCAGAAAACCTCCCTGGATATTGCCAGCCGGATTGGTAAATTCCGGCCTGGCCTGGAACTCGGTTTCTATCGTTCCCGCCGCTGCATCTATCTGCGTGAAACGTATGCCCAGCGTTTTTGCAGCCGCTGGAGTTGGCAGCTCACCTGCCTGTATCTGCCAAAAGAAGTTTTGCTTGTTCATATCGTTACCTGGAGAAAAGATGAACGCAGTATAAACCCGGATTCATGCATTTGCTGATCATGCCTTGACTACCTTAAAACCAGGACATCATGGCGATGTTTTCAATTAAGATCATGCATCTGCGATCCATATAAGAGCATGGATCGTATGCAAACTTGCCTATTTTAAAAACTGGAATAAACATGTCCAAGCCTGCATTCGATCCAACCCAGACTGACTGGAACCTGATACGCAGTTTTGTCGCTGTGGTCGAACAGGGCTCGCTGACACGGGCAGCAGAGGTGTTGGGCTTGAGCCAGCCCACATTGTCGCGCCAGATCGCCGAGCTGGAAAGCAGTATAGGTGCCGCCTTGTTTGAAAGGGTGGCACGTGGCTTGAAGCTGACACCCACAGGTGAAAACCTGGTCGAACCTGCACGCCATATGATGGCAGCAGCACGATCACTGGGCATGGCCGCCGCAACGCAAAATCACGATATGCAAGGTACGGTCAGGATCACGGCCAGTGAAATGGTGTCAGGCTTTGTCTTGCCAGCCTTACTGCACCAGTTGGCGCAACAGCATCCGGAAATCCAGATAGAACTGGTGGCGAGCAATCAGATCAGTAACCTGCTGGAACGTGAGGCCGACATCGCCATACGCATGGTCATGCCAGCGCAGTCAGCTCTGATTACCCGGCATCTGACGGATTGGCCGATAGGTTTTTATGGACGTAGAGATTATCTGGCGGGCCTGCCCAGCTTGCTGACGTCTGGTCAGAATACTCCACTGGCGCTGATGAAAAAATTTCGCTGGCTGGGTCTGGATCAGTCTGACCAGTTTATCAGCGGCTTCCGTGCAGCAGGCATACCAATAGACCGCAGTTTCTTTGATTTCCGTTGCGATAACCATCTGGTCAACTGGCAAGCACTAAAGCAAGGTCTGGGCATAGGGGTTGCCATGCGCTGGCTGGCAGAACGACATACGGATCTGGAGCAAGTACTGGTCGAACAGGAACTGCCATCCCTGCCAATATGGCTGACCACGCACCGCGAACTCAAATCCAGCAAACGCATAAGGACGGTATTTGATTTTCTGGCAGAGGGACTGCTACAACACCGGTTTTAACATCCACACATGAAGTACTGATCAATATCAAACAAATACCAGCGCCCGCCTGCATTGACAAATATCACTCTGTAAGCAGGTTGATGGACGGCACTTTCCAGCATGGCCCCGCGATGCCACGCTTCTGCGATGGCAAAGTCAGCGATGCCATCCTTGTCAATATCTATGCTGGTGATGCTGGCCTGCGAAAAATGCTCGAAGGTATTCGACTTCGCCTTACTATCGTATTGCAGCCTGACAGGTGCTTGCGTCGTTACTTTTGCCGGACCATGCAAGGTTGACAGTTCGCTGCGGGTATAAAAATACAGCATTGCTTCATCTTTGGCCTTGGCTTGCAAACTTTCCAGTCTTCTTTGCTCCAGGCTCTTTACAGGTTCAGGTTGATCTTCAGATCCTATGAAACGAAAACCCTGTTTGCAACTATCCACTCCCAAACTGTATTTCAAATCCGAGCTTACCGATTTGATGCGGCCATTCAACATCAACATATTTTTGACAACAGGCTTTTGCAGGAATACATCGACCTTACCCAGGTCCCACCAACCTATCACATTGATGCCTGAAGGCTCATAGTTATCCCAATAAGGACCGCTGACAGGCTTGATCGCATACGGTACCTGGTATTGCCTGGATATTTCTTCGGGATTGGCAGAAGGCCTGCCCAGTTCATCCAGTGATTTGAAATATGAGGGTACCGCTGCAGGTAAAGTCAGTTGTCGTAACATGACCAGCACGCCAGTATAAAACAGGGACGAATGCAAACGGATAGTGGCATCTGCTGTCTTTTTTCCCGGTATTTCTTCTGACTTGGCCAGCTTCAATAACTCTTCCCAAGGAGCCGGTGGTTTGAAATGGGGTGAAGCTGGTTCGATGACACCGGCCATCATGTGCTGCTTCATCGCTTCAAATTCAGGTATGGGGAAACGCTTGAGCACTGGCCGTTTTTCCCAGACAAATTTGCTGTCTACAGTTTCCAGTGCTTTTTGCTGTGGACTGAGCATGGTTTCCTGGAAGTAGGAACCGGCATCTTGCAAACGCCTGAAGCTGGGGGCCATCCAGAAAGCGCGCGTCGGGAAATAATTCGTGCTTTCACTGGTGCGGTCATAGCTATCGACAAAGTCTTCCAATCGCAAAGCCTTGTCACCCAATAAATTACAGGCAATAAAACCCTGCTGCCCTTCGCCCCAGGCAATGGCACAGAATTTGGCAGTGGATGTAGCGGCATCCATTTGCACCTGGGTATTTGCCACCAGATGCGTCAGCACTTCTGCATTGGCTTCAGGTCTGGCGCGGACATTGACCCAGGAGCCATGAACCCAACGCGTCTCACAGGCATACCCATTATCACAGAGCAGACCAGCGGCAAGTAACAAAAATGGAGTTAGAGATTTTTTCATTGTCACTTCAGGCCAGGGACTGCACATACTCAAGCGCGGCTTGTGCGAGCGCAGGGAATTTCTTGCCATGCGTTGTATTCAGTACCACCCATTCTTTCATGGGGCGACCTTTGCCTGATGGGTCCCACAAAACCGCATCCTTCAGTGCAATCGCCTTCGCATGAGCATCCCCTGTCAATTTGAATACCACCGTCTCTTTATGCAATGCGACAAAAGCTTTGCCATTGATTTTGAGACAGGCCTTGCCAAACATCTGGCCAGGTTCTGCCAAGGCTGTTGTCGTCAGTTTATTGATCAGTTTGCCATATTCGGCCTGTGCATCGCTCATGTTTCACCTCATCGCATAATCTGCTCATGCTAACTCAACTGATAGTAAAAACATAGGATCGGTTTGCCCCTGATTCAGGCGCAGGGTCAGGGGCTGGCATCCAGCCCAGAGACTCATAAAGACGGATGGCGCTGTGCATGTTGTCCCAGGTATCGAGATACAGGGTTTTCAAACCCCTTTGTTTCGCTTCCGACATCAATGCTGTCAACAAGCTGCGCCCTATGCCTTTGCCACGATAACGGCGATCGACATGAAAACCAAACACTTTTGCTTCTTGCGCATTTACCATTGCTATGGCTTCCAAGGCGATGCAGCCGCAAACCTGCTGATCAAATTCGGCAACCAGTTCGATGAGATTTTTACTGACAGGCAAACCCGCTGAACCTATGGCGGCATCAAGACCATCAAACTCAACCACCAGATTGAAATCTGCAAGTGATGCCTGTACCAGCTTGCGTATCTGCAGGTTATCTGCGTCACCCGCACGTCTTACGACTACCATGTTTACTCCATTCCTGGTCCTCTCGCTACAATATGATGGAGTATGCAGCAAATATTATATGGTTCTGTATTTCATCGAAAATATCGCAAAAAAAGACAGCGCAGTTTCCTGCGCTGTCTTCAGTTGTAGCGTCGTTTTATACTTGCTTCAACCTGCACCGAGATAAACGAATTTGAACAGGAATATTGCAGCTATCGCCCAAACAATGATCTTGACTTCTTTGGCACGTCCACTCAACAATTTCAGGACAGCAAATGCAATAAAGCCAAATGCTACACCGGTTGCAATCGAATAAGTAAAAGGCATCAACAAAGCGGTGATGGCGGCAGGTACGCTTTCTGTGGTGTCTGTCCAGTCGATTTCAACCAGTTCACGCAACATCAGGCAAGACACATAGAACAGGGCTGGAGCGGTAGCACAGAATGGAACTACGCTGGCCAGCGGCGCAATAAACAAACAGGCCAGAAACAGCAGGCCAACAGCCACGGCTGTCAAACCTGTACGGCCTCCGGCTTCCACACCGGCCGCGCTTTCTATGTAAGCGGTAGTACTGGAAGTGCCCAAAAAAGAGCCTGCGACGATGGCCGTACTGTCAGCCAGCAGTGCCTTGTTCAGTCTTTCCATTTTGCCGTTGACCAGCAAACCGGCACGGCTGGCAACGCCCATCAAGGTACCTGTTGCATCAAACAATTCCACCAGAAAAAATACCAGTACGACATTCAGGATACCAACGGAAAGTGCTCCCATGATATCCAGCTTGAACAGGGTAGGATCGAGGGAAGGCGGCATGGAAACAACACCGTTGAAAGTATTACCGGCAAAGAAGAAACTCAATACCGTCACACTCAGGATGCCGATCAGGATTGAGCCTTTGATACGGTAGCGGTCCAGCGCCACGATGAGGAAGAAACCCAGTATGGCCAAAATGGGCTGTGGCTTGTGCAAGTCACCAATACCCACCATGGTGGCAGGATTGGCAACCACAATGCCGGAATTTTTCAGTGCGATCAGACCCAGGAACAAGCCTATACCCACCGTGATGGCGGTACGTATGGAACGCGGTATGCCATTGACGATCATCTCACGCAATTTGAATACGCTGACTGCGACAAACAGGCAGCCGGAGATAAAGACAGCACCCAGCGCCGCTTCCCATGGTATGCCCATGCCCTTGACGACGGCATAAGTAAAGTAGGCGTTCAGGCCCATGCCCGGTGCCAGCGCCATGGGATAGTTGGCATACAGGCCCATGATCATGGTACCGATTGCGGCGGCGAGACAGGTGGCGACAAAGACTGCGTCCTTGGGCATGCCTGCGTCACCCAATATCGACGGGTTGACGAAAATGATATAAGCCATGGTCAGGAAGGTCGTCAGACCCGCCAGTAATTCTGTACGTACATCGGTACCGTTTTCTCTTAGCTTGAAAAATTTGTCGAGAAAGGAAAGCTGCGCAGGGCTGTGGCTAACGGGCCTGTTGCTATCTTGTGCAGCCGGAATTTGCTCGGAAGTTAACACGTTTGTCTCCTCAATTTTGGATATACCAATTGAACATAATTAGAATTTGTGAAAGGACGATATCCTAATTTTTTCAAAGTCCAAGCTGAGGAATATCTATAGATGCTATTTGAATTTGAATATGTGTATGGTTTTCATTAACTCTTTAACCAATAATCTGGCTGCGCGTAGATTGCTTTCAAAGCATCAATAAAAAAACGCGTCTTCACAGGCAAATGCCGTTGCTGCGGATACACAGCAACGATATCGTATTGTGGCAAGGCATAATCATCGAGCACGGTAATCAATTCACCAGAAATCAATTGCGCCTGTATTTCCCACGAAGAACGCCAGGCCAGGCCCAGGTCTTCGCAAGCCCAGCGGTGTAGTAATTCACCATCATTGCAATCCAGATTGCCAGCGACCTTGATGGTCACAGGCTTGCCGTTTTGCTGGAAATACCAGCCGCGCTGTTGTCCGCCCTGCAAGTTGAAGGCAAGGCAATTGTGCTGCGCCAGGTCTTCCAGTGTGCGCGGTATGCCATGCCGCTCAAAATAGGCTGGCGTGCCACAGACCACACGGCGGTTGCTGGCCAGTTTTACGGCAACAAAATTGGGATCAATATTGCCGCCTATGCGTATGCCCAGGTCATAACCCTCACGTATCAGATCGACCACCCTGTCTGTCAGGTTGAAGGAAATCTGCACGGCTGGATTGGCCCTGACGAATTGCGGCGCATGCGGTGCCACGTGCTTGCGCCCGAAAGCGGCAGGTGCTGAGACGATAAGATGGCCGGTAGCCTTGTGCCGTCCCTCGGATACCAGTTGATCGGCATAACCCAGGTCAGCCAGCAATTTGCGGCAATGATCGAGGTAGACCGTACCCTGCTCTGTCAGCGTCAGATGGCGGGTGCTGCGGTGCATAAGTTTGACGCCCAGGCGTTTTTCCAGTGCATCGATGCGGCGGCCCAGCATGACCGGGGTGATGTTCTGGCCCAGGGCGGCGCGGGCCAGGCTGCCTTTTTCAACGACATCGACGAAGGCTTCGATTTGGGTGAGTTTGTCCATGGTTTATCCATGTGAATTTGGCATGAAAACCTCTCACCACAGAGGAGGAAAAGACTTCTTGCAAGAAGTCTTCGTTTCGCAAGCGAGTGGCATGCCACTCGAATTCCTTGCTACACCACTGAGGCACAAAGGGGCACAGAAAAATCTTGAGATGGTTTTATTATTCCATACTTGAAGTATCGAATAAAGCGAGAATTTGTCGTCTTATCACGCTGGGGTTTTGCCTTTAGCATGTGTTTCAACATCTGCATACACACGACTAATAGCAAAACTGGAGAACGAAATGGCAAAGATGACGGCTGCGCAAGCGGCGGCTTATGTGTTGGAAAAAGAAGGCGTGCATCAGGCATTTGGGGTGCCGGGTGCTGCGATCAACCCGTTTTATGCTGCGTTAAAGAAGCAGGGCACCATCAAGCACATACTGGCGCGTCATGTTGAGGGTGCCTCTCACATGGCAGAAGGCTATACCCGCGCCCAGGCTGGCAATATCGGCGTCTGCATAGGCACATCCGGCCCGGCGGGTACGGACATGATTACCGGTCTGTATTCTGCCCAGGCAGATTCCATACCCATACTCTGCATTACTGGCCAGGCACCAAGGGCGCGTCTGTACAAGGAAGACTTCCAGGCTGTCGATATCGAATCCATCGCCAAGCCTGTCACCAAGTGGGCGGTGACTGTACGCGAACCGGCGCTCGTGCCCATGGTATTCCAGCAAGCTTTTCACATCATGCGTTCTGGCCGCCCAGGCCCGGTGCTGATTGATTTGCCATTCGATGTGCAAATGGCCGAGATAGAATTTGACCCGGATACCTATCAACCGCTGGAAGTGTATAAACCCAAGGCCAGCCGTGCCCAGATAGAAAAAGCCCTGGACATGTTGAACCAGGCTGAGCGTCCTTTGATTACCGCTGGTGGCGGCATCATCAATGCCAATGCTGCAAATTTGCTGGTGGAATTTGCCGAACTGACTGGCGTGCCTGTCATACCTACCCTGATGGCCTGGGGTGCGATAGCTGATGATCACCCTTTGATGGTGGGCATGGTCGGTTTGCAAACCAGCCATCGCTATGGCAATGCCACCATGCTGGCATCTGACTTTGCAATGGGCATAGGTAATCGCTGGGCCAACCGGCATACCGGCTCCATTGATGTGTTTACCAAGGACAGGAAATTTGTCCACATCGATATAGAACCCACGCAAATCGGTCGCGTCTTTGGCCCGGACTTTGGCATCGTCTCTGATGCAGGTGCTGCTTTAAAACTATTGATCGATGTCGCCAGAGAATGGAAAGCCGCAGGCAAGCTCAAAGACCGTTCTGCCTGGGTAGCAGAGTGTCAGGAGCGCAAACGCACCATGTTACGCCGCACGCATTTTGACAATGTGCCGGTGAAGCCGCAGCGCGTCTATGAAGAAATGAACAAGGCCCTTGGCCGTGAAACCTGCTACGTCAGCACTATCGGTTTATCACAAATCGCGGCTGCGCAATTCCTGCATGTATATTACCCACGTCACTGGATCAATTGTGGCCAGGCTGGCCCGCTGGGCTGGACCATACCGGCAGCACTCGGTGTCTGCGCTGCGGATCCGCAGAGGCAAGTTGTCGCCATCTCCGGCGATTATGACTTCCAGTTCATGATAGAAGAACTGGCCGTCGGCGCGCAATTCAAACTGCCTTACCTGCATGTGGTCGTCAACAATTCCTACCTGGGTTTGATACGCCAGTCGCAGCGCGGCTTTGACATGGATTATTGCGTGCAACTGGCTTTTGAAAACATCAATGCACCAGAACTGAATGGTTACGGGGTAGATCACATCGCCGTGGTCGAAGGCCTTGGTTGCAAGGCCATACGTGTGACCGAACCCAGTGCCATTGCGGATGCCTTTGCCCAGGCCCAGCGCTGGATGCAAGAGTTCCGCGTGCCTGTGGTCGTTGAAATCATACTGGAACGCGTGACCAATATCGCCATGGGCACCGAGATCAGCAATATCAATGAATTTGAAGAGCTGGCGACGGAAGATGGTCATGCACCCACTGCCATCGCCCTGCTCGATTAATTAAAACAGATACAAACCTTTCAGGTACCTGGCCTCCCCGCCCGGTGCCCCGTAGACTCCCGTGGCCTGGCTGCGGGAGGCTTACGGTCACTCATCTACAAGGATATGCGATGACCAGACTGGCCGCCAATCTCAGCATGTTATTTACCGAACATGCATTCCTCGACCGCTTTGCCGCCGCCGCGCAGGCAGGTTTCAAGGCTGTGGAATTTTTGTTTCCCTATGCTTTTGAAGTAAAACAGATCGCAGAAAAACTTCGGGAAAATAATCTGCAACTGGTATTGCACAACCTGCCCGCAGGTAACTGGGAAGCAGGTGAACGCGGTATCGCCTGCCACCCTGACCGTGTCGATGAATTCCGTCAGGGTGTGGATATCGCCATCGCTTATGCAAAAGCCTTGAATGTCACGCAACTGAATTGCCTGGTCGGCATACGTCCGGCAAATGTCAGTAAAGAAGAAGCAGAGCAAACCCTGGTTGGTAATCTGCGCTACGCGGCTGACAAACTGAAAGCCGCGAATATCAGCCTGCTCATCGAAGCCATCAATACCTTCGACATACCTGGTTTCTTTTTATCCGGTACACAGCAGGCACTGGATTTGATACACGCCACCGGTTCAGACAATATCTTTGTGCAATACGACATCTATCACATGCAACGCATGGAAGGTGAGTTGATCAATACCATCAAGAATCATCTGGGCAAAATCAAACATATACAACTGGCCGACAACCCAGGGCGCTTTGAACCTGGCACAGGCGAAATCAATTACCACACTGTCTTCGCTGCACTGGACGACATGGGTTATCAAGGCTGGGCAGGTTGCGAATACAAACCGCAGAACGGCACTGTGGCTGGGCTCGACTGGATTAAATCGCACGGTCTTTGAGATGTCTTAAACAAACAACTACAACATTATCAGGAACTATCATGGCTAAAATTGGATTTATAGGTTTGGGTATCATGGGCGCACCTATGGCCGGGCATTTGCAGGCGGGTGGGCATAAGCTGTATTTGCACGACATCAAGAACCCGCCGTTTGAATTGATAGAACGCGGTGCCACGGTGTGTACTTCGGGCGAAGAAGTCGCCAAGCGTGCTGACATCATCATCATCATGGTGCCGGATACACCGCATGTAGAAGCGGCGCTGTTTGGCGAGAGCGGTGTTGCTGCTGGCCTCGAAGCTGGCAAGATCGTGGTCGATATGAGTTCCATCTCGCCGATTGCCACCAAGGATTTTGCAAAAAAAATCAATGCCCTGAAATGCGAATACCTGGATGCTCCAGTGTCCGGTGGCGAAGTCGGTGCCAAGGCTGCCAGCCTGACCATCATGGTCGGTGGTTCTGACGCTGCCTTTGACAAGGTCAAACCCCTGTTCGAATTGATGGGCAAGAACATCACCCTGGTTGGTGGCAATGGTGATGGCCAGACCACCAAGGTTGCCAACCAGATCATCGTTGCCCTGAACATACAGGCCGTGGCTGAAGCCCTGCTGTTTGCATCCAAGGCCGGTGCTGATCCAGCCAGAGTCAGGCAGGCATTGATGGGTGGCTTTGCCGCATCGCGCATACTCGAAGTGCATGGCGAACGCATGGTCAAGCGCACTTTCAACCCCGGCTTCAGGATAGAACTGCATCAAAAAGACTTGAACCTGGCTTTGCAAGGGGCAAAAGCTTTGGGTGTATCTTTGCCAAATACCGCAACAGCGCAGGAATTGATGAATGCCTGTTCCGCCAACGGCATGCGCGGTCTTGATCATTCGGCTTTGTGCCGGGCGATAGAGATCATGTCGAATCATGAGATTGCCAAGGCTTGATCGTTGTCAGTCTTCATTGTGGATGCACGAAAAAAATTCACTTGGTGCTATGCGGTTTGAAGGCATACTTGAATTGAAATTAGTATTCAGTAGTTCACGCAAATGAATTTACTCGTAGGTTGGGCTACGCTTCATCAGCCCAACACTCGGCATTTCAATGACGCATGAGTTGATCAAAGGCCCAGTGTTGGGCTGGTAAACCATAGCCCAACCTACGAGGCCGGACCCAACCTATGAAGTTACTTGGCATCACCCGTTTCAAGAAAGCCCCAAATGACCACTCTAGCCCCACGCCAGTTCTTGCTCGACCTCTACTCCAGCGCCGTCGCCGCCGTCAGCGCAGAGAAATGCCTGCCCGCTTTCTTGCCAGCACCACCAAGCAATGGTCGTACTCTGGTCATCGGTGCCGGTAAAGGCGCGGCTGCCATGGCCAAGGTGGTGGAAGATCATTGGCAGGGTGAACTCGCAGGTCTCGTCGTCACCCGCTACGGCCATGGTGCAGACTGCCGCAAGATAGAAGTGGTGGAAGCTGCCCACCCTGTACCTGATGAAGCAGGCAAGCAGGCTGCCGCGCGTATTTTGAATATGGTGCAAGGCCTGAGCAAGGATGACCTTGTACTCTGTTTGATCTCTGGCGGCGGCTCAGCCTTGCTGGCCCTGCCTGCAGATGGCATCAGCCTGGAACAGAAACAGGCCATCAACAAGGCACTGCTGAAAAGCGGGGCGGCAATTTCAGAGATGAATTGCGTGCGCAAGCATTTGTCGGCCATCAAAGGTGGCCGCCTGGCACTGGCTTGCGCGCCGGCACGGGTAGTGACTTTGCTGATATCCGACGTGCCCGGTGACGAACCCGGCATCATCGCCAGCGGCCCCACCCTGCCCGATGCCACCACTTGTGCAGAAGCTTTGGCAATCTTGCGCAAATACGACATCGCCATTCCTGCGGAGATTTTGCAGCATCTGGAAAGTGGTAAGGGCGAAACACCCAAACCGGATGATGCCCGTTTTGAAGGCCATAGCCACCATGTCATCGCCACTGCACAGGAAGCACTCGAAGCCGCAGCAACCACGGCACGTGCAGCAGGTATCACACCCTATATCCTGTCGGACGGCATAGAAGGTGAGGCACGCGATGTTGCCCTGGTACATGCTGCCCTTGCAAAGCAGGTTGCCAGACATGGCCAGCCTTTCCAGAAGCCTTGCGTGCTTATTTCAGGCGGTGAAACCACCGTCACCGTACGTGGTAAGGGACGTGGTGGCCGCAATGCAGAATTTTTGCTGAGCCTGGCAGTAGCACTCGACGGCCACGCAGATATCCACGCCATCGCCTGTGATACTGACGGCATAGATGGTTCGGAAGACAATGCCGGGGCACTGTATGCGCCGGATTCCACCGCCCGCGCTGCAACGAAGCAGATACGCGCCCGCAGCCTGCTGGAAAACAATGACGGCTATGGTTTTTTCAGCGCACTCGATGACCTCGTCGTCAGTGGTCCTACGCGTACCAACGTCAACGACTTCCGCGCCATCCTCATACTGTAGGCCGCACTTAAACATTCAATGACAGCAAGTACAGGGTGCAGCGCACCAGGACGGCTGTCGTCTTTAACAAATGAAAGCAAGCCATGAACCGCAGCCGTAAAGCCAAAATTCTCGCCACCCTGGGTCCTGCCAGCAGCAGCAGGGAAATGATCAAGGCATTGTTTGAAGCCGGTGCTGATGTATTCCGCTTCAACTTCAGCCACGGCAGCCATGCCGACCATCAACAGCGTTGCAATATCGTGCGTGAGATCGAGGCAGAACTGGGCCGCCCCATCGCCATCCTGGCGGATCTGCAAGGGCCAAAACTGAGGGTAGGGCAATTCAGTGCTGGCAGAGTGATCCTGACAGCCGGACAGGAATTCATACTCGACAGCAATAGCACACCAGGTGATGCAAACCGGGTTTGCCTGCCACATCCTGAATTGTTCGCCGTCATCACTGCAGGGCAATCATTATTACTTGACGATGGCAAGCTGCGCCTGCAAGTCATGGACAGTGATGCAAGCATGATACGCACCCGCGTCATCAATGGCGGCGCACTGTCTGATCGCAAGGGGGTGAATGTGCCCGATGCGGTCTTGCCTATACCGGCACTGACTGAAAAAGATAAACGCGACCTGGAATTTGCACTCAATATGGGCGCAGACTGGATAGCCCTGTCCTTTGTGCAAAGGCCAGAAGATGTGGCAGAAGCCAAAGCCCTGGTCGCAGGACGTGCGGGGGTATTGTCCAAGCTGGAAAAACCGGCGGCGCTAGACAGGCTGGAAGAAATCGTCGCCGTGTCCGATGCCATCATGGTGGCACGTGGTGACCTGGGGGTGGAGTTGCCGCCAGAACGCGTACCCGGTGTACAAAAACGCATACTGCGCGTCTGCCGCAGCCATGGCAAACCCATAGTCATCGCTACCCAGATGCTGGAGTCCATGATAGCCGCACCCGTGCCCACCCGCGCCGAAGCATCTGATGTCGCCAGCGCGATTTATGATGGGGCAGATGCAGTCATGCTGTCGGCAGAATCGGCCAGTGGTGCCCACCCGGTCGCAGCGGTTGAGATCATGGACCGCATCATCTCGGAAGTCGAGCGTGACCCCTTGTATAAAAACATGATCGCCGCCCAGCATGAAACACCGCAAAATAACAAGGGCGATGCCATCTGCGCTGCACTGCGCGAAGTTACGCAGATAGTGGGTGCAGTTGCTACTGTCACTTATACCACCTCCGGCCATACCAGCCTGCGTGCCGCACGTGAAAGGCCAATGGCGCCGATACTCAGCATCACACCCAAACTGGCAACAGCACGTCGTCTGGCGCTGGTTTGGGGTGTGCATTCCAGCGTCAGCGATGTTGTACCGAACGAAGACATACTGGTCGCCACCGCATGCCGCACGGCCTGGCAAGAAGGCCTGGCACAAGTCGGTGAGCAAATCGCGATTACTGCTGGCGTGCCATTTGGTCAACCAGGTTCTACCAATTTACTACGCATAGCCGAGATCTGGCCGCAACATTAGATAGTTTGTGAAGTGGCGGTATTTGAATTCATCTCACCAGAATTTCCACCACTTTTTTTCTTCTTTTGTGAGTTTGAAAAAATGGTATTCCGGTTCAAGATCCGTCTCCCAAGGACAAACTGAAAAGTACTTTTGCAAGGCTTCATAAAGCATGCGCGACGTGAGGCCGTATTCATAGATTTCGATTTCCCTGTCACCCTGATAATAGACTTTGTGACGTTCTTCCGGCGGAACCTCATCATCTTCTTCCAGATAGTATTTGGCTGATAACCACAGGTTCTCAAAATCCTTGGGAGTACCCCTCTCCATCAGGGGTGGCAGTTGCGGTACCCCGGTTGTTTGCAAGCGCGACCGCGTTCTCTGTCCCTGCTCTATCAATGCATAGCCAAAACTGCCACCCGATTCATAGTGACAGAAGATCAGTATTTCATCCGGCGAGCCCAGGATTTTATACAGTTCAGTAACATCTTTTTCCTGATCTTCCAGATAGTCCCAGACCAGGTCGTTGTTACTGATAAAACATACATCTCCAAAATTCTGGACCATGATGTCATCATGGCGTCGTATGTCAAAATCCCTGAAGTTTGGATATGGTATCAGCAGCGCATTTGACTTGCACAAAGCGGCTATCAATGACGGTAAATCATTGGCAGCAGTTGTACGCCTGAAAACCAGTCCTGCCTGAGCAACACCCATGTTTATCCTTGTTTTTTAGAATTGAATGACAATACCGTCACCGGCATTACTCCCAGACATTGACATCGCTGGCTGTATGGAAATCCGGACGCTGCGGATTGACGACGCAAAACCTGTGCCCGGTTGGCGCTTCCATGACGATCCAGCGCTCCATGATCTTGACGACTTTGGCACCGAGTTTTTCCAGGCGCTGTACTTCTGCTTCCTTGTTGTCGGTTTCTATGTCGAGATGTATGCGGCTGGGGTGCTCCACCTTTTGCAACAACATTTTCGGGCCAGTGGGAGTGGCATCAAGAACGACGTATTTGTCGTCCGCATCCCCTGCTGCGTAACCTAAGGCCCCAGCCCAGAAATTGGCTCCCGGGTCGATATCATCCACCTGACAATCAATCACAAAACATGCCAATCGACTTTTATGCATCTTGATCTCCTGTGACTTGTTTATTCCGTTTTCCTGATCGAACTCAGGGATGCATAAAGGATAGCAAAAAAACAGGATGTTGACCGCACTGCTTGGTGTGCCTTCTGGTAAAAACAAAAAAGGGACAGACATCCAAGATGTCTGTCCCAACACTCATTTGCTTTTTATAGGTGGCTTTCCGTTTTGTGTAAGCCTTGTTTGCGAGATTTCAGTTTGCCGCTATCAGTCGTAAGTTGCAGACACACTCACACCAGAGAAACTCTGTCTGGCGTTGAGCATGATGTAGTACCAGCGATTGGCAACTGGATTGGCGATGGTGACGCTTTCATCATTGCCGCTCTTGACTGAACCGTAGTCGTAGATACCCGTGCTTGGATATTTATCCACAGAGACATACAAATCCACGTCACCGGTACCGCCGCTGGTAGTCAGCTTCAGGTTTTTCGCGCCAGCAGGAACCATGATGTAGGTGTAGGCTTGCGTGCTGGAAGCAAAATTACGCTTCACGCAGTTTTTAGCGAGATAGCTACCGGCCGGGCAATCTGGCAGGCTGTTATCGACTGGCAATGGTGGTTCGCCTGCAGTAGTGACTGTAGTCATCCATGTGCTGAACTCATTGTCGTAACGTGTACCTATATTGTTCATATAGGTTTGGTAAGCATCGTAATCACCGACACGGAACTTGGCGATGACAGCATCAACATCACTGCGGTGTTTTTCCATCATGAAGCGGGTTGCCATGTAGCCCCAGTTATAGGCACGTGTCACATAATCAGACATGGAATAAGTATTGCCAAAAATCTGGCTGAGCTTATAGTTAGTGCCTGTTCTGGTTGCGTCTATGGCTTTCTGGTTATTGTTTTTTAATGACAGGTATTCGGCTATACCTTCTATCCACCAGACTGTAGGCTTGGCAGTACCAGCACCGAAGTCACCTTTCATGTCGAAACGGCCATCGAGATAATGGACATATTCATGTTGCAAATTCCAGACCTGGAATGTCGGACGCAGCCAGGACGCTTCATGCGCAACAAAACGCGCCTGGTTACCTGCAACAGCAGGGTCACCTTCGAGATACATGCCGCCATTGTTTGTGTCAATGCCATAAAGTATGGATGCGTATTTGCTGTAGTTGGTGTAGTCATCAAACACCACTACTTCCAGCGCCGTATTGCCGTCACCTGCTACTGGCTGACGCTTGCTTTGCAACATGGTGTGGAAATAATTTTCCTCGGTTGCCAGCATGGAGCATGAATCCTGCATCTGTGCCGTAGTCATATCCTGGGCACGGATTTTCAGACTGGGGCTGCAAGTGTAGTTGTTTTTGAGAATGTTATTAGCCAGCGTGGTCTCGTAATTACAAGTACCGTATTCTGCGCAATTGGCATTGTCATAGTACTTGACCGCAGATGCCGCGTTCAGCCACAACATGCTGTCGTTACCTGTCATGGTCGAATGGCTGAGCTGGTACTTGACCATAGGCTTGACCGTAGGCTGCAGGTTGGCATACTGCATGAAACGGAAGGCTTCATTCTCGGTATCGCTGAGCTGGTATTCGAGGCTGGTGCCCAGCAATGCGGCCTTGTTATTGACGACAAAATTATTCAGTGCCGTCGCGTAGGATATATCGTTACGCAAGATAGCCAAGGCATCCGGACGTGAATGACCGTAGAAGAGAATAGTCAGCGCGGCCGTGTAAGCATCAGCAACGGTGGATGACTTCAGCGCATCTGTGGCTGCCGGGTTAGATGCAGTATTGGTATAACGTGTGACGATGTTTTTTACGCTGGACAGGTAATAGGCTTCATCATGCAGGTTGGTCACCAGTTTCAAGGTTTCAGCTGCCGTACTTGGGCCGACCGTATTGGTCTTGAACAGTTGATTGCCATCCACCAGTTGTTTGATAGGCCCGCGCATGCTGGTCAGATAATTCGCCGATGGTGCCGGTATCGTGTTGCCGCCAGCCAGATAGTAACCGGCGCGCAGGTAAATGATCAGGTTGACCAAGGCCATATTGGTGGCATTGTAGTTCGCCGCTTCTTGTGCAAAGCGATTGATGACTGCAGTGAAATTGGCTGGTGAATACACTTTCGCTGCATCAGTAGCATTCAGCGAAAACAAGCCGTAATGGCATTCATAGCTCGGCAGGTTGACAATGTAAGTGGCCAGTGCGTCGCCACTATAACCAGCCAGGGTTGCCATGTTTTTGCAATCATCCGATGGTGGTGGCGCCATCAGGTTTTTTTGTTTATTGACGATGCCCAGATCCAGGCGTGCTGCGTTCGTTGGTGGCAAATTGAATTTCTTTTGTTCTGCCGTTGGCGGCAAACTCTGCCTTTGATGCGGCATGGGTGCTTGCTTCAAGCGCGTATGGTCTTCCGCATCTGCAGCGTGAACCAATTGCGTGAACCCCGTGAAACTAAGAGCCAATACTCCCGCCATGCTTGCTATTTTATTTGGATATAACATGTAAAACGTCTCCCTGATTGTTTAAGAGCTTCAGGCAATACCATCCCCTTCAGGCTTTTTCATTCGATAGCTTGTAAACTATCGCCGCCTGAATGACTTGAAGAAGGTTTTTACCAGCCCCATATATGTAGAAGCAGCAGACATGCATCTGCATGCCGCTGCTTCCATGTCTCAATGCCTGAACACTCCCTATTAATTAGCGTCGGACATTGCATTACCAAATCGCATTGACTAAATTTGCTTATGATTTGGTTGAAATATATTAGTAATATATTTTATAAATATCTAGGTCGAAATTAACAAAACCATAAAATTGGGTGCTTGTTAGCAAGCGCGGAATTTTAGCGGTGCAAGTGATTGATTGGAAAGAATAATGTTTTGAAAAGTTGTAATTAGACGTAACAGAACAAAATTTTCTTAAGTCACGAAAAAACTTTTCATTTTCAACTTGTTTATACGGTTGACATTGGCTGTCAGCAACTTTATGCTCAAGGCATGAACTCTTTTATTACATCCATTTTTCATGCATCTCAACATCAGTCACATCGCTGGCTGGGAGAGCTATTGCTTGGATGAATGTTAAGCCCCATCACTAAGAAAGCCCTCTCAGCCTGCACAGAGGGCTTTTTTATTTCTGCTGACGCCAGGGCACAATGCTCTTGTCCGGCAGGTATGTTGCAATGCAGTGATGGAGTGAAATATGGAATTAAGAATAGAAGAACAAAGCCGTGGTACACGTATTCTGATAGGTGACGAAGTTAAAGAAAGACGCCGGCTCTTGAATGCTCTGATCGCAATTGCTGAGGCGAACGGCTTTAACGAAATCATGTTGCCTTCGCTGGAACCAGCGAATATTTATGTCAACAAGGCAGGCCCTGAAGTGCTGTCGCAGATGTATGTCTTCCCCGATAAAAAAGGCAGATCACTGTGCTTGCGCCCCGAGGCTACAGCGACGGTACAACTGCTTGCCGATAAACACTTCAAGCAAAAGAAAAATCAAAAATTCTGGTATTTCGAACGCTGCTGGCGGTATGAAAAACCACAGGAAGGGCGTTACCGTGAATTCTTCCAGTTTGGGGTGGAAATCATCAATCCTGATAATCCAGGCTGTCGTGAAGAGCTGCTGGCTATGGCTGAACAAATGGTGGCTTTAAAAACCGATGGCTATGAGGTTGCTACCGCTGTCAAGCGTGGCCTGGACTATTACACAGAAGCCGGTTTTGAAATCTCCGTCCCTGGCCTGGGTGCACAAAAGCAGGTTGTCGGCGGTGGCAGCTATAAGCAAGGCATAGGCTTCGGCCTGGGTTTTGACAGGCTGATGTTATGTAAAAAATAAAATCTTCACGTAGAAAGAGGCTTGTCTGCTGCCTGGGTAGCAAGTCTCTGCTATCAACGAGGAATAAATGTCTCCCATTTATCCTCCAAAATGACCGTTGGACCATAGCAAGATACTGTTAGTCGCAAGAGACTGTGGCCTGATAAAAGTGCCTGCTATTCTGCCTACATGGATGCAGTAAGTCATCCAGCAAACAGGAGAGAAAAATGAATTCTGGAATAGAAAAAAACGAAAAAACAGAAAACACCACTTTGGTCACCGTTGAAACAACAACTAACAGGAGCGATAACATGAACAGCACAAACAACAACCCAGTACTGGACTTTGTCAAAAACCTGGCAGAGACAATGACATATGTAGGCCGCGAAGCTTTTGACTGGGTATTGAAGGCATCCTGGAAAAAACTCTTGCTGACTTCTTTGCTGACGTTGATCACTGGCGGCATATTGCATTTATCATCACTGGCGAATGGCCTGGTATTTGGCGCTATCATCGTCAAATTGTTTGCTGACAAAGATAAGACAGCAACAAATCCACAAACTGAATAAGCCGCTTTGAACGATAAGCGGCGCATGGAAAGTTAGTATGAAACATCGCGACGATAACAAGGTACTCGACCTGATCATGGATATCACCGATACGGTGACAGTGGTCTGGTGGAAGTTCTTTGACTGGCTGGCCGTAGTCCCCTGGTCATCTTTACTGGGCATCTCGCTGGTCGCCATGATAGTAGGAGGTGCCCTGGGGCTGGGTGGCTTGATGCCTGCACTGGTGTTCGCCTCTTTCATCATCAAGAGCCTGGCGGGCGGCAAGCGTAGTGCAGAGATCGCCGCCACTGCGGCAGCAACCCGCGCCGATGTTGAAGCACTGGAACGCAGACTGCTGGAAGCAGAGATGGCAGCCTTGCAGGCGCAGATAGAGCCACACTTTTTATTCAACACCCTGGCTTTGATAGGTCAGCTCATAGAAACCAATCCTGCACAAGCCACCATCGTGCACCAGCACCTGATCAAATACCTGCGCTCGGCCATGCCGCAAATGCGCGACAAGGGTAATGGCAAGCTGGGCCAGCAAATGGAGATGTGCCGCGCCTATTTGAACATCATGCAGGCACGCATGCAGGAACGTCTTACTTACGATATAGACTTACCATCTGAGCTGGAATTCCTGCCTTTTCCTTCGATGATGATACAAACCCTGGTGGAAAATTCCATCAAGCATGGCCTGGAACCCAAGACCACAGGCGGGCATATCCGCATCACGGCAAAAAAAGTCGATGGGCAATTGCTGGTGGAAGTCAGTGATAACGGCATGGGCTTTGACATGCATGCCGACGATGGCATGGGTCTGACGAATATACGTGAGCGCCTGAAAGTGCTGTACTCAGGCAAGGCGCAGTTGGTGATTGAAGCACCGCAAGCGGGTGGTGCAGTCGTCGGCATACTTGTGCCTGTAGACACAAAGCAATAACAATACTATTCTTATTCATTCCACAATCCAACATCAGGTATGAGCATGTCAGCATTAGCAACTGCGGCAACAGCAATGATAGTCGATGATGAAAGCCCGATGCGCGACCAGCTACGCGCACGCTTGCAACAAGTGTGGCCAGACTTATCCATCATTGCCGAAGCCGCGAATGGCATAGTGGCTATAGAACAGGCAGAAGAACTGCACCCTGACATTATCTTTCTCGACATACGCATGCCTGGCAAGAATGGCATTGAAGCCGCCAGCATCCTGGCCAAGCAGGCGCTGGTGGTGTTTGTGACTGCTTATGATGAATATGCGATACAGGCTTTCGAGCGCGGTGCCATGGATTATCTGCTGAAACCGGTAGAGGCCGAGAGGCTGGCCGGCACTTGCCAGCGCCTGCAAGAAAGATTACAACAGCGTCAGCAAGAAAAATCCGGGCCCGCGAATGCCGCCAACGACCAGGCCAGACAGGTTGAACAAATGCTGACGCAGTTAATGCAGCATCAAAACCAGAAGCGCGAATACCTGCGCTGGATACAGGCCAGCGTAGGCAGCAGCCTGCGCATGGTCAGCACCAAGGAAGTCTTGTTTTTCCGCTCTGACGAAAAATATACCCTGGTACAAACCGAGCAAGCTGAATACCTGATACGCAAATCACTAAAAGAGCTGGAAGACGAACTCGACCCCAAAGAATTCTGGCGCATACACCGCTCCACCCTGGTGCGCGTCTCTGCGATTGCCGAAGTCACCCGCGATTTCCGCGGCCGCCAGTTGATAGGCCTGAAAGGTCATACAGAAAAACTGGAAGTCAGCCGCAATCACACGCATTTATTCCAGCAAATGTAGTAACTGGCCTTTTCAGGGCCGATTTATCAACACTGACACTTTTCCATTCGGTCACCGGCAAATATACTGGTTGCTGAATGATAATCACAGTTTCAAGTTGATAATCTGAGTGTAAAAAATTGAAATAATCCTACCCCGGTCCATCTGATTTTCAGATACTTCCCGCTTGCGAATTTGCGTACAGAAGTATCTTTATACTGCCAGGAAAGCCGGACATGTCCCAGACACAATTTCAAACACGCGGTACTACTGCGGAAGCACAACTTGCGTCCATCAGCGGTGTCTTTCCCAAACGACGCATGCAGATACTCGCAACCGGGAAACAGGGGGTGCTGATGTTGATAGGCCTGTCCATGGTCGGGCTGCTTTTTCTGGTCGGCCTGATCTATATGACGGTGCCGGATTTTTTGTATGACTACAAGGTATCCAAGGACCCTGTCGTGGATGAACGTGCAGAAATTCATGGTAGCTGCAAGAGCCGCAAAGTCATCTTTATCGACTGCGATGTCAAAATCCGCTACCTGCCAACACCACAAGACAGCGTAGCACAAGAGATCAAGCACAGTTTCTGGTTTGTCAGCTTCCAGCCATCCATGTCCACTGAAGCTGTCAGGTCCAGATCCAACCCCAGCATGATTACGACCACAATGGCGACTGAACATATCACCAACCGCTTTTTCATGATACTGACTTTTACCCTGTTGTTCGGTTTCATGTTTTTCGGTTGCATGTACGCCGCCTGGCTAAGCCATCTGTTTAACCGCGTGATTAAAAGCAAGCCAGGCATACAGCCGGTCATGGTTAAAGTCAAAGATATACAAAACGGACGCACAGTATTTTTTGAAACCGATATAGATGGCACGAAGAAAAAACTTCGTCATATCATGCGCAAGAAGGAGGCTCCCCTGTTCCTGCCACATCAACAAGATATGGCACTGGCAGTCAGGCTCGTTGGCACGCCACATGTCGTCATGCTCAATGATGATTTAACTACCCTGGATTTTACTGAACAAGAAAGAAGTGCACTCAGAGCAGCTATCGCAGCTTGAGTTAGCAAACTAAACTGGGTTTGCATGCATGTTGGATATGCATGCAAACCGGGATCAAACCGTCTTATCCTGATTCATCACAACAGCACTGCGCTGGCGTTTTATTTTTCGGCATAATTTTCGCACACCCTCATCCGAGTCATAGGGCAGTTCTTCCAGAATTTCATCGGACAGCACTTGATTATCGCTCAGCAGTTCTATCAAGTCCCGTCTGTGTATTGCGCAATTCATGCTGTAATACATCGCTTCCAGCGGCGCCTTACAATCAGCCCCGGGATTCGCTTTGAATATGGCAACGATGCCTTGTACCAGTAGATGTACTTCATCAAAATTTTTTGCTCGCCCTATTATTTCCGCCAGCATTTCAGCATCTCCGGCCTGATAGTTACTGACGAGCAGATGCAGGTACTCACAGGGGATTCTCTCTTCCTGCAGTTTCTTCAAAGCCAGGGCACGTATGTCATCGCCAGAAAAATGGCTAAGCGCCAGCACGGCATTATTCACTGCCATAGTCTGATGATTTTTTTTACCGCTCGCAATTTTTAGCAAAGGCGCATAATCAAAAGGAAATCTGGTCGCATAAAAAAATCGCAGATACCTGAATCTTCTGAGTTTGTCTTTTTCATCAAGGAAGTTTCTGGCAACGGCACTTATCTCCTGCTGTGGCATCCTCAGCGTACGGTCGCGATTAAACCCGACGCGCTTGCTTGGACGATTGATAAGCTCCTCCACATCTTTTACTTTATAAGCTAGAGCAACTTTGCGGAGCGAAGGCTTTACAGGTTCAATGGCAGCAATCAGTTTGTAATAGTTGTTGATATCAGGATTCTCTTGCCCTGCTTTTTCAAGCTCTGCATATACGTTCAAATGCGGATTTTCTTTTTGGAGATCATCAATGTACCAACGATATTCATACCAGGATCTATCTTCTTCAGGAAGTTTTCCTATTTTTTCAGCCAACTTGAATAAGCCCTGCAATCCATCCATCTTCAAGATTTGTTCTTCGCCACAAAACTCATAATCGGCATGGAAAGATTTGTCGAAGCGCTCAAGAAAAATTTCTCTGGCATGAAGATTTCCATCCTGATAGAAGTTCATTGCGAGGTCACACAATTGATTCAGATCGAATATTCCAGATTTTTTATTTTTAAGTTTTTGAATTACCGCTTTCTCTATCAAGGCTCTATTTTTGGCCCGCCTGATCAATGGATACAAGTAATCGGCCCGGCTACCTTCAGACTGAGGATCATTCGCAAGATTTTTGATGGATGCCGCAATGAGTTTTTTGGAAAAATCGACATCCGGATTAGCTTTCATAAGCAGCATCGCCCTGCCTGTACCCAGGTGTAGGGCGTGAAAAAATTGCTTTTGCAAATCCTCAGTTTCAGATAATTTTAAATAGTTATTTTGCACCATGCATAGTCACAATATGTTCTGCGTTAATGAGATTTTCTGGCAAAGCTGGGCTCATAGACTGCTCACAGATAAACATCGCTAAGCCTCAACTTTGGAGCGAGAGCGTTTTATGCTACGGGATAATTTTCGTAAGTCTTCATCCGTATCATAAGCAAGTTCTTCCACAATCTCGTCAGAAAGTACGCCATTTCTATTTAGCAGATCTATCACGCTCCATCTATGCATTGCACAATTCATGCCGTAATATATGGCTTCGAGCGGTGCCTTGCATTCAGGGTCTGGATTGGCATCATAAATATCAATCAGGCCAGCTACCAGATCATGCATGTGATGAAAATTGTCTGAGCGTTGTATGATCTCCAGTAAAATTTTCGCATCACCAGTTTGATAATTATTGACCAGTAATCTCAAGTAATCCCAGGGTGTTTTTTCACTGGAAAATTTTTTAAGTGCCAGTGTACGAATATCTTCAGCTTTGAAATAACTGAGTGCATTCACAGCATTCATTATCCGGCGACTTTTTTTAATATTCTTTTTGCTCGCCAGTTCCAACAAGGGAGCATAATCAAATGGAAATTTTTTTTTGTCGAAGAAGCGTAGATATCTATTTTTCCTGTCGCCATCTTTTTCGGCCAGAATATTTCTCGCGACTTGCTCTATATCTGCCGGGTTCATACCCTCAATACGATATTGCCAGAATCGTGGAAACCGGCTATCTTCATCGACGATGTCTTCAATATCTGCAAGGGTATACGGCACAATTTTACTGCGCCTGTATTTCTTTCTTGGCTCAACCGACAAGATCAAATCAAGATAGTTTTTTATAGCTGCATTTTTCCCAGCGGCTTTAGCCAGTTCCGCATACACATCGATAGATTTATTTTCTTTTTGAAAGTCATCGACACGCCAGCGATCTTCGTAATTTGCTCTTTCTTGCTCTGGAAGTTGCCCCACTTTTTCAGCAACCATGATCAGGCCTGCCATGCCTTCGATTTCCAGCAGCACATCTCGCGCATAAAGCTCATAACCATTGCTGAAGGACTTTTCAAATCTGTTTAACAAAGCCTCTTTTGCTCCGGCTATACCATCCTGATGGAAATACAGGACGAGATCGCTTAACTGATCCATGCCATAGTCATTACGTTTTTTAGCGCTGAGCTTTTTGATGATGATGCGAATCAGCTCATCTTTTTGCCGTGATCGCCTGATCAGGCTGTATAGATATTCTGCTCTGCTGCCTTCACATTGTTTGTCATAGGCTAGATTGTTAATGGTCGCAGCCAGTATCTGCAAAGAGAAATCTATTTGTGGATGCGCTTTCAAGAGCAACATCGCCCTGCCTGTACCCAGGGTAAGGGAGTGAAAAAACTGTTTTTGCAGTTCTTCGGTTTCAAGCGAATTTGAAATAGTCTGTTTGTTCATGCATGAGTTATTAAGGTCTATGACTCATAGCATACCAGCAAGTTCTGGATTCACTAAAATTGATGCTGACAGCGGTACTTTTATACCACTGTCAGCACCTGGGACGAGCAAAATCAGCTCAACGTGCTGCCTCAGCCAGTTGATGGGCAAGACGATTATGTCTTTCCATCACTATTGGTAAATCTATCGACGTGATTTGTCCATCACGCACCACGACACGGCCATTGATGATGCTGTATGCCACATCTGAAGGCGTGCAAAATACCAGTGCAGCTACCGGATCATGCCAGGCACCGGCGTAGCCTATCTGCTTCAGGTTGAACATGACGATGTCAGCTGACATGCCGGGTTTGAGTGCGCCTATGTCGTCGCGATTGAGTACCTTGGCCCCACCCAGGGTGGCGACTTCCAGCGCCTGTCTGGCTGTCATGGCATCGGGGCCGAAACCCACGCGTTGCAAGAGCATGGCTTGCCTGACTTCGCCCAGCATATGACCGGAATCATTCGAGGCACAGCCATCGACGCCCAGGCCGACACTGACACCGGCATCGAGCATTTTACGTATGGGTGCGATACCAGACGCCAGACGCATATTCGAGCAAGGGCAATGGGCAATGCCTGTGCCTGTGCGGGCGAACATGTAGATGCCATCATCATCGAGTTGTACACAATGGGCGTGCCAGACATCATGACCTACCCAGCCGCAATCCTCGGCATATTCTGCCGGTGTCATATTGAATTTCTCGCGGCTGTAGGCGATGTCATTGGCATTTTCTGCCAGGTGGGTATGCAGCGATACGCCGAAGCTGCGTGCCAGTGTTGCGGATTCACGCATGAGATCGCGTGAGACAGAAAATGGTGAGCAGGGTGCCACGACGATGCGTTGCATGGCATGGCGGCTACTGTCGTGATAAGTCTCTATCAGACGCTGGGTGTCGTGCAGTATGCTGGCCTCGTCTTCCACCACACGGTCTGGTGGCAGGCCACCTTTTGACTGGCCCACACTCATGGAACCACGCGCCGCATGAAAACGCATGCCTATCTCTTGCGCGGCTTGCAGGCTGTGATCAAGCTGGCAGCCATTCGGGTAGATGTAGAGATGATCGCTACTCGTCGTGCAGCCAGACAGGATCAGCTCTGCCATCGCAGCCTGGGTCGATACCTGCACCATTTCTGGTGTCAGGTTGGCCCAGATAGGGTAGAGATTGGTCAGCCAGTTGAACAGCTCACCATTTTGCGCCGCAGGTATGACACGCGTCAGGCTCTGGTACATATGGTGATGGGTATTGATGAGGCCGGGCATGACAACATGGTCAGCCGCATCAATGACTTCATCGGCAGTTTGCGGCAAGTCTGCACTCAGGCCCACCTCAGCGATAACATTGTCGATGATGTATACCGCACCATTGCTGATTTCACGGCGCGTGTCGTCCATGGTGACGACAACGCGGGCATTTTTGATAAGTAAGCTGGCCATAACAAATAAAGTAACAGAGAAAATTAGTGGTCGGAGCTGTGGGCCGCTGCCATGGCAAACGCCTTGGCTTCAGACTCAGCACCCTGACCGTTGAAAAACAGATTGAGCGTCACTGCCGCGATGGTAGCCAGCAAGATGCCGCTATCGACTACTGTGCCCAGCCAGTGCGGCAAGTGCGAGAAGAACTGCGGCGCAACCAGGGGTATCATGCCCGCGCCTATGCTGACAGCAACGATGAACAGGTTGTGGCGCTGGTGATTGAGCCCGGCATTACCGAGTATCTTGATACCGGTGGCCGCCACCATGCCAAACATGACTATGCCTGCCCCACCGAGCACATACACTGGTATCGATGCCGCCACATGCGCCATTTTGGGGAACATGCCAAACGCCACCAGAATAACGCCCGCAGCAGCGCAGACATAGCGGCTGCGAACACCCGTGACACCGACCAGGCCTATGTTTTGTGAAAACGAGGTGTAGGGAAAAGTATTGAAGACACCACCTATGACAGTGCCCAGGCTGTCAGCCCGCAAGCCATTGGCCAATTCTTCATTGCTGATGTGCTTGCCTGTGAGTTCAGACAGGGCGAGGAACATGCCTGTCGATTCCACCATCGTGACGATCATGACCAGGCACATGCCTATGATGGCACCCAGGTCAAAAGTCGGCATGCCATACTGGAAGGGCATGATGAAGGCAAACCAGCCTGCCTCGCCCAGGCCATCAAAACTGACCTTGCCCAGCGCCAGCGAGACGACAAAGCCCAGCACCATGCCCAGCAAGACCGAGATATTGCCCAAGAAACCGCGCAGATAGCGCGTCATGACCATGATGGAGACCAGCACAAAAAAGGCAATCGCCAGGTTTTCAGGCGCACCATAATTGGGATTGGGCTGCATGGATTTGCTTGCCGCATCAAAGATCATCGGTTGTCCACCTGCTGCCCAGTTGATACCCACGCGCATGAGGGTAATGCCAATGACTGTGATGATGGTGCCGGTGACAACAGGTGGAAAAAACCTGACCGCCCGGCTCATGAAGGGAGTAATGATGAGACCAAAAATACCAGAGGCAATCACTGCCCCATAAATGCTGAGTATGCCCAGGCTGGGGTTGCCAGCCATTGCCACCATGGGGCCTACTGCCGCAAAAGTGACGCCCATCATGACAGGCATGCGTATGCCAAACTTCCAGATGCCCAGCGCCTGTATCAGGGTCACCAGGCCGCAACAGAATAAATCAGCATTGATGAGAAAGGCTATCTGGTCTTTGGGTAAATGTAATGCGCCGCCGATGATGAGAGGCACGGCTATCGCCCCGGCATACATCACCAGCACGTGTTGTATGCCCAGAGTGAATAATTTTGCTGCTGGTAGCTTTTCATCTACCGGGTGTATCGCTGTTTGCATCGTCTCTTCCTTGCTTGGATGGTTGGTTTGTGACACATCACTGCTGGGTTCTCTGACGGAACTTGTTCTCAGTGATGGCTGGAAATGCTCATACTGAAATGCTAAAGATTGAAGCGACTGGTAATCGGGATGTGAGAAGAATGCATCATGTGCAAGACTCCTGGTTTACCTTCATGACGATGATGTCGTCACAAAGAGCGGCTACAAATACAGCCGAAACATATAGTCCGACTGCGCTTTTTACTGCTACCTGACGAAGTGCAACCTCCACGAACTGGAAGAAGACATCTCGTCAGGATTGATCTGCGTCGTAAAAAAATGCCTGTGAAAGCATATTCTTGCGTCGCCTCAAACCATGCAGCGCTATCAAGCGCAAACATGGCAGCAGGCTCAAGCTCAGTCTTTGCCCTGCATGAGGTCTTCATTGCGAAGCTGAAGCAGGCAATACTGAAAGTGGCGCCAGAAATCCTGGTTTGTTGAACTGAAAAACTAGACCTTTGTGGTGAGCTTTTCGGTATTAAGATTTCCCCTTAAAATTCCTTAAAAAATCGAGCAAAATTTGGGCCGAGACTTCTGCGTCGTCGGCGCTCATGGTTTCCAGCGGGTTGTGGCTGATACCGCCGTTACCGCAGCGGGTGAACAGCATGGCAACATCGGTCATCTTCGCTATTGCCATGGCATCATGGCCTGCGCCGGATGGTAGTTCAAACGCTGGCAAACCTGCTCTTTGCGTGGCTGCTGCCAGTTGCTGCATCAGCCACGGGGCGCAAGGAGCTGCGGGGGCGGATACGGCTTTGACGATGTTCACTTCAATATTGCGTTGCTGGCAGATAGCTTCTATCTTTGTCAGGATGTCATTCACCGCAGCATCGCGGGTGGCATCGTCAGCGGCACGGATATCCAGTGACAGATTGCAGGAGCCGGGGATCACATTGACTGAACCATGCGGTACCTGTAACTGGCCTACCGTGCCAACCAAGGACGTGCCATTCGCGCAACGCTGCTCTACATACAAAATGATTTCTGCGGCAGCAGCTGCGGCGTCCTTGCGCATGCTCATGGGTGTGGTGCCAGCATGGCTGGCGACACCTTTGAGTTGTACCTGATAACGGCAACTGCCTGCGATGGAAGTAACTATGCCCACGGGAAGGTCACGGCCCAGCAAGACCGGGCCCTGTTCTATATGCACTTCTACATAGCCCAGTATCTGTGCAGGGTCACGTGCGATGGCCGGGATTTGTTTGACATCATGCCCGGCGGCAGTCAGTGCCTCACGCATGCTGATGCCGTCAGCATCTGTCTTGTCCAGCAAGGCCAGGTCAAACTGGCCGATGACGGCATTACTACCCAGGAAGGTGCTTTTGAAACGCACGCCTTCTTCTTCAGAAAAGCCGATGATCTCAAAGTTGAAAGGCAGTTTTTCATTTCTCTCGTTCAGGTATTTGACGATGGCGATGGGCAGCAAGATGCCTTCGCGGCCATCGTATTTGCCACCGTTGCAGACGGTGTCGTAGTGGGAGCCAGTCAGCAGGGTCTTGGCATCTGTCGCATCAGACAGGTAACGGCCTACCACATTGCCGACCGCATCGATATGCACATGCATGCCAGCTTCACGCATCCAGGCCGCCAGTTGCTCTGCGGTTTTTTGGTGCGAGGGTGTCATGTAGGCGCAAGTCAGGCCATCTTCATCATCGCTCCAGGCGGCCAGGGTTTCTGACCATTGCATGATGGTGTTGCCAAATTGCAGCGTGTGTTCGAGCAAGTCATTCAGGCGCAGTTCGGCGATGCGGCCTATCTGACGCAGGCATTCTGCCAGCTCATCTGCACGCTGGTTTTTAAAGCGGCGCTGGAAGGTGGCGATGATGGCTGCCCGCGTAAAACCCTTGCCATCCGGCCCTTTGACGGCGAGGATGAAGGGGAAACCAAACTTGCTGTTATAGTCGGCATTGAGTTTATGCAGTATCGCGAATTCTTCTGCACTACAATTGGTCAGGCCTGCCTTGGCCTGTTCACCTGTGGATTCACGGGTCAGCTCGCCTGCGATCGCGGCCTTGCCTGCCAGCTCGGGGTGGGCACAAATCAGGCCCAGTTGGTCTGCTTCTGTCGCCTGACTGACCACGGTTTGCAAGGCCAGCTTGAGAGCTGTGATGCTGGCAAAAGGGCGGCTGGCGGCTGCCCTCTCAGGTATCCAGGGTGAATGTTCATAGATACCGTGCAGGATGTGCACAAAGTCTTGCGTGCTGCAGTGGTTCAGGTGGTCCAGAGTTGTCGTCATAATTGGTCAGGCGTTGTGCCTATTATTGTGCCTATGCTTTAATGTGACCGGTGTTGTCCCGGCATGATGATGATGAAGCTTAAGCCCAATTCTGGCCTGCGATGTGCTGCTGTCTTCATGATCTGTATATCTTCGATAGTATATTGATAGACTGCTGGCAGTATAAGATTTGGCTGATAGCGCATTTCAAGTCATCAATATAGGAGATCAGTATGGGAAAGCTCAGTACACATGTGCTGGATATCACCGTTGGCAAACCCGGCGTGGGTGTGCAGGTGGAGTTATATGCCGTCAATGCAGGCGGGAAAACCTTGCTCAAGACCGAGACCACCAACCATGATGGCCGCTGCAATGCGCCACTGCTTGAGGGCGACAGCCTGAAACCCGGTCTGTATGAGCTGGTGTTTGCAGCAGGTGATTATTTCGACAAACAGGGCGTGGACCTGCCCAGCCCCAAATTCATAGACCGCGTGACCCTGGCTTTTGGTGTGGCTGATGCCAGCCAGAATTACCATGTGCCGCTGGTAGTATCTCCCTGGGCTTACTCGACTTACAGGGGCAGTTAAGTCCCTGCATCGATCAGGATTATTTGGACATCAGTGACTTGGCTGCCTGAGCAATCTGCTCACGCAGCCATCTGTGTTCTGGCGAATGATGTACGCGTTCATGCCAGAGCTGGTAAAAGCGCAGTGGCGGGAACTTGATGGGGATGGAAAAAGTCTTTAGTTGCAGGCTTTTTTCATAAAAGCTCAGGTATTGCTTGCCTGTCGTCAGCACCATGTCGGATTGCGCCAGCATATGTGGCATGAGGCCAAAGTAAGCGGACTCCACCACGACATTGCGGCGCAGGTGCTGGCGTTCCAGATGGGCATCGATGACGCCATGGTAGCCAGATAGTAGTTGCGAAGGTGCGACATGCGGCAGGCTCAGGTAGTCTTCCAGCGTCATCTCGTCAGTACCAGTGCGCTTGGCATAAGGGCTGTCGGCACGCATGGCGCAGACGATGGGGTCTTCAAACAGCTTGGACAGATGCAGATGTTGTGGCGGCTCATCCCAGTTGGCAATGACCAGATCGAGATCGCCGTCAGACAGATGGCGTACATAATCAACCTCTGCTCCCAGGCCATGGATGACGATGCGGCTTTTGGGGGATTCACGCCGCAAACGTTCTACCACGCTGGGTAGGAATTGCACATGCAGGGAATCAGGTGCGGCAATATGAAAAGTCTTGCTTTCTTGCTGGGCGACAAAGGGGACTTTGCGTTCAAACAACAATTCGGTTTCATCGAGTATGCGTTTGGCAGGCTTGAGCAGGGTTTCGCCATGAGGAGTAGGCACCATGCCGCGGCCACCGCGTACCAGCAATTGATCGCCAGTCAGTTCGCGCAGTTTGCGTAGCGAGGCAGAAATCGAAGGCTGGGGCTGGTTAAGCTTCAAAGCCACGCGGGAGACGTTTTTCTCACTGAGCAAAAGATACAAAATGCGTATCAGATGCAGATCGAGATGATTGGGTAGTTGTGCCATGCTGATGCCTGTCTTCAAACGTATATCGAAATCTGTATTTTTAATATACTTCGTTTTCAATGAAGTTTGTAGGGAAAAAGTTTATCGTTACCAAACTTCACCAAGTTTTTTGCTATTGATGCTGGATCAACGTTACCTGCCCTTGGTCTAACTGCGACAATAGGAGACATTTGCGACAGATAGATACAGGTTGTGGTTTTTTAGCACTGAATTGGTTTTTAAAATAAGCTTCAAAAACGAACATCGGGATGCAGTACAAGGCGCAAAACGCAGCAATGCGCCCGAGAATGATGTTTTTGGAGCTTATTAAACTGGTCGCAGCGGAGCTTCACGGTTCGCGACCGATTTGGGATTTTGTATATCCCTCTCGTCTGAAGAGCCCCGCGGAGGCAGACGAGCTTCTAACATGAGAGAAAACATGGAAGCTTTTTTACTTGCGTATGGCACTGAGTGGCTGAACCTGATCGTCCGCTGGCTGCACCTGATCACAGGGATAGCCTGGATAGGCGCATCCTTTTACTTTGTCTGGCTCGACAATAATATCCGCCCACCCAAGCCCGGTTCTGAACTGGCCAACAAGGGTGTGTCTGGTGAATTGTGGGCCGTGCATGGTGGTGGTTTTTATAACCCGCAAAAATACCTGATCGCCCCCAAAGAATTACCAGAAGAATTGCACTGGTTCAAATGGGAAGCCTATGCCACCTGGCTGTCTGGCTTTGCGATGCTGTTCATCGTCTATTACTTCAATGCCTCTGCCATGATGATAGACAAGTCAGTGGCTGACCTGACGAGCTGGCAAGCCATAGGCATAGGCCTGGGTACGCTGCTGGTGGGCTGGACTGTGTATGACTTGCTGTGCCGCTCACCGCTGGGCAAGCGTGAAGGCTTGCTGGGCATCATCATGTTTGTATTCATTGTGGCGGCGGCGTTTGTGTTGTCGAAATTCCTCAGTGGCCGCGCTGCCTATATCCACGTCGGTGCCATGATAGGCACGATGATGGTGGGTAATGTGCTGATGCTCATCATCCCCGGCCAGCGAAAACTCGTCGAAGCCATGCAGCAGGGTAAATCGCCAGATCCCATCCACGGCCAAAAAGCCAAGCAGCGCAGCGTACACAACAATTACTTTACCCTGCCGGTGCTGTTCATCATGATCAGCAACCATTATGCAATGACCTATAACCATGAGTACAACTGGCTGGTGCTGGCGACCATCATGGCGGCAGGTGTCTTGATACGCCACTTTTTCAACCTGCGCCACAAGGGTATTACCAACTGGGCTTATCCTGCGGCGGGCGTGACTTTATTGCTGGCAGTGGCGATTGCGATTGCTCCCAAGCCGCCAGCCAAGGTGGCGGCACCTGACCCGGCCCTGTCGGCGGCAGAAGCAGCCGCTGCCCAGTTCACTAAAGTGCAGGGCATCATCCAGCAGCGTTGTGCATCCTGCCATGCTGCCGCTCCTACGCAGCCTGGTTTTGCCACTGCACCCGCCGGCATCAAACTCGATACGCCAGAACAGATCAAGCAGAATGCGGTCAAGGTCAATATGCAGGCCGTGCAACTCAAGGCCATGCCTATAGGGAATATGACGCAAATGACGGAAGAAGAACGTGCAGTCGTCGGTGCCTGGTTCCAGGCTGGTGCCAAGTAAATCAAAAAAATTTAGAAAGTACAAGACATGAACAACTACGAACAACTCGACGCCTGGATAGACAGCCACTTTGACGAGCAGGTCAAATTCTTGCAAGAACTGGTACGCGTACCGACCGATACGCCTCCCGGCAATAACACCCCACATGCAGAACGCACCGCTGATCTGCTGCAGGACATGGGCATCACAGCAGAAAAACATGCAGTGCCGGATAGC
>NZ_JBYTAV010000005.1:0-215824 GCF_058788535.1 Undibacterium sp. FW305-107
ATCAACCTGGCCGGTGCACAACTGTCCAACATCGAAAACATCACTGCGAACTCTGCGGTTGTGATTACTGCTTCCCAGTATGCTGCTCTGGTCGCTGCCCGTGCTGCTCTGTCCCTGAGCACACCAGTGATCACTTTCACAGGCAATGTGCCACATCAACTGACTATCGTTGATGACATCGCTGGTGTAAACAACATCGATCTGTCCTTGATCTCTGTTACTAGCGGCACTTTGGTGATTGACACAACGTCTTCTTCCAATGCAACTGGCGGCGGCGTGAACAACACGACAACATCCAATGCAGTGACAGTATCTGGCGGCGCAACAGTAACAACAGGTGTTGTTGGTACTAACCCAGTCAACGGCGGTGGTACAGCATTGACTCCAACAGCATTGACAGCTGGCGGCACATTCAACAGCACATTGAACGTGAACGACAACTTCACAGGCTTGACTGCAACTTTGAGTGGTACAACTGTCAACGGTAATGCTGCTGACACAGATATCATCACTCTGGGTGATGCAGCTACTGTTGCTATCGGTAACGGTACAACAGGCGGTACTATCACCAACATCAAGACTCTGAATCTGGCTAACGCAACTAACACTATCACTTTCGGTGCAACTACCACTGGTATTACTACAGTGAATGGCGGCACAGGTAATGACAGTGTGGACGTAACAGGTGCTGGTGCTTCCTTCGCAGCTGGTAATGTGAATCTGGGTACAGGTACTAACAACCTGACATTGGGTAATTTCACTTACGCTGGTACTTTCAGTGCAGGCGCAGGTACAGATACGTTGACATTGGCAGCTGGTGCTAACATCGCTGGTTCCAACATCTCCGGCTTTGAAAACTTGACATTGGCAGCGACTGGTGTGTACACCATGACTGCAGCGCAATACAATGGCTTCACAGGCACTGTAACTGCAGGCAATACAGAAACTATCGCTCTGACTACAGCCGGTACTATCGTTGCTAACGCTGCGATCGAACGCTTCACACTGGCTAACGGTACTAACACTTTCACTGCTGGTACTAACACAGTGAGCGTTGTTGGTGGTACAGGTGCAGATACATTCAACTACACAGCAACACAAATCGCCGGCGCAACAACGCTGGACGGCGGCTTGGGTGCAGACGTTCTGAACATCGGTGCTATCGGTGCTAACTTGAACATCTCTGCTCTGGTTACTGGCGTTGAAACACTGAACGTCACTGGCTCTGCAGCAACTGGCTACACTTTCACCAATGAAAACGGTGCTGGTGTTGTTCTGAACTACTCCAAAGGCGCAACTGGCGACGTAGTTGTTCTGGGTACAGGCGGCCAAACAGTTAATCTGTTGGGTACAGCTGCGACAGCAGTAACAGTCACAGGCGGTACAGGTGCTGATACGATCAATCTGTCTGCAACTGCAACTGGTGCTGAAACTATCACTACTGGTTCTGTTCTGGGCAATATCGATACAGTGGCAAACTTCAAAGTTGCTGGCGCTGACGTGTTCAAAACTGGCACTGCAGCAACAACATTGAACTTGTTGTCTATCGCTTCTGCTGATACAGCAACTCTGGCAGCAGCCATCGCTACAGCAGCAACTGCAGCTGGCGCGACTCTGGCAGCTAACACCCAGGCTTACGTCATCACTGTAACTGCAGGTACAGCAGCTGGTACTTATGCCTTCCAAAACATCGGTGGCACGGTAGGTACTGTTGATGCAACTGACTTTATCGTTAAAATCACTGGCGCAGGTTCTATCGTTGCCGGCGACTTCATCGCTTAATTCAGTAAGCTATGCAGGAAAATGGGTAGCTTGCTACCCATGCAGCAGGGAGAGAATATCCTCCCTGTTGTGTAAAAATAAAAAACCCACCTCTGGAAAGCGGTGGGTTTTTTGCAATGTGACTTGCAATTGTTTTAAAATTAAGCCGATATAGATCGGTAACAAGGCCGGGGTAAGATCCCTTCACAGCACGATAAGAACAGACAAGCCCGTCACTGTAAAGTGTCGGGCTTATCTGTTTTTATTAAATGCCATTTGAGCCTGACGTGCTATCTGAATTGTCCGGCTGAAGGTGGGGCAGAAAAATGCATGTGCCAAATACGTCTGAATTGTCTTGCTGAGCCAAAACCGGCTGCTTCAGCAATACGTTCTATTGACCAATCAGTATTAGCCAGGAATTTACTCGCCAGCGATAAACGGAGTGAAGTCAGATAGGTTTGTATTGAAACTTCTGCATGTAACTTGAAGAGCCGTGTGACATGGCGTGTGCTGCTACAGGCAATATTTGCCAGTTCAGTCAAGTTCCAGGGATAAGCAGGATCTTTGACCATGGCATCCTGTATTTTGTGAACGATGGGATGCAAATGGTTACGACATTTTAGCCACGGCGATAATTGTGGGTCATTGCCCGAGCGACGCATGTACACCACCAGATTGCGTGCTACCGCACTCGCTGCCAACGGGCCGGCTAGTTCGCTAACCAGGTGCAGCGCCAGGTCTATGCCTGCAGTAACGCCGGCACTGGTACTGATACGACCGTCTTCAACGAAGATGCGGTTTTCTTCTATCCTGATAGAGCTATCTATTTCAGCTAATTCATGACAATGATTATGATGTGTGGTTGCCTTATGGCCACTTAATAAGCCAGCGTGAGCTGCCAGTAAGGCACCAGAACAAATGCACACCACCCTGTGATCGGAGTGCACATGTTGTGACAGCCATGTGATGGCAATTTGTGCGTCTGGCAGCGCATAGACTTCATTGCCACCAATCAGTCCGGGCAAGATCAGGATGGTATTTTCAGCAAGTTGTTCCGGCAAAGCTTGCAATGGTCCTAGTTGCAAGCCAACAGAAGAGTTGACGCTCTGCTTGGGGCTGATAAAGTGCATCTCAAAACGCACTGCATCCTGATAGCGATTAGCGAACAAGAGCGCATCTGCTGGCCCGGCGATATCCAGGAGCAGAGTGTCTGATAACAATAGAAAATAAATTGGCTGAATGCGGGGCATGGTCAGTCAGGCGAATATATTGCGTAAATTGTGAGCCAGTTTTGACCCGAATACATTAATGAGTAAGCCCGCCATTACAGTAACTGCACCTAATAGCTGGATTTGACTCAGTTTCTCATCAAGCATCAACCATGCTGCTGTCAAGCCAACCACTGGCACTATCAGTGTCAACGGTGCAACCAGATGGGTGGGTAAGCTGGACAGTAGTTTTCCCCACAAGGTATAACCTATCAGAGTTGCTGCGACTGCCAGATAAACAATAGTCAGGCCAGATGACAAACTCATATTGCTCAAGCTATGCAGAATGACATTGCCACCTTCAAAAAGATAAGAGAGCAAAAGAAATGGCAGTATAGGCACCAAAGCGCTCCATGACACCAGGCTCAACACATTCGTCACACCTATCTTTTTATTGATGACATTACCACTCGCCCATGAAAATGCTGCGCATAAAGTCAGCATAAAACCTGCCAAGGTCACTTGACTGGCTGAGCTGGCAATACTTGCGCTGCCCAATAATATCAGACCAACGCTAGCTACCAGCATGCCAAGTAAATTACTGGTGCGCAGCTTATCGCCAAACACCATAGCAGATAAACCGACGGTAAAGAAAGCCTGAGCTTGCAAAACCAGCGATGCTAAACCGGCCGGCATACCAACTGCCATCGCTGTAAACAGAAAAGCAAATTGTCCAAGGCTGATAAACATGGCATACGCCAATAATAATTTGAAAGGCACTTTTGGGCGTGGCAAAAAGAAAATTGCCGGGAATGCCACCAACATAAAGCGCAGCGCTCCCATCAGGAAGGGGGGGATGCCTTTCAAGCCTATTTTTATCACCACAAAATTCATCCCCCACAGCAAAATGACAATGGCAGCGATCAGTATATGGTGTGTGCTAAGGACAGATTTGGACATGGATTAGTCAATTGACGTTAATTTGTTTTTGCATGTACGCGTTTGTTCGACGCAGGATTGTTAAGCAACTTATTTTGAGGTCTGATAGGCCTGGGGACAAAATTTCCACCACAATTCGGACACACGCCTTGCAACGGGCCTTCAACGCAATTGCTACAGAACGTGCATTCAAAAGTGCAGATGCGGGCTTTGTCAGAATCTGCTGGCAAATCGCAGTCACAACGCTCGCAATTTGGTCTGAGTTCAAGCATGATACATTTCCTTTCTGTTGTGGGTGAATATCAAGAAGAATATCAGTTTTAATGTTACATGCCAGTGTAGATCGCGACCGATATCGGTCATATCAGGACATCTATTAAATCCAAATTACAAAGCTGTATGTATTTCAATTTTACACATCAACAACTGATCAAGATTGCCACACGCAAAGAGCATGCACTTAGCCGCCAATTGGCAAGGCAGGAAAAACTGCAACCAGTGCAGGCGCTTTTTAATCTGCTGGAACAAGCAGCACAGAATGCAGGTTTGCAGGACATCGCAGAACTTGCATTACAGCGCGATGCAGTAAAAGCGACAGGTGCAGCTCATAGATTGGCAAAGAAAGCAGAAAAGAAGAGGGACAGAAAAATTCAGCAACTTACCGCTTTGCCCTTAAATACGTGGCAAGCCTGGTTCGATGGCTCGGCTGTCCCCAATCCTGGAAAGTGTCAGATTGCTTGCATATTTAAAGCCCCGGATGGCCAAAATTTTGAATACGTAGGTCATATGGAATATGGTGACAGCTGCGATGCAGAATATAGTGGTTTGATTTTGGTATTGCGTCAGGCGCAACAACTCCAGATTGTGAACTTGCTTGTGCGTGGAGATAGCCAGGTCGTCATCAATGACTTTAATCAGATCAAGGCTAGTGACTTGGCGCGTATGCAGCAATATCGACAGCGGGCACAACAATTGGCCTCAGCTTTTGAGCAATTGCAGGTATGTTGGGTTCCTCGACACAAAAATCAAATGGCTGATGCGCTTACTCAAATCCGCTCAAAATAGCAAAAATGAACTCGGCTATTGATCAGATGAAATTAGAGCCGGTCAGATCGGGACTTGATCTTCAATGATTGAGTTAACAGGTCCAACATCGCAGGCCGTGAATGTAAGGTTTTTCTGAGTAATACCAATTCGCGTGCATATGCCGGATCAGGTATGCTGGTTAATGCACAATGCCTGGCCAGTTGCTCAAGACCTGACCAATGCGGTATCAAGCTAACGCCTACATCATCTGCCACGAGCATAGCGATGGTTTCAAGTGCATCAAGGTCGCACATGGCTTGCAGCTTCAAACCCTGGTCTTTAAGGTACTTTTCAGCATAACGCCCACCCCATGCCATCGGGTCATAGCGCAGATACGGTTTTGATTGCAGTGTAGATTTAATATCACCCTGTGGCACATACCTGGAAAGCAAAACAAGGTTCTCTGTCTTGATGCGGTATGCCGTCAGGCTTTTGGGCAATTCAAACGCTGGAATAACCAGTATCGCTGCGTCTAACTCTTCATCCAGTACAGCCTGATACAAGGAGCGGGATGTACCAGGCACGATACCTGGCTTCAGATTCGGGGCGTGCCTGTTCAAATGGCGCAGTACTGCGGGCAGCATGCCTGTCATTGCGGTAGAAATGGCACCAATCTTTATCGTGCCGGTTAAACCATCCGTGTCTGCATCACCAGCCAACAAACTGACTTCGCGCACAATATTGCGTGCCCGTGGCAATAAATGCAAACAGGCCTCAGTCGGCCTTGCTGCATGCATGTGTCTCGATAATAAAGGAAAACCCAGTTCCCTTTCCAAAGCCTGAATTCTCTGGCTGATGGCGGCCGCAGTCAGGTTTTCAACTCTTGCGGCTTCGGCGATCGAACCATACTCTATCGTTGCGATCAGGCTTTGCAAATACCGGGTGTCCATAAAAAATTCTTTTGAACTTCATAAAAATAATATGCTATCTCTTTCGAATGAATGGCGCTAGCATTTCAAGCTTGCTGAATCGCTATGCGAGCAACAATAATTCAACAAGGAGTCAAATGTATGAAGGCCTTATTTCACCTTGCCTATCACGTACACGATCTTGATCAGGCCAGGCAATTTTATGCGGGCATACTGGGTTGTTGTGAAGGGCGTAGCACTACCACCTGGGTAGACTTTGATTTCTTTGGTCACCAAATTTCCCTGCATTTGGGTGCGCCCTTTGCCACGACTAACACTGGTAGGGTAGGGGATCATATGGTGCCCATGCCTCATTTAGGCGTGATTTTAACGATGGCTGATTGGCAGAAATTGGCTGAGCGATTACGCAGTCATGAGCTGACATTTGTGATGGAACCAGCGATACGCTTTGCTGGTCAGCCAGGTGAGCAAGCAACCATGTTTTTTCTCGATCCCTCAGGTAATCCTATAGAAATCAAAGGTTTCAACAATCTTGAAAGTGTTTACGAAAAATGACATCAAATGTAATTCCATTCTTGGCTGCGCCTGGTTACTCTCATACTCAAGCTTGGGTAGATGCACTGCAAAAAGCCTTGCCTGATGAGCAGATTCTCGATTTTGATGTCATGAGTGATGAGGATAAGGCTACTTGTAAAGTCGCCATCGTCGCCAACCCCAATCCGGAACAATTAAAGCAATTGCCACAACTGCAATGGGTGCATAGTGTCTGGGCCGGGGTGGAGCGCCTGGTCGCCGACTTGGGTAATACAAAATTGAAAATAGTACGCCTGATTGATCCGCAACTTGCCAGTACCATGGCAGAAGCCGTGTTGACATGGGCGCTGTACCTGCATCGTGAAATACCTGCTTATGCGAGACAACAGGCGCAAGGACTATGGCTGCCACGCACTTATACGCCTGCCCAGCAAAGGACTGTAAGTCTGCTTGGCCTGGGAGCCTTGGGGGAAGCTGCAGCCCAAAGTTTGGTGAGGGCAGGGTTTACAGTTTGTGGCTGGAGCCGTAGTGAGAAATCTGTTGCTGACATTGAATGTTTTACTGGTGAAAGTGAATTGCCTGCTATGCTGGCGAAAACCAGTATCCTGGTTTGTCTGTTGCCCTTGACACCTGATACCAGGGGGCTTATCAATGCCAAGGTGCTGACACAATTGCCGCTTGGCGCATCCGTGATTAATTTTGCCCGCGGCGCTGTCATCAACGACGAAGATTTGCATGCAGCCCTTGATAATGGTCATGTTTCGCATGCAGTTCTTGATGTATTTGAAACGGAACCATTACCGACATCAGAATGGCATTGGCAACATCCGCATGTGTCAGTATTGCCACATTGTGCGGCACCAACAGATAGAGCGACCGCTTCGCTGATTGTTGCTGAAAATATACGGCGCTATCGGAATAGTGGCGAATTACCGCAGACTGTGGATATTGTCAGAGGGTACTGATACGCTACAAATGCTATTCCTGCAAAATTGAGCTTACTCTTCAAGGGAGTATGCAGGAGGCAATGTCTTGAAACGAGCCCTTTCTTATGCAACGGGAGATAGGGTAAAAATTATCTGTTAATTGACGCTGTATTTTGTGGAGACTGTTCTGGACAGTCTTATTGTCCAACAATATACTGATTTTCCATATGAGCTTCTGATGCTATTCGTGTCTCATATTCATTTTAAGGGAACAGAAAATCTTCTTGATACCATAATTGCATATTCAAACCTACAGTTTCGACGTTCTCAAAAATAAATTTTATTTCTTAAGGAGACGCACCATGAGGAAACTTTTTTCACTGATCTTATTTGCATTTTTATCCTTGTCGCTACAAGGTTTTACGCATGCGGCCGAAAATAGCAGCAGCGACCAGGCCAAGGCGATGGTTAAAAAAGTGATTGCCTATTACAAGGCAAATGGCAAAGACAAGACCTTTGAAGCTGTGAACGACACTGCTGGTCCTTTCAATGAACGCGATCTGTACGTCGTCGCATATGATCTGACGGGTACAGTCGTTGCACATGGGGCTAACAAGAAACTGATAGGCAAGAATATCATTGATCTTAAAGATTCTGATGGTGTGATGATCATGAAAGAACAATTATTGGCAGCGAAGGGCAAGAATGCAGGTTGGGTTAATTATAAATGGCCGCACCCTTTGACCAAGGAAATGACGCAAAAATCCATGTATAACGAAATCGTTGATGATGTCATGTTTGCCAGCGGAGTTTACAAATAACGCTCTGCATATCTCCAAAAAAATGAAAACATAGTTTCCAAATGGCAAGAAATTATGCGTCTATTTTGTTGTTAAAGACGGGAGCAATCAATACTCCCGTCATGCCTGTTTTCAGTGAATTATTTCACTTGATATCACTGTAGTTCAAAATCCCAACAAGCCTTTCAAGACATCTGTTGCCTTGACCTTGGGTTCTTCTTTTGGCTCAGGTCTTTGCTGCTGTTCTGCTTGCGATGCATTGTTTGACCTGCGTCCGCCCATATCACCCATGCCACCCAGAATAGAGCTGTAAGTCGACTTCATGCGCAGCTTAGTTTGCCAGTCAGGTTCCCAGGCTATTTTGGGATCACTTGGACGTGGTGGATATGCAAAATAAGCGTCTGAACCATACGCAATCATGCGCAGCATGCCAGCACCTTGTTCACCAAAAATGCCCTTGGGGACATCACATTTGGTCGTGCTGGCAGGCAGGACGACTTTTTCATTAAGCCATTTATCAACATCTGCATTCGCTTGATAATCTACCAGACCAAAACCAAAGTCTGGTAATTCACTGGATGTCCAGACCACGACTTCAGGATTATCACCGCCACCAGACTGACCACCCATGACGCTAATGAAATAGCCGCGTGCACTTGGCACTGGTTTCCATTCCAGGCCAACGCCGCCGGTCTTCTTGGTTTGTACCAGTTCAATCGCCGCCATCAAATCATTGTTTGACGCCAGATTGAGTTTGAAACTTTCAGGTATGCCATTACCAACAAACTGATGTTGTCCTACCAGTGAGGCTGTATCCGGCACTTTTCTATCATCGTTCTTGTTAGGCCATGCCGGGTTGCCAGGCTGCGAACGCGCGCCCTTGGTGACTTTGCCGCGCATGGCAAAGAATTTTGCATAGTCCTCTGGTGACGCCTTGGAAGCATCGAGTGTGCGAGGTTGGCCGGGTCTTATAGTTTCACCACAGCCCCAGTAAATCGAAATCTTACCTTTGGGTTTTTCATAATTGGGCTCTGATGGTGTTTCTTCAGATTGGGTGTATTGCACAGGCTTTTCTGGAGCGGGAGCTACCAGCTTCAAGCTATCACCCAGATTCATGCCAACGGGTATCATCTGGTTGGCATCTGTCAGCGAGGTATTCTTGTTTGTGAAAACTGACACATCCATAAATTTACCGCTGACAAAACCCATGGAATGAGTATTGCCGAACACGTTTCCCCTGTCATTGTTAGTTGTGCCGCCACGAGTCATACCGCCCAATGCACCGAAAAATCCACCAGACTGCGCGCCCTGCATGGCGCCACCCATCATGCCGCCAGGCATATCGCTGGCATTGGTCGCCAAGTCGATATACGCAAAAGCAATCGGGGGTTTAACCACTTGTGTTCCAGTTTTTGTAGTGGTGGTTTTGCTTTGTGCACTGGCGGCGGGTTTGGTTTGTGATGTTGCAATCAGAGGGGCGGCTAATAAACCGCAGGTAATGAGCGTTGTTTTTAGAAAAGGCACGCTGCTTTTCTTTGTCATCAAAGTCTTCATGGAATAACTCCTGTTATCGATCAGTTGCTGAAAGAGAAAAACCAGAAAATTTTTTGAGGCTGAGGATGTTCTGGCTCAAACCCTTGAAAGGATTATGTTAGCGCAAAAGAATCGCAACAATACGGATTTGATCCAAACATTTGCTGCAAGAATTTATTTTCCTTGCAATTTGAGGATACATATTTAATTTCCACGCAGATGTGGACGCGGAAAATTAAAACAAAGACAGAGTGCTTGTTTATCGGTGCTGCGTCAAAAAAAAATGAAAATTGAATTTGCCAAAAATGGCTATATTATTTTTGGTTCATCATTGTCGAAAGCAAAGGTTCCAGGGCGTTTGCCCAAATTTCGTATCCTTCAATAGATAAATGCAGCTTGTCCTTGCTCATACCTTTCCAGTTGTCACCCAGAGGTGGAAGTTGCGCAGCGAGATCAAGGTAATAGATGTTTTTTTGATCGTCCAGCGGTGCTAGTAATGTGTTGGTCGCTGCCATTTTTTCTGTCGCTCGCGCATTAGGTAAAATACTTAACAAGACAATTTTGATCCCAGAGAATTTCTTTTGAGTTGCCGCAATGACGGCTTTTACACCATCAGCAATTTCTTCTGGCGTATCTTGTACATTATTTGTGCCAATAAGGATGATAGCGATCTGAGGCGCAAAGGCAGACAGATCGATATTTTCAAGGCGCCAGATCGTATGTTGAGTTCTGTCCGAACCTAGTCCGAAGTCGATAGCGCGTTCTTCAAAATGTTTTTTCCATACGGGGGAGCCAGCTCCCCAGCGCCATTGCTCTGTAATAGAGTCCCCGATGAAAATAAGATCAGCCGGGCGATCCTTTCTGAGCGTTATATAGTCATTGAAGTAGACTTGATAAGCCAATTTCGGACTGTAATTCTGATCGCTTGCAACAGTAGTTGGCTGCTTGACTGGCAGCGAACCTACTTGCGCATTGCAAAGGGATGTGAATAGAAGAGCAGAAAAAAGTAAGCGTTTCATGAGGCGATCAATGATGGTAGAAATTCGTCAAAAAAATCACTCAGGTTGCGGTGAGATTAGACCAGCCTTAAGTGAAAGATAGTTGTTCAAACCATTGCTTGAAAGACCCTTGATGCCTGCAATGACAGATTCTGCATTGATCCTCGCACCAGTAATGTTGGTATGGGTGCGCTGATCGCTAAATAAGGTATCGACTTTTTCTTTACCCAGGACCTCATATGTTTTACCAGTAATAGCTGTGACATCAATCAAGGCTACCTGCGTTTCGTTTGCTACAGTGCTCGCCAGTTTGCGATGCTCGGCGAAATCATTAACCCAGTCTTTGTGTGGAACAGGTGTGGCGATGATGATGGAAATACCTTTAGCCCTGGCATCTTGTATATATTTCTTCAAATACCAGCCATAGCTATGTACGATCTCAATACTGCCATCTGGTTTGTTGATGATTTCGGTATCTTCACCGGTACTGCGCAAGGAACCCCTGAATTTACCTCTGGCATCCACTGGGCCAACATCATTGTGTCCAAACTGTACAAGCAAAAAATCACCGGCTTTCATTTCACCCAATACCTTTTCCCAGCGACCTTCCTGGATATAGGTGCGACTACTGCGGCCGCCTATGGCGCGATTGATGACATTGATCTTGCTGAGGTCAAAGTAGGGTGCAATCTCATCAGCCCAGCCACGCATGGGGGCATCACTGCGAGCTGTGGAGTCACCAACGATAAAGAAAGAGGGCAGTTTTGGATCTATCGCCTGTTTGGCCACCTGTTTGCTTTCTTCCACGATAGGTCTGTCATCTTCCTTGGCAGTCTGTGCTGAGGCTATACCGGTAACCGCCAGGAGGAGAGCGATTTGTATGGCCTTGCGCCAGGAGAGAGTAATTGTGTCGTGTATGATCATGAAAAGTCCTGTGAGCGGTGCAATAATAACAATTGGCCAAACTGATTATAAGGTGCGCATCAATAAGAACTCAACTGCCATCTGGTTTCTTGGTGCTGACATTGGCAGGACTGGCCGGTACAAAAAACGATTCAGGAGCATCCGGTTTTGCAGGATCGAAACTCTCTGATTGAGAAAGAATGGATTTTGCCAGAGGTAATTTGGCTTGGCGTACACCCTCAACTACGCACTTTGCCAGCTCGTAAGCGCCATAGGCATTGTGATGCGTACCATCGCCCGGTTTGAAGGCAAGTAATGATTTCTCTGGCCCCAGCGCTTCATAAAAAACCTTGCTCATGGCGTGTAAATCGATCAGGGGCAAGCCTTCTTCTTTGGCTACTTCGCGTACGGCATCCGGATAGCCCTTGTGTGAATTGGTGATTATCTCCCCATCAAACGTACGACGTTGCACCTGCGTGACCAGAATCACTTGCACATGCTTTTCAGCCAGTGCTGCTGTATAGGTTTTCAGATTGTTTTTGTAGGTGGCTGCATCTATTGCCTTCATGTCATTGTGCCCAAATTGAATGAACGCATAATCGTTAGGCTTGACCAGACTGAGTACTTTGTCCAGTCGGCGTGCTGCTCTGGACGAGGTCAGGGATTCGCCAGATTGCGCATAATTGGCGACACTGATATCGGATGAAAAAAAGCGTGGCAACATCTGACCCCAACTGGCATAGGGTTCGCCGGGTTGATCGGTGACGGTGGAGTCCCCCAGCAAATAAAGAGTAGGGATGTTGTCGATACGTTCTATCTCGATTGCTTCAAGGCTGGGGTGAGTGCCGTTGAATTCCAGTGTCAGCTTCTCATCCCAGGTAAATTGTTCTTCTGCTGTTTCACGCGGCTTTAGTTTTACTTCACCACCACCTGCAATGGCTGGACGACGGACATTAACAACAAAGCTTCTGTCAACTCGCTCACCTTTTTGAGTAACCACTTTCTCCAGCATCAGACGGCGTGTCTCGGCCTTCACCGTGGTTTCGGATACGCTATCAGCATCACCCAGTGTGACTTTTACACGGTAATTTCCTTCCGGTACTGCCACCGAGAACAGGAAAGGTTTGGTGCTGCTGACGCCAGTGCGGGTGCTAAGGATTTGCGCGCCGTTTTCAAAGCCATATCCAGTATCGACCGTATAGATAGTGTCGGGTTTTATAGCCTGGGACTTAGCTGCTGGTTTGACATTGAAATCAAATGAATATGTCTGCGCATACAGCATGCAGCTAAATGCAGCGCCGTTAAGAAAAATAAATGCGTTTAAAAGAGACAGTATCTTCATAAGTGAATGTGGTAAATGAGTGCGTAGGAACTAAATATGAGCAAACAAATTATCAAGGTATTTTAGGGGGGCCACGTAGCAAAGTGCAGCATCTTGAAAAACAATCAAGCCTATGATTAACGGTATGAAATGCAAGTGGCCTGCTGATTGCTATCAGCAGGCCACTTCAATGCGAATGAATTTGGTTTTTAGCCTGACGGGCGGCGCATTTCAGGGCGATTATTGCCAGATCCAGCCGGAGTAAAGCCACCAAACCGATACGAGAGGCCAACATAGATCAGGCGGCCATCATACCGTCTGGTGTTGCGCTCCTTTAGCGTATCCGTATCGACTATCGTTTCTGTTTTGTTGGAGTTGAAGATGTCAGTGACATTCAAAACCAGATTCAGATTTTGTGTAATGTTGTGGCGCAGACTGAAATTAGCTGTCGAATTGGGTTGACGGTATCCTTCTCCTGACAGGGTTTTTCCCTGCGTATTCAAACTCAATTGCAGATGGTCTTGATCACTAAGCTGATAATTGAAGCGCCCGCGCAAGCTCAGTGAAGATGCTGAACGCTGTATCTCCTGGCCAGATGTGGTCAGGATTTTTTGTTCTGTGAATAAAAGATTACCGCTGGTATTGATAGAGAACTTGGGTGTCACCTTGCCACTGAGCGTGAATTCTATACCGCTGGAATGATTGCCACCGCCATTGTCCAATGTAGTCAGTAATACCGTGTCAGTAATGAAAGTGCGGCGATACAGTATGCTGTCACTTTCTTTGCGATAGTATCCTCTGATATTCATGTCCAAGCCCATCGCCCGTGTTTCGTAAGCAAGTTCAAAAGAGTCCGTCTGGGTCGGCTTTAACTTGGGATTGCCGCTCGATACATTCAATTCATCGCGGTACACAACAAAAGGATTCAACTCATTCGCATTGGCGCGACGTATGCGATGGGCATAGCTAAAACGTATGGTGGCGTCGTCGCTGGCTTTGTAGCTGACAAAGAAACTGGGAATATAATTAATATAGTGATTGGTTGCTCCAATTTGCGCAGTCAATTGCTGAATATCGATATGCGTGTATTCAGTTCTCAACCCAGCCAGTACACCCCATTTTTCATTCAGGCGTAACTGATAGGAGCCATATAGTGCAATGTTTGCTTCATCCAGATTATAGCGATTGGTGCGCAATGGATTAATCGTTGCTATGCCGCTGGCGGGATCAACATTAAAATATCCTGTATCGAAATCGCTTTTGTTATTGGCTATTTTATAGCCCATCTTCAAAATTCCCCGATCATCTGGGCGCTCATAGTCACCGGTAAAATCGACGATTTTGATGTTGTTGACGTTATTTTGCTTGCTGTGTATGTCGTTGAAGAAACCAGGGTTAATGGCATACACATTCGAATAGTTATTTTCGCTGGCATTGCCAGACGCTGAAACACGCAAATCCAGGCGCATCAGTTCGCCATTGATATCGCCCTTATGGTCATAGCGCCCACCCCAGCTATAGTTGGTGCTTTCTCCACTGCGCAGGGTAGAACGTACATAGTCACTATAAGGATTATTGTTTTGATCAAGTGTGAGGTAATGATCGGTCGATTTTTGATCATTGCTGCGCCTGGCATAAGAAAAGTTGGCACCCAGGGTATCTTTGGTGCCAAGGTTATAAGTGACTGCCGCGTTGATGCCAGATGAATCATTCAGCCCTGCAGAGTTGGATGACTGGGTACTGTGTTGGCTAATGCCAGTGAAGCCATCTGTGCGGTCGCGAACTGCTTCACCCACTGAATTTCTGCCATCGTGACGGAAGTTGACACCACCCTGTATGCCAAATGGACCCTCATGATAACTACCGGATAATGCAGTGTTAAAGCGACCTGCAGATCCGGCGTTGGCATTGATAACGCCAAAGCCACCTGGTTGACGATTGCGACGCATTACCAGATTGATGATAGGCCCGCCACCACCTTCATTACCGAATTGCGCGCCAGGATTGTTTATGACCTCTACCGACTCTATATCATGTGAAGGCATGGCATTCAACGCAGCACCACGGTTGTCACCCTGCATCATGGCAGATGGCTTGCCGTCAATCAGAATTTGTACTTTTGTACTGCCTCGCAAACTGACCGTGCCATCGGGATCGACCGCTACTGAAGGGACATTATTGAGTGCATCTGCTGCTGTTCCGTTAGTGCTGGCAACATCTGATTTAACGTCATAAACCTGGCGGTCTATGCGATTGCTAGGGCGTTCTGCCTGCACCGTAACAGATGGAATATCAGCATTGCCGGGAGCAGCTTGTTCTGGTGTTGCGGGTTTGATTTCCGTTTTATTGACGGCACTCGTCTTGCTGTCAACTTCTTCTGGTTTGTTGTCCCCAGTTTTTGCTGGGACCGTAGCATTGGGTACGTTGACAGCGGGAGTAGCAGGTGTAGTTGGTATTGCAGGTACAACTGGTTTTGCCGGAGGCTGCGCGTAAGCACTGTGTCCCATACACAAAATCTTGGTGATTAACACACCAAGTACCAGGTTTTGGTTTGTCTTGCCACCATGACGGATAAATTGCGTTACAGTTGAAGCGCATCTTTTTTTACTACGTGTAGTCATGATTTAGGTTTAGTTAAATACCATTGGATGAAATTGCCAACACTATGACGTAAAAATGCTTGCGTGGTTCAACTTGCTTTGTATCAGTTTGTTGTCAAAAGATAGTTTTTCCATTTGTTCAGTCGTTGTCGGTAGCATCCATTTTTTTTAGGTCTGCGATCGAAGGAATATACTCACCGATTAGCGCCAGGTTTTGTATTGCTGCCAAACCCCATTGTGCCGTGTCATTGGTACTGATCCAGGGCACTTCATCGACCGGATTCAAACTATTAACACCCTGCACATGTACTGTCTTCAGCAATGGAGGTACACCACGGTTGCCAAAAAACTCGCGCCAGGCGCGTTGTGCCAATGCCGGATTTTTGTTTTTCCAGGCAACGTAGGCAGTGAGCCTGGAGTGACCGTTACGCAGGGCATTGCCAGCACCGTGCGGCATGCCCAGTGCATTGATCTGCACCTGTTTGCCTGCATTAAAGAGCTCGCAATACTGCAGCCATGCTCGTACAAACCCGGGTTCGTCAGTCAGGGTCACCAGTTCGGCAAAGATTTCTACCGCACCAAAGACAGCATTCAAATGGCTGGCAGATGCGCGGTTGCCAAAGACGTTAATCAGATGGCTGGTGTCAGCGTCATAGGCAAAGCTGTTGCCATTGAAAAAACCATGGGGCATGCCAGCTATGTCGCGCATGCCGGTCAATATCTTGTTGCGGTATTTGATGTCACCGCTGCGCTCCCATTCGGTCAGCCAGTTACCGGCGAGCGAGCCCCAGTCCGTGCCGAAACCAGCATGTGCCTTGATCTTGTTGATATCTTCTTTAGGTTTGAGTTTGCGTGCAGGATCGGTGGTTTCCAGTTTTTTGTCAGCGTCTATCAGTGAATGCATGATGTCACCTATACGCTCATCTGCCGTCAGGTAATAATAAAAGCGGCGATAGACGGCGGCACTGATGCGCAACTGCTTTGCACTGCAGCCCCAGTGCTGGACATTATGGCGTGAACCCAGACCGGCAAACTGGCCCAGGTGATGGGTATCAACTTCACTGGTATGCCTTACCATGGCTTCGGCAAAACGGAAGATGTCTGCCCGCCCGGTGCGTAGAAAGGAATACCAGAGCCATAGATCAGGGGAGAGTTCGGAATTATCCCATGCAAAACCACCCACGTCATAACGCCACTCATGCCGGTCCAGATCATAGGTATGGCGGATGTCACCGTAATCCCAGAAGCCATACCAGTGGCGTTGCTCTACCTGTTCCTTATAAAAATTGAAGCGGAAATCAAGCTGATCTTCAAGCGCTGCTTTTACGGGATGCGAGCGATCAGGAAGGCTCCATAGCCCTCCGAAGACGCCAGTCGCCAGGATATGGCTGGGCTTCGCCATCAGTTGCGGCGGTGTCTGTATGGCATTGGCAAACTGCACCAGTTTTTCCCTTGAAGGAGTGGCGGCGCATACCCATAAAGTGATTTCGCTGCTGCGGGCCACACCCATAGGGCTGCCAAATCCTTTTTCATAATCTTCGTAGGTGATTTCCAGGCCTTCGCGTTCCTGATCATGGGTTTCCATACCCATGCCATCATGATAAAAACGCAGATCCATGGCCGGGGCATCAGGTGACCACATCCAGACGGTGACCTGGGCGGTATCGGTATGGGCCTGACGGATATCCAACTGGGTGGGATGACGTTGCCAGAAATCACGCAAGCCAAAAGCGACGCCGCCACTGACCCCGCCTATATAGCCGGTACCGGGTGATCTGTGTCCCCAGGCTGCTTCCACCCAGCCGTAACCGGATTTAGTGCGTTTGCGTATCTTGAAGCCGTCTGCTGATTGTTGTGACAGGGTGTAGTCACCCCATGCCGGCACCAGATGGATCAGGCGCTGTATCACGTCGGGAAATTGTGTCAATGGCGGACAGGCGAGACCTGCCAGTTGGGCATTCCGTACTGCGGGGCCAGGGTCACGGCGTAGGCCGGTCATATTACGCACACCTTCTGCCCACAAACCTGTGTTCTCACCGGCAAAGCGCACATGCCTGTCATACAGCGCGTCACGCATGGCGACATCGAAGCGTAAACCTATTCCGCGCAAGAAATCGCGCTGTTCATCACCATCATAAACAAAGCTGTGCATGATGCGTATGGTATCCGCGCCTGCATAGAAATACAGCCTGAGTACGAATGGCAACCAGGCCCGTTTGGCATCCTTGTGCATGCCTTCCACCTTCAGTACTGCACGTACCGGGCCATCTTGCTCTAGACTGACCTGGCTGATATTGCTGAGGTAATTGTGCTGACGGGTGGTACCGTTTTCGCCATCTGGCTGATCATCGTTGATGACGACCAGGTGGCCGTTGCGCATGATGTCTTTTCCATCACGCTGCACGCTGCGGATAAACTGTGCCCCATGAGTGGCCACTTCGCACACCATCAGGCCGGTATCTATCAAATACCTATCTTTGCTTTGTTTGACGCTGACAATCTTTTCAGATGGCAGGTTAGTTTTTGCTACAGGCTTAACCTGCAATTCAGAGCCCAGGCTGACGCCAGCAGCGACTGCATGTGCAGTCCATTTCAAAGTGCCATCGGGCCAGTATGCCAAGGGCCAGCTTTGGGCAGGCAGGTCTTTGCCGTCCTGATTGATCAATTGAAATTGTTGGCTCTTGGTGATCTTGCCGCGTGGCCAAGGTACGCCTACTGTCGTACCTGTCAATATCTGTGGGGCTTTGGCTTCCAGCCAATTCAGACGTATGAACTCATCTGCTTTTACTGTAGCACCTGTGGTACCCATATTGTCCGCAGACAGATTCTGTGCTTGTATGGATGGTATTTGGCTGGCAAATGCGGTAGCTGCCGTTGTCTTGATGAAACTGCGACGCGTTAATTTAAACATTATCCGTTGCTTTATAGGTCTGGAGATAGCTGTGCTTGTTGCTTAATCGCGCATTGAAAATCAGGGCGTATCAAGGTGTGTAAATGGGCTCTGGCTTGGTCACGGTCATACCATCACCCAAGTAAAAACTTGGGTGAGGGGGCTGGTTGTAACCGGCATTTTGTCCCGCCACTTGCATCCTGTATTGCGGATTGTGCATCAGGCTGGTGATACGATGCGCTGTCGGTATGGTGGTACTGAATACCAACAGGGCAGTGCTGTCACTATTGCGCCAGACAACTTCTTCGCGCCAGTCACCGAACAAGTCTGCTGACAGTACAGGTGTAGATTTGGTGCCATTATTGGATGCAGCATTGTAAGTCGCACCATTCAGCAATCTCTCGAAGGCGAAGGCTTTTGGATTCCATTTTTCTATGAGGGTGCCGTCCAGTGATTCACGCAAGAGATCACCATCCCACCAGACTGCGAAGTTGACGCGGCGTGGATGCTGGGGTGAAATTTCCACACCTGCGGCGCTCATCAGCCCACCGACTGATCCCCAGCATTCTTCACCGGAATAAGCAGGATCTATGTCCATGCAGACGCCTCGGCCAACATCGGCACCTTTGCCATCTATGCTCCAGAGTATTTTTCCGGTAGCAGCATCATGCATTTCCAGACCATGCGGGCCATAACAACTTGGTGTTTCATGCACCATGTAAATTTGTTGTCCCGGGCGATTGGGATCAAGCTTGCCTACATGCAGGGCATCACCGTGGCACAGGCCCGTGCTGTACAGCATCTTGCCGTTGCTGCCTACCGTGGCAGCGCCATAGATGAGGTCGTCTTTGCCATCGCCGTCCACATCAGCGACCGACATCCAGTGTGCGCCCTGGTCATTGACCGGACTGCCTTCGATATCGCTGTCAAATGTCCAACGGCTGGTGAGTTTGCCGTCGCGCCAATCCCAGGCTGCAATGACGGCGCGTGTGTAATAGCCGCGCGAAAATACAGCGCTGGGACGTTCTCCATCCAGAAATGCCACCGTGCCAAGAAAGCGATCTACCCGGTTGCCATATGCATCACCCCAGGCAGCAACATCGCCACGTGCCGGGATATAGTTGGTGCTGGCCATGGCGGCACCGGTCATGCCATTGAATACAGTCAGGTATTCAGGGCCGGATAAAATGTATCCCTTGCTATTGCGATAGTCAGCAGCTGCATTGCCGATGACTTTGCCTTTGCCATCTATGGTGCCATCCGCAGTTTTCATCATGACTTCTGCCTTGCCATCACCATCGAAGTCGTACGCGAGGAAGGTGGTGTAATGTGCACCGGCACGGATGTTCTTGCCGAGATCGATGCGCCACAACAATTTACCATCGAGCTTGTAGGCATCCACATAGGTATTGCCGGTGTAGCCAGCCTGGGAATTATCCTTGGCATTAGTCGGTTGCCATTTGATGATGAGCTCATATTCGCCATCACCGTCGAGGTCCGCTGCAGAACCATCATTCAGCATATAGCTGTAACTTGATCCATCAGGGGTAATGCCATCGGCCGGTTTTTGTACAGGTATGGTTTTATATAAATTGCTCCATGTGCTTTTGGGCGCATCTGCCAGCAATTCAGCACCGTCAATGACCGGACGTATAGTGTAGCTGCTGGCAGGTGTACCTGCGTCATCGGTGTAATTGGTTACATGCTGGGGTACTCGGTTTAATTTTTCCTGTCCGCGATAAATATTGAAACTGATATTTTCTGGATCGGTTCCCAACAAGCGCCAACTGATGAAATTGGCCTTGCCGGTATTGATGGCTACGACCCCGCGATCGAGTTTTTCCATTTGCTTGCCGCTCAGCGATGTGTTACCCAGGCTTACAGTTTTGGCTTTGACAGTGGTATGGCCTGCTGCCTGCACCTGGCTGTTGTAAACACCGGTCAGACTGGTGACTACCAAGGCGCAGGTCAATACATGATTGATTTTCATATTTGCAGATTTTCTGTTTGTCATCAGCGTTGCAGATTGGAAGGGCTTGGTACCAGTTCCAGCGGTACACCACCACGGGCTGCGCGTATCTTGACCAATTCCAGTGGCTCCAGCGCATTCGCAGGCTTGCCATCGGTACTGACTGCCAAAGCAAGCGTATTTTCACCATTCGGATTCAATATGCCCGGTGGCAGGATGAAAAGACGTTGCGGGCCTATATGGGAAATGAAATTCCCTATATTCCAGCCATTGACGAAAATCAGGACGCGATTTCTGCGGTCAGAACGTGGCTGACTGGTATCACCTATGGCCAGGCCTAGTTGTACGTCATGGCCAGCCGGCATATCCAGATTGAAATTGGTACGTAACCAGTAAGTACCTGCCGCTGGTGGTGCAGCGTCGGGGCTGGTTTTTTCCCAACCGTTATTTTTTTTCTCGGCATCAGGTTTCGCACCAACCGGCAAATACCAGCCTGCACGTTCACCATACAGGCCGCCGTTATTCATGGGGCCGCGTACCAGATCAGCAATTTCTTCACCGCCTTTATTACCCTGGATTTTCCAGGTAATTGGTGTGGCAAATTTTTCTTTGATGTCATGCGTCAGCGACACGCTGATCAGGCCACGCGCTACTTTATGTTCATCGTCCGCTGCCAGATCCCAGTTATGGGAATTATTTCTGACCATGACAGACAGTACATGCTCGCCTGCACTTAATGCCTCGGCGGGCAGCTTGAAGTTGGCCGTGCCCCAGTTGTCTGGCTTGGGTTTCCCGGTCGGCATTTCATTTTCGCCGATGTAGACACCATCCAGCCACAGTTGCATGAAGCCTGCACCGCCACCGCCATAGCTTATTTCCAATTGTTCAGGCAGTGGTTTGTTAGTCTGAACCTTGAAGTAACCTCGGTACCAGACATCGCCATGGTGAAAGCCATAATCACTCATGCTGAGTATGGGTTGACCAGCAGGTGGTGTGGTCTTGATAGTGGCTGCAGTAGAGGTCAGGTCAGTCTTGCGCCACTTGCTGTCGTCAAATACTTTGGCTGCCTCAGGCGAATCCATGCGGCGCATCCATGTTTGTTGCATCAGTTTTGGCAAAACAATGTCAGCAGGGCCAGTCAGGGGCTCGGTCGACAAACTGCCATCAACATTCTTGTTGCTGGCGATGGCGACTGTATTCCAGGTAATGTGCGTGACGGCTTTTGGTGCCCATATGTCCAGCTTACTACTTTCGTGAGTATCGCCACTCAGGTGCAAGGTGCTGCCTTGCACGCTGGCCTGACGCACCAGTGCTGGCGAGCGCTCAAGGACGGTACCGTGCGAGGTTTCCTGGCGCCAGAAGTTGCGTCCAGTTTCATCATCTGCCAGCAAGAGCAATAAATCTGCTTTGCCGCCACCACTGATACGTACACGTATCAAATCCTTGTGCACATAATTCAATCGCAGATCGCCGTTTTTAGGATCAAAGACTGTATTGACTGCACCTTCCAGTACTTCGACTTTTGGCGCTGATTTATAACGCAGCACGGTTTCACCATCTTCACCCTTGCGGCCATACAGCAGGGCGATATCGCGCTCGTCTTGTCGCAGGTGGGTCTGGGTATCTGATGTAGTGTAGACCAGATGCTGGCGCTCCAGTGCATAATCAGATAACAGCAATTTGACGTTCTGGTCCTTGATACGCAAAGTACCTGCCTGCGGAATCTGGTAGCTGCCATTACGTGTAGTGAGCTTGAAGCTGAATAATTCTTCCGTGATGGAATCGGTCTTGGTATGGATGGCGAAAATCAGACGTGAGCCATTCATCGGACTGATATTGTGGTACAGCCTGACCGCAGGATTGGAAGCGGTGATTGCCTCGCCTTTATCCATGGCACTCAATACAGATTTTGCGGCTTCTACAAAATGACCCATCTGTTTCAATGTCAGGGCTTTTTCGCGCAAGCCACGGCCTTCGTCAATTGCTGCACCATAATCGTAGGACGTATACACCACTTGCGCTGGCAGCCAGCCCCAGGATGTGCCGCCATACATCATGTAGATGGAGTGGATGGAAATGCCATTGATCAGATTCGCGCCATAGAATGTGCGTACGTATTTCGACCCGGTGCGCTGCGCGGTACAGTCATAGGTACCGACGCTGCCCCAGAAATCAAACCAGCCGCCGCCCATTTCTGCTGCAAAGCCTGGTGTGTTGGGAGAGGCGAGGGCTCCAATCTTGACAGGCCCAGTTCCTGTATTGGCAGGGATTTCACCATACATACCCCAGTTAGGCACGACATTTGGTTTGCCAATTTCTTTGGTATTGGTGCAGCCGCCGCCAGGGTATCCGTCAAAGCTGTACAAGTCAGTGGGGCCAGGCACTGCGTAAGGAGCGCTGGAATTGGGTGGGGTCCAGTTAGGCAGGCGACCGGCAGAATTGTGGAACAGCGGCACGCTGATGCCATCCGCCCTGGCTTTGTCTGCCAGGTGTTGCATATAGCGCTTATGCGTATCCGAGGTATTTGATAATTCGTTTTCCAACTGATAGGCAATCACGGTGCCACCGCCAGTGGTGATTTGATGGCGCGCGATGATCGCATCAACCTGGGTCAGCCATTCATCAGCAGACTGCATATATTCGGCAGCATCAGTACGGGCAATCGCCTTTTGCCTGGCCAGATAACCGGGGAAACCACCCAGTGTCAGCTCTGCATTCACATAAGGGCCGGGGCGGGCTATGACATACATGCCTTCCTGTTCTGCCATTTCTATCGCCAGTTCTACATTACGTATGCTGGAAAAATCATATTGATTCGGGCGAGATGAGTGATAGCCCCAGTCAAAGTAAATGGCTACAGTGTTGAGGCCGGTGGCCTTCATTTTCTGTATGACATCACGCCACAGTGAGGGATTGGGCAGGCGGAAGGGATGAAATTCACCGGCCCAGATCATTTCCCTTTTGCCGTCTATCATCAGCGAGTGTTTATCCCAGGTGATCTTCCTGGCAGGGGCTTTGGCTGCGGTGGCCTGCTCGAGGACCTTGGTCGGTTCGCTGATGACGGTGAAATGGCGTACCGCACCCGATACGCCACCCAGTTCTTGCTTTGCTGACCAGGTTTTGAAATTGTCCTTGCTGTCTGAATACCAGTAATGCTTGGTCGTATAGTCGTCAAAGTAAATGCGCCAGCCGCCATCTTTCAGCTTGACCAGGGCCTGGCCTTCCGAAGGCTTGCCCCAGCCTGCCCAGTCGCCAGTTTTTTCCACTTTCCATGGCCCGGCAAGAGCTGGGGCGGACGCCATTTCTATGTACTTGCTGGTTTCATTTTTAGTAAAGACCACGTAGCGTGAGCCATCCTTGACGGGGAAGGTATCAATGTAATTATTTTGCAGACCTGCCATAGCCTGGGCTTGTGAGAAATTGGCATATGTCTTGTCCAGGGCATGCAGCACATAGGCACCAAAGGGACCCTTGGTCCCCTGTGTGGATACTGACACGACGATGTGCACCGAGCCGTCACTGTCGGTAAACCATTCTGGCGCCCAGACATTGCTGACCTTGCTCTTTGTGTCAGCTAATTGCAGATGTATATCGCGTACATGTTGCCAGTGGCGCAGGTCGCTGCTTTTGGCGACGCCAAACGTATCGCCAGCCCAGCCTGTCGTGTAAATCACATAATAATAGCCATCGTCTGCATGCAAAATGGATGGGTCGCGCAGCAGGCCCTGTGGTGGTGTGTATGCTTCTGATGCGAGCGGCACAAAGCTTGTGCCATCATAAGAAGTAAACAAGCTGAGCTTGTTTTGTGACGTAGAAGGAAAGGCAGACATCAGGAAGCTGGTGTCGCCCTTCAGCGGGGTCACCTTGGGGTTGGCATTAGGTGGTGCAACGCTATTATTGGTCTGTACCTTGTTGGTACTGGTCAGCCCGAAACTGTCCATTAGGGCATCACCTGTGATGGGGGCGCTTTGTGGCGTATTTTGCGGTGACGCAGTATTTTGTACCTGTGCCAGGACTACGCTGCAGGTTAATGCCAGCATAGTCAATCCTAATCGTACTACTGAGTTCATCATTTTCCTTCTGACCATAGTCAAACAAAGAATTGGGAATGAGTAGATGAATGCCCACACCAGGCAACGAGCCATGTCCATCTGACGCAGAAGCTTGATTGAATTGGACGAGGTGTGAGATGTCTCTATTTTTATGGCCACATCAATTTTAAAAATGCAGCTTATTATTTTGAGTATCAATTTGGCGGTAAAGCATGTCAACAGCAGGGAGTGATGTAATCACGCTGATGAGCATTAGCAGATTGTTTTCGCTTTTTTCAAGCGATTTTCTAAGTGTTATATGTTATTCATCAGATCAAATCAGGATAATTGATGCTTTTCGTCTGAAATACTCAGGAACTTGCTCACTATTAATCATCAAGTTGAACATTTTGAATGGGTGTTCCCTAGTTTTTTAATGGTAATCTCGATTGATATTTTGCGTGGATGAAAAAGAAAAAATGCCATGACAAATCCATTAAAAAGATTAGTTGGAGACAAGAGATTGAATAAGCAGACATCATCGCGATTGCGACGCGACTTTTTGCGCGTGTTCGGTACAGGAGCCTTAGCTGCCATGCTACCTACGTTTGCTCTGCCAGTGATGGCGCAAGGGAAAACCGTAGGCAATGCCAATCTGGTGGGCAATTTTAATGTCAGGGGTTTCGGTGCCAGCGGCAATGGCAAGAAGCTTGACACTGATGCCATTAATCGCGCGATTAAAGCTGCTGCGGCAGCAGGTGGTGGAACGGTGTACTTCCCGGCTGGTAGATACCTGAGTTTTTCGATTCGCCTGCAAAGCCATGTCACTCTGTATCTGGATGCGGGTGCTACCCTGATTGCTGCAGACCCTGCAAAGCATGGCGGTAGTTACGATGAGGCAGAACCAAACGAATGGGATGCCTATCAGGATTTTGGGCATAGCCATTGGCACAATAGTCTGATCTGGGGCGAAAATCTTGAACACGTCGCTATTCTTGGTAGCGGACTCATCTATGGTGCCGGTTTAACGCATGCCGGGCCTGGCCCGCGCCGTACCGCCAAGCCAGGTGATATGCCACTGAGTCTTGGTAATAGCGATCCGCATGGTGAGCGTGGTAATGGCAAGGCTTATGGTGCTGATATGGTGGGTAAGGGCAATAAAGCGATTGCCCTTAAAAACTGTAAAAACATTATCTTGCGTGACATCAGTATTTTCAATGGCGGTCACTTCGCCTTGCTGGCAACAGCCGCTGACAATATGACGATAGATAATTTAAAAGTCGATACCGACAGGGACGGCTTTGATATAGATTGTTGCCGTAATGTTCATATCTCTAATTGCAGTATCAATTCCCCCAATGATGACGCGATATGCCTGAAAAGTTCATACGCACTGGGCTACAAACGCTTTACCGAAAATATCAGTATCACTAATTGCCAGGTTTCTGGCTTTGATCTGGGCACTTTCCTGGATGGCAGTTTCCAGCGCAAGCAAGAATTTGCGCCAGATAAAGAAGGCGTGGCTGGGCGCATCAAACTAGGTACAGAGTCAAACGGCGGTTTCCGTAATATTGCAATTTCAAATTGTGTGTTTGAGCGCTGCCGTGGGCTGGCTATAGAAAGCGTCGACGGTGCCATTATTGAGGATATCAGCGTCAACAATCTGACCATGCGTGATTTGACCAATCCACCCATATTCATCCGTCTTGGTAGCCGTTTGCGCGCACCTGATGGTGCGGTGACAGGTGCCATGCGGCGCATCAATATAAGCAATATCACAGTGTCGGGCGCCGATTCACGCTATGCCTCCATCATCAGTGGTGTGCCTGGCTATCCTATAGAAGATGTGCGTATCAGTAACATGCATGTCTTGCATCAGGGCGGTGGTGAGCTTGGTAAAGTAGCTGCCAATCCGCCAGAAAATGCCAGTAGTTATCCCGAACCCAGCATGTTTGGCCTCAGCCCTGCGCATGCATTGTTTGCCCGTCATATTAATAACCTTGAGTTACATCATGTGGATATCAAATATGTGCAGCCAGACAGCAGGCCAGCCTTTGTTTTACATGATGTGAGTCGTGCTTATTTTGGACGGGTGAGTTTCCCGCTTCGATCTGGAACACCAGGTTTTAGCCTGCAGGACGTGAAGGATTTTTCTGTGAAAGATTGTAGTGGACTGGCAGATATCCAACGCAAACAGGTAGAGCGAGAGAGCCTGTAGTTGTGTATCAGCGTCGAGCCTGTCTTGCCTGGTCATGTCAGCAGCTATTCCAAATTCATATACTTTGGGCCAGTTAATTCATATTTCTTATCATGAGTGCCCATCTACACTCATGACTTCATTTGCTTAGCCATTGCGTCATGAAAATAACAAAACTGACTACTTACCGTGTTCCTCCAAGGTGGATGTTGTTGAAGATAGAAACCGATGAAGGCATCGTTGGTTGGGGCGAGCCTGTCATAGAAGGGCGGGCCCGCACTGTAGAAACAGCGGTGCAGGAATTTGCCCCCTATCTGATAGGCCAAGACCCGGCCCGCATCAATGACCTTTGGCAAGTCATGTATCGCGGCAGTTTTTATCGTGGTGGTGCCATTCTCATGAGCGCCATGGCAGGAATTGATCAGGCTTTGTGGGATATCAAGGGCAAAGCCCTGGGCGTGCCGGTATATCAATTGCTGGGTGGCCTGGTGCGTGACCGCATGAAGACCTATAGCTGGGTTGGAGGTGATAGGCCTGCTGACGTGATTGCCGATATTCGCCGTTTGCGTGAAGCCGGCTTTGATACCTTCAAGATGAACGGCACAGAAGAATTTGGCATCATCGACAGCGCGGCGGCAGTCGATGCAGCTGTGGGGCGTATTGCTGAAATTCGCGGTGCCTTTGGTAACCAGATCGAATTTGGCATTGATTTTCATGGTCGTGTTGCAGCACCCATGGCCAAGGTCTTGTTGCGCGCTCTGGAGCCATACCGCCCCTTGTTTGTGGAAGAGCCGGTGCTGGCAGAGCAGGCAGAATATTATCCGCGCCTGGCAGAAAGTACCTCAATACCGCTGGCCGCGGGCGAGCGCATGTATTCGCGTTTTGAATTCAAACGGGTGTTCCAGGAGGGGGGCATTGCCATCGTCCAGCCTGATTTGTCTCATGCTGGTGGTATTTCCGAATGCCATAAAATTGCCGCAATGGCAGAAGCCTACGATATTGCCCTGGCACCGCATTGCCCCTTGGGGCCGATTGCGCTTGCAGCCTGTTTGCAACTGGATTTTGTCGCCCATAACGCAGTTTTACAAGAGCAAAGCATGGGTATCCATTACAACAAGGATGCAGAGCTGCTTGATTACGTCATCAATCGCGAAGACTTGCGGATTACCGATGGCTATATTGCCGCCTTGCCGAAGCCTGGTCTGGGCGTGGAAATTGATGAAGAACGCGTAAAAGAAGCCAGCCTGCGTGCCCCTGACTGGCGCAATCCGCTATGGCGCCATCCTGACGGCAGTGTTGCGGAATGGTAGAAATGAATACCACACAAAGCAAGGCAGTTCTGCCTTTGGACGCGAAAGAAAATGTCAGCCTGATCGGTATTGACTGGGGTAGTACAGGCTTGCGGGTTTTCTCGATTGGACAAAATGGTCAGCTTATCGATAGCCGGGAAGCGGCTTCGGGTATTTCTGTCATGCAGGGCAGACAAGCAGCTTATGTGCAGGTACTGCAGGAACTGGCGGGCGACTGGCTGGCAAGTTGGCCTGATGCTCCATTGCTGGCTTGTGGCATGGTCGGCAGCAAGCATGGCTGGCAAGAAGTGCCGTATGTGCAAAGTCCGGCAAATGCACGGGATATTGCTATCAATATCCTATCTATAGATGCAGGAGATTTGCGCTCTGTACCTTCACGCATGGGTATTGTGCCGGGCTTGTTATATCGCGGCGATGCACCTGATGTCATGCGTGGCGAAGAAACCCAGATTGTTGGTGCACTGCAAGGACAGCCAGACTGGGCTGGCCAGTCATGCATAGTCATGCCAGGCACGCATTCGAAATGGGCCAGTATTGTAGATGGAAAAGTGCATGCTTTTGCCACGCACGTGACAGGTGAATTGTTTGCCGTCCTGAAGCAGCATTCAGTCCTTGGCCGCCTGATGCCTTCGGACCATGGTGAAATTGACGATGCCAGCTTCATTGCTGGCCTGGATGCCGCCCGCAAGATGATGGGCCAGGGTTTGAGCCATCAATTGTTCAGTGTGCGCACTCTGGGGTTGATGGGTGATATGGCACCTGGTGGACTGGCTGACTATCTGTCTGGCTTGTTGATCGCCAATGAATTATTGGCCGGTTTGCATTGGCGCTCAGAACGTGGCCTGGCACATGCACCACTGATAGTAATAGGCGATGCCTCTCTTTGCGCACGATACACCTTGGCTTTTTCACGCCTGGGTGTCAAACCAGATGCAGTGCTGGCCAATACTGCACCAGCGGGTTTATGGCATCTGGCAGTTACGGCTGGCATGCTGCAACCCTGAATGTAGACATCCACGCAATCTGGAAGAATTTCATGAAAACCATCCCCGCCACATTCGATCAGGCATTTGCTGATTTGCCCTTGATTGCCATCTTGCGTGGCATACGCCCCGAAGAAGTGGAAACACTATCCACTGATTTGTATGAAGCCGGTTTCCGCATCATAGAAGTCCCGCTGAATTCACCTTCTGCGCTCGAATCGATAGGCATATTGAGCCGTTGCCTGCCAGCAGATGCCTTGGTGGGAGCTGGCACGGTGTTGAGTACGGATGCCGTACGTCAGGTGCGTGACGCTGGTGGGCGCTTGATCGTCATGCCGCACGCTGATGTTCAGGTCATCAAGGAAGCCAAAACCCAGGGCCTGTATTGCGTGCCAGGTGCCAGTTCACTGACGGAGGCATTTGCTGCCATGTACGCAGGTGCAGATGCGGTCAAGCTTTTCCCCGCTGAACTGGTCACGCCACCGATAGTACGCGCCATGCGTGCCGTCTTGCCAGCCAGCTTGCGTCTCTTGCCTGTGGGTGGGATTACTCCGGACAATATGCAGGCTTACCTGAAGGCTGGCGTCAGTGGATTTGGTCTGGGGTCTGCCCTGTATAAGCCAGGGATGGATGCTGCAGCAGTAAGGGTGCAGGCACGCAATTTTGTCAGAACGATCAGGGAAGGCGTGGAGAAAAACCATTCCTGATATTTAAATTGGGAGCTATGCCAAATTCATATACATAATACGAAAATTCATATTTGTTCGGGATAGTTGGAATTGTTATTTTATTGTCTGTATTGAAAAGAATTTGCTGGCGATCAGGATCGCTGGCACGCAAGCATCTATTAGCAATAAACATAATTATTACACAGAATACCTATAGAAGTCATGCCACTTTCTCATATTGCATCATCGAGTGACAAAACGAGCAGTCTGCAACAGGCCGTCGCGCATTCTGCCACTTTGGGTGAGGGCCTGAGCTGGCATGGTGTCACAGAAAGCTGGTGGTGGACCGATATTGAAGCCGCAAGCCTGCAAACCTGGAAGCCTGGTCAAGCTGTGGTCACGTACAGATTGCCAGATCGCCTGGGTTCTTTCGCTCACTGTCGTTCTGGCCGTATTTTGCTTGGTTTGGCAAAGCGCCTGTGTTTTGCCAGTTTGCCAAAAAATACAGGAGCACCTGCTTCATCTGCACAGTTGACGGCGAGTGCAACTGCGGCAGTCCAGTTGGCGGTGCAGTCACTGGTTGCGGTTGATCCGGCAGAAGCTCGCACACGTGTGAATGATGGGCGTACCGACAGGCGTGGTTATTTCGTATTTGGCACCATGAATGAAGCGCCAGAAAAACGTCCTATTGCCAGTTTTTACCAGTTTTCCATGCCTTATGGTTTGCGCCGGCTGGCTTTGCCTGCCGTAGCAATTGCCAACAGTATTTGCTTTAGCCTTGATGGCAAGATCATGTACTTTACCGACACATTAAGTCGTCGCATACAACAATGTGATTATGACGCTGAAACTGCCAGTGTTAGTAATATCCGTTTGTTTGCCGTACCGGAAGGCGATAAAGCCTATCCAGACGGCTCTGTCATTGACAGTAATGGATGCCTGTGGAATGCAGAGTGGGGCGCTGGCAGTGTTGCCCAGTACGCGCCGGATGGGCATTGCCTGCAGAGACTATCCGTGCCGACCAAAAATCCTACCTGCCCTGCATTTGGTGGCGCCAATGGCGACTATCTCATGGTCAGCAGCGCACGCCAGGAAATGAGTGCCGAAGAGTTATTACGTATGCCGGCTGCTGGCAGCTTGTTTGCGATGCAGATGGATGCACCGTTGGCAGTAGCAGATGTCTTGTTTGATGACAGTGATGCTGGCTCTGTATTGCCCTTAGCCCCAAAAACAATAAAGAGACAATGATGATAAAAAACGCAATAAAAAAAGTAAGTGCGCAGATCTTGAGTGTCATCGGCACCACTTTAGCTGTTGGCTGTTTCAGTCTTGCAGCAATATCGGCAGCGCAGGCTGCTGATCCTGTAAAAATAGGTTTTCTGGTGAAACAGGCTGAAGAACCCTGGTTTCAGGATGAATGGCGTTATGCAGAACAGGCTGCCAAGGAAAAAGGGTTTTCCCTGGTGAAAATAGGCGTGGCTAATGGTGAGAAAATGATGGCTGCCATAGATAACCTGGCTGCGCAAAAAGCCCAGGGTTTTGTGATTTGTGCGCCTGATGTCAAACTGGGTATGGCGGTTGAACGTGCCGCCAAAAGAAATAACCTGAAAGTGATGTCGGTCGATGACCAGCTTGTCGATGGTAGTGGCAAGCCAATAGCATCTATTCCGCACATGGGTATTTCGGCCTATGAAATTGGCAAGCAGGTTGGGCAGGGGCTGGTAGAAGAATTGAAATCACGTGGCTGGAATATGGCTGAAGTCGGTGCCATGCGGATGGCATTTGATCAGTTACCTACGGCTCGTGAACGTACTCAGGGGGCATTAGATGCATTAAAGGCTGCGGGTTTCCCGGCAACCAATATTGTGGATGCAGCACAGGCAAAAACGGATACAGAAAGTGCCTTCAATGCTGCCAATATCGCTTTGACCAAACAAACAAAATTCAAGCGTTGGCTGGTTTTTGGAATGAATGATGAAGCTGTTCTTGGCACAGTGCGTGCAGCCGAGGGCAGGGGCTTGCGCAGTGATGCCGTGATAGGCATAGGCATAGGCGGCAGCAAAACCGCATTGAATGAATTTGCCAAACCCAATCCAACTGGATTTTATGGCACCGTACTGATCAGTCCTAAGCGTCATGGTTATGAAACATCAGTGAACATGTATAAATGGATAGCTGAAAACAAGGCTCCTGCGCCACTGACACTGACTACCGGTGTCTTGATGACACGTCGCAATCAGACCGATGTACGTGCAGAATTCGGACTCTAGGATACAGTCGCTCATGTCATCATCTCAGGCTCCATCTCTTCAGTTTGAAGATGTGTGTAAATATTTTCCGGGTGTGAAAGCACTTAATGGCGTCAGCTTTGAAGCCCATGCGGGTACGGTACATGGCTTGCTTGGCGAAAATGGCGCGGGTAAATCGACACTCTTGAAAATACTGGGTGGTCAGTACAAACCGGATGGCGGGCGCTTGTTGTTGAATGGACGCGCTTGTCATTTCTCGTCTGCCGGTGATGCCATCGCAGCGGGCATCGCAGTCATTCATCAGGAGTTGCAATATGTCCCTGAACTGACGGTGGCAGAAAACCTGCTACTGGGACGCTTGCCGCAAAAGCTGGGTTTCGTGAACAGGGTTGAAGCACGGCGCCAGGTAAGCCAGCGTTTGCAACAAATGGGCGTGGATCTCGATCCGGATGCCCGGCTCTGTGATTTGTCGATAGCACAAAGGCAAATGGCAGAAATATGCAAGGCCTTGCTGCAGGACGCACAGGTTATTGCCTTCGATGAACCTACCAGCAGTTTGTCATATCGCGAAAGCGAAATTCTGTTCCGTCTGATACGTGATCTGCGTACAGCAGGTCGCACCATCATCTATATTTCACACAGACTGGAAGAGTTATACGCTCTCTGTGACACCTGCACGATCTTTCGCGATGGTCAAAAAATCGTCACCCATCCGGTAATGGCCGATGTGCCACGGGATGTGCTCATCAACGACATGGTGGGACGTGAACTCAGTGATATTTACGATTACCGGCCACGCCAACTACAGTCTGAAAGGCTGGTGGTAAAGCAGTTGAAAGGCGAGACGCTAAAAGTGGCTCAAAATTTCAGTGTGCGCGGTGGCGAAGTGCTGGGCTTCTTTGGCCTGGTTGGCGCTGGCCGTACCGAGTTGATGCGTCTGTTATATGGTGCTGACAAGAAAGACGCTGGTTGCAGTGTGGTGCTGGATGGTGTCAATGTGCCAGATCATGGGCCGGCTGCCGCGATCGAGGCAGGCATCGTCTTGTGCCCTGAAGACCGCAAGGAACAAGGTATTCTGGCAGATGCATCCGTCGCAGAAAACATCAATATCAGTTGTCGCCGTCATGGCTTGTTGGCAGGTCTTTTTTTAAGACACAAACATGAAGCAGAACTGGCTGATCGCTTTATTCAAAGGTTAAAAATAAAGACACCGAATCGCGAACAAGAAATTCGTTTGCTGTCAGGTGGCAATCAGCAAAAAGTGATTCTTGCCCGATGGCTGGCAGAACCAGGTTTGAAGGTACTGATACTGGACGAACCAACGCGTGGAATAGATGTGGGCGCAAAAAATGAAATCTATCGCATCATTCATGAAGTCGCCGAGCGTGGTTGCTGTGTGATTGTGGTGTCAAGTGAATTGCCTGAAGTATTGGGAATTTGCGACCGCGTCATAGTCATGCGTGAAGGGCAGATCAGTGGCGAACTTGAGCGCAGCCAGGCAAATGAAGCAGCAGTTTTGCAACTGGCGCTGCCTGATTTGCAAGTGGCATAATTTTTACAGGAATTTTTCATGTCTTCCCTTAATCCTGCACAGACAGATGATGAAACAGTAGTTCAGCAAATAAAACCGAGACAGAACAACAGTATGAAGACGACCCAGCACTGGTTGCATGAGCAGAGTATGCCATTGGCATATGCCTTACTTTTTATTGTGTTGTCCTTCACAGTAGAAAATTTTTTCTCAGGTACCAATATTGTCGGGTTGATGCTCTCCGTGGCACAGATAGGCATGGTCGCCTGTACCATGATGATGTGTCTTGCTTCACGTGATTTTGATTTGTCCATAGGATCGACCATTGCCTTCACTGGCGTGCTGGGCGCGATCATCCTTGAACGTACCGGCAGTATCACACTTGCGGTTGGTGGCGGTTTGCTGGCTGGTGCATTGATAGGTGCAGGCAATGGCGTGTTGATTGCCTATTTGCGGGTGAATGCCTTGATCGCTACACTCGCTACCATGTTGATGGTGCGTGGTCTGGCTTTCATTGTTTCAAAAGGCCAGGCAGTGGGTATTTCCAATGAGACGTTCATCAGTTTTGGTGATGGCCGTATTTTGGGATTGCCGTTTCCGGTGCTGGTTGTTGCGGCCTGTTTTTTGATATTTGGTATTCTGCTCAATCACACGGTATTTGGCAGAAACACTTTGGCGATTGGTGGTAATCCAGATGCCGCGCGCCTCGCTGGCATCCAGGTTGAGCGCTTGCGTATCTGGATATTTCTGTTGCAGGGTCTGGTGACTGCATTGGCTGGCCTGATACTCGCATCCCGCATCACCAGTGGCCAACCAAATTCGGCGCAAGGTTTTGAACTTGATGTCATCTCCGCTTGCGTACTGGGTGGCGTATCCCTGCAGGGCGGAAAAGCCAGAATCACCGGGGTACTGGTCGGTGTGCTGATTATGGGTACGGTAGAGAATGTCATGAACTTGCAGGATGTGGACGCTTTCTATCAATACCTGATGCGCGGCTTCATTCTGCTGGCTGCTGTATTGCTGGACCAGTTAAAAAGCCGGTCTGCGCGCAAATCATAATGTCCTCACCAGTCAATAATACTCAGGTGCCCGGGAGATTGCATGGCAAAGTCGCTATCATCACTGGCTCCACCTTGGGCATAGGCGCAGCTATCGCACGCCTTTTTGTGCGGCAAGATGCACGCGTTGTGTTGAATAGTCACAATCATGATGCTGCCGCTGAACGTATCTCGTCTGAGCTTGGGCCTGAGCATAGTCTTTTTGTTCAGGCAGACGTCGCTGATGCCAGTGCCATGCGAACCTTGGTCAATCAGGCGATAGCCAGGTTCGGTAAAGTGGACGTGCTGGTCAACAATGCGGGCATGAATGTATTTTCAGACCCCTTGCAAATGACGGATGAAGAGTGGCAGCGTTGTTTTTCTGTCGACCTGGAAGGTGCCTGGAATACTACCCGCGCCGTCTTGCCGTTCATGCTTGAACAGGGTGCTGGCAGTATCATCAATATCGCTTCTGTACATGGGCATAAAATCATACCGGGATGTTTCCCATATCCAGTTGCCAAACATGCTTTGATAGGCCTGACGCGGTCTTTGGGTATAGAGTATGCAGCGCGCGGAATACGAGTTAATTCCATTTCACCTGGTTTGATACTAACTGAAGCCATACAATCCTGGTTTGCCAGTTGCCCTGATCCAGTAGCAGAACAACAACGACAAGCCTCCTTGTTGCCTTGTCGTCGCATAGGTGAGCCTGAAGAGGTCGCTTATACGGCGGTTTTTCTTGCCAGTGATGAAGCACGTTTCATCAATGCCACCGATATCTTGATTGATGGGGGGCGGTCACAGTTGTATCATGATTGACCTTAGTCTTTACTGCTGAAGCCATGAGCAATTCCAGCCCCGACCGTTTTGTCCGTACCCATCTGAAAACACGTCATCTGGTGTTATTGGTTGAATTGGGACGCCACGGTTCCATTTTTCATGCGGCTGAGGCTGCTCATCTGACTCAGCCTGCGGCATCCAAATTGCTGACAGAATTGGAATATGCTCTGGGTGTACAGTTGTTTGAGCGTCTTCCACGCGGGATATCACCGACCTGGTATGGCGAGATCATGATACGCAGGGCAGGTGCGGCGCTGGCAGAAATGAACGCCGCCCACCAGGAAGTCATGGAGTTGTTGTCAGGTTTAAGTGGCTTTGTCTCGATAGGCTCAGTTATGACTCCATCGACGAATCTTATCCCACAAGCAGTAAGCCTGCTTAAATCACGCCACACGCGCTTGCATGTTGCCATACAAGTTGATACCAGCAAAATACTTATACAGCGTTTGCGTGCAGGTGAGCTGGATATGGTGATAGGGCGCATTCTTGATTCTGAATCTGCCGCGGAATTAAATTTTGAGCCCTTGACCGATGAGCCTCACAGCCTGATTGCACGTAGCAAGCATGCGCTTGCATTGCGTAAAAAATTGACTCTGAATGATCTCGCGAAAGAGGCCTGGATACTTCCCCCGAGTGGCAGCATTCTGCGCGATCGCCTGACCTCACTGTTCTTGTCTCATGGTCTTGATCAACCTATAGAAACGGTAGAGACCCTATCGCTGCCAGTGATTACGAGTTTATTGATGGCCAGTGATATGGTGGCGGCTTTACCGGAAGACCTGATCCGCACCTATCTTGATTCTAATCTGTTGACTGTGCTCCCATTTGATCTGGGATTGCGTATGGATGCGTATGGTATTGTCACCAGAAAGCAACATCGCTTGTCACCAGGTGCACAAGCCATGCTAGATATCTTGCGCGAGTTGGCAGTGCAAGGTGCTGGCAAGTAAGTTACGGGGCATTTCAGCTATTTGTTTCCTGCATTTCTTAATGAGGGAATTTGAATGCCTTATCTGGCCTTATTCTTAAGGACTTGACAAATTCTATCCCATTTTTCGCTTTGTTTTTTTGATGCTTTTTATTTCTATTATTGCATGCTGCATCGCATGAAAATGCGTTGAAAATCTGCAATCAGCTTTAATCATTTTTTCATCTTCTCGTCTGAAATGATCAAATTTCTGCTTAAAAACCAATCACTTTCTTGATTCTTTTTTTTATCAACGTAATTGGAATTAATCATCACTTAAAATCTTTTTCATTGAATGAGCTGGATTTAATGACATACCAAATTTGATAGTCGGAATACAGCTAATAACACAGGCCATAAATGGCCGACAAATGGAGGAGACAATTGTGTTAAACAATCGCAGCAAAAAAGAATTTTTTAATCCTAAGCTCAAAGGCACAGCCTTGGCCGTACTTTCTGTTTTGGCTGCCAATTCAAGCATGGCACAAGAAGCAAAAAAACCGGCAGAAACTAAAGAGCAGGCAGATCATGTTGTCGTTGTTTCCGGTACGCGCAAATCAGTAGCCTCGGCAATTGATAGAAAACTGCGCGCAGATACGGTAGCTGATTCCATTGTTGCTGAAGACATCGGTCAATTCCCGGACAAGAACGTCGGTGAAGCACTGTCGCGGGTTACAGGTGTGCAACTGGAACGTTCGTTTGGTGAAGGTACCAGTGTTTCCATTCGCGGTGTTGAGCCGGACTTGAACAGGATTGAAGTCAATGGTGTTTCAGTGTTGAGTACAACCGGTGGAGCCGGGCGTGGTGCTGATTTGCGTGAATTGCCTGCAGAACTGATTTCTTCGATTGACGTTATCAAAGGTGTGACAGCCAATATGACCGAGGGCGGTATTGGTGGTTCGGTACAGATTACGACACGCAAGCCACTCGATTTCAAAAAAATGACTGTCGTTGGCAGTGTCGCTGGTGAGCAGGCGCCACAGCGCGGTGGTATACAGCCACGCGTCAATCTCTTTATCACTGATAAATTCTTTGATAACCGTCTTGGACTGATGGCGAATGTCATTTACGACAAGGTGTTGACGCGTGGTGATTTTTCGCGGAATACTTCATGGCGTTATTTCCGTGACTGGGACTTTTCGGCGCAAAAAACAGTACCCAGTATTGATCCGGTATTGGCAGGAGTGGGCTCCAAAGCTGATTGCTCCAATTTGAGTAGCCCAGCGAATGCAACACAGACTGCAGCTGTTGCTACAGCTGCTCTGCAGGCAAGCTGCATATCACAGTGGAATGATTATTCGCCACAGATTGCGCGTTACGGTATTTGGGAACGTGATCATGAAAGGACTTCGGCCGAACTGACCGCTCAATATAAATTTACCGACCGCTTGAATGCCTGGGTAAGTTACCAGACCAATATTCAGAATCAAAAACTGAGGGATTACAACTACGGTACAGATTTCAGTGCAGTAACGCGCTTGTCAGGTACAGGTACTTTACCGACCTATGCCGCAACGACTGCTGTACCGACTGGTGGCTCATGTACACCGGTTTCAACAACCACGACGCCAGCCGGGATGATTGTGGAAAATCATATTGTTACTCAGTATGTGCTCGGCAATTGCCTGGTGCCAGGTAGTGCGGCTTCGCCAAATGGCGGGCAAGCAGGCTTCAGTACATCCCTGCGTGATTTTGGCTTGAAGATTGATTCGAAATATACGACAGCGGGTTTTACTTATAAGGGTGAAAGCCTTGATGTAGAAGGCTTGGCATCAACTGCCAAATCTACTTACAGCAGCGATTCAAATAATCTGATATTGACGCAGAATGCTCCAGGTCTGCAGGTGAACCTTGATTCTTCCGGGCTGCCACGTTTCACTTTCCCTTCAGGCTACAACCCTTCGAATCCAAATTCTTATGTTGCTGCTCAGTTGCAGTATCGTCCTTCAGAGACGATCAACAAAGAAGACCAGCTCAAGCTTGACTTTAAATATAAGCTGAAGACTGATTTCTTGTCCCGCATCTGGTTTGGCGTGCAGTCGCAGCAGGCAAAATCCAGTCAATATAATGGCGGTGGTTACCTTGCAAGTGCAGGCAATGACTTGAACAGTACAGCAGACGATGTTTATGTGCAAACAGCAAATATCAACCAGACTTACAGTTACGATCCATTGAATACGACCAATGTGGTGCGTGCGACAGTGGGCCCGACAAATCTTGCTGACGCGAATGCATGGACCAGGTCAGTCAATGGTTCTGCAATGGCTGCGCTGGCGCAATCTGTATTCTCGACTTCGCCTGGTACCTTCTTCAAGGGGTATAGCGGCATCAGCAATGTGCCCACAAACTGGGTTGCTCCTTCATTTGCAAATGTGGGCTCCAACTTTGATCTGACCCACTTTAACCATGATTACCTGTATAACGCCCCTGGTAGTGACGGTAAAATGTATGCACAGATTCCTGCCTATGTTGTCGATGAGAAAGTGAAATCAGTCTATCTGCGAGCAGACTTTGACACTGAATTGTTTGGTAAGGATATCTTCGGTAATATCGGTGTCCGGTATACGCAAACGCGCGATGTCTCTCAGGGTTTGTTCAAGCAACAGATCAATGTCGAGAAAACACCTGGCTCCACAACTTTTAATACAGTCATTCTGTCGAATTCCATTACCAGCATAGACAATACTTATTCGAATGTATTGCCAAGCTTTAACGCCGGTGCATGGTTGATACCAAATCAGTTCCTGGTACGTGTAGGTTGGGGTAAGGTCATGGCCAGGCCAAGGATCCTGGATATCGTCCCGAATGCGACATGTACCAAGAATAGCGGTGCCGCACAATTTGGTGGCGATGGTACAGATGATTGCACAGCTGGTAACCCTGCCTTGAAACCATTCCAGGCAAGCAATACAGATCTGAGTCTGGAATATTATCCAAATGCTGACAGTCAGCTCAGTCTGGCAGTATTTCGCAAGAACATCACTGTTGGTAATAGCGTATCGACTAACGTGAAGAATGTGGATCTGTTCAAAGACGGCACCTTGTGGGACGTCAAGATGCCTATCAATTACCCTGGTGCTGTGACGCGCGGTATAGAACTTGCTGGCAGGACGGCACTCACTTTCTTGCCTGGCTTCCTCAGCGGTTTTGGTGTTGATGCCAACTATACACGCATGAATTTTACCTATGCGCCAGGAACAGAGCGTTTGAATCCTCTGGATAACTCGATTTTGCCATATGCTGGCCTGTCCAAAAATGCCTATAACCTGGGTCTGTGGTATGACAAGGACAAGTTCAATGCACGGCTTGCCTATCACTATCGTGACCGTTATTACACAGGTACCAATGATGTATCTGGTAATCCTAACTTTATCGAGAAAACCGGTTACCTGGATGCGAAATTTCAATATCGTTACAGCCCGTTTATTACTATCTCATTCGAAGGCAAGAACCTGACTGATCAGGCAAATATCACGGATGCAGGTGATCTGTCACGTCCGAATGAGCTGGCATGGTCTGGTCGTCGTTACTTCATCGGTGTCTCGATTAAGAATTAATTCGTAAAAATTTTTGTTAATCGCAGTATTTGACCCAGCCATGCTAGTGCAGATGGCTGGTTTTTTATTGCACGCTATTATTTTTAAGTTATTTCCTATGACTTCACATGTAAAGTACCGGATTGCCATCCTTAGCCTGATATGGATAGTATTAATGTCTGTCGTTAGTTCGCTGTCTGCCCAGCCTGTCTTTAATAATCCATTAGTGAAAAATCGGGCAGATCCGCAGATATTTTTACACACAGATGGCTATTATTACTTTACTGCTACAGCGCCAGAATATGATCGTATCGAGTTGAGACGTGCACGCAGCATCAATGAGCTGGGTACAGCAGATGTCAAAATCATCTGGCGCAAACATGCCAGTGGCACCATGAGTCATCACATCTGGGCACCAGAATTACATTTCATTGATGGAAAATGGTATCTGTACTTTACAGCTGGCAGAGCAGATGCGATCTGGGACATACGCCTGTATGCGCTGGAAAACAGTGCACTCAATCCTGTTGAGGGAGAGTGGGTAGAGCGGGGTCAGATCAAGACGGGTTGGGAATCGTTTTCACTGGACGCGACCACCTTTTCCCATGTAGGCCAACGTTACATGGTGTGGACGCAACGCGATTCTGCGCCCGATAAAAAGAATACCAATATCTATCTGGCGAAGATGGATACACCTTTGTCCATTACCGGGCCGGCCACTTTATTGTCGCGCCCAGACTATGAATGGGAAAAGCGTAAATACGAAGTCAATGAAGCGCCAGCAGTATTGATCAGGAATGGTCACATATTCATCACCTATTCAGCCAGTGCTACCGATGAAAATTACTGTATGGGTTTATTGACAGCGCCAGCAAACGCAAATCTGCTTGATGCAAAGGTGTGGAGCAAATCTGCACAGCCTGTATTCAAGAGCAACGCCGCAAGTAATCAGTATGGACCTGGGCATAACTCCTTCACGACTACTGTGGATGGCAAGACTGATGTACTGGTATATCACGCACGTGATTACCGGGAAATCAAGGGAAATGCACTGAATGACCCGAACCGGCATGTTCGTGCTCAGACATTTAGTTGGAACGCTGACGGAACACCAGATTTTGGCCAGCCTGGTGCGCCCATGATTAATCAGGGCAAACGGGCCGCCAAACCTTTGTTCAGAGATCCCATCATGGATGGCGCTGCAGATCCTGTGCTGGTGCGCAATACAGCATTGGGGAAATGGTGGATGTTTTACACCAACCGACGGGCTAATGTTTCTGATGCACCTGGCGTCGCCTGGGTACACGGGACACGCATAGGCATTGCTGAATCAGATGACGAGGGTGCCAACTGGCATTACATAGGTGAAGCAGACATAGCGTTGCCACCATCCATGGGCGAGCTTGAAGCTACTCATTGGGCGCCGGATATCATCCGGGCTGATGATGGCAGCTATCATATGTTTCTGACCGTGGTGCCCGGCATCTTTAGTGACTGGAAGCACCCTCGCTACATGGTGCATCTGGTCAGCCAGGATTTACGCCACTGGCGTAATGCCAGGGTATTACAACTTGCTTCTGAAAGAGTGATTGATGCCACGGTGCTGCGCTTGCCAGAAGGTGGGTATCGGATGTGGTACAACAATGAAGTGGACAAGAAATCTATTTACTATGCTGACAGCGCTGACCTTGAAAATTGGATAGACAAAGGCAAGGCCGTAGGCGACCAAAGCGGGGAAGGGCCCAAGGTTTTTCGCTGGAAAGAGCAATGGTGGATGATTACTGATGTGTGGCGCGGATTGGCCGCATACCGTTCGGATGACTTACTGAATTGGAAGCGTCAGTCAGGTGGAAACCTGCTGGAGATGCCGGGACATGGCGAAGATGACGGCGTCATCGGCGGACATCCCGACGTTGTCGTGAATGGTGACAGGGCATTTTTATTTTACTTCACTCACCCGGGGAAGCGTGGTGCAGATCAGAAAAAAGACGGTAAGGAACAGAGACGCAGTTCCTTGCAAGTAGTCGAGTTATTGCTGACGGAGCAGGGCTTGCAGGTTGATCGCGATGCGCCTGCCTATATCCGTTTATCAAATGAGTAGTTATTGAATAAATGCAAAATGGGAGCGTGATGACAAGGCTTCCATTGTTGAATTGATGAATTACCGAGACCGATAAAGGCTTATCTGGACATCACCAATTCGCGCCACTTGGCTTTATACGCTAGCCAGCCTTGAGGTTTCAATTTGTTCGTGGCATCTGCTTGTTCACTCATGACTGGCAATTGGTCCCAGTGATGAAGCATCCAGGCCCCGTAAGTGGTGCCGCTGGTATCATTTGACAGCATGATGCTTTGCATTGGTCGCAAGCTGGCCAATAATGCTGCCAGGTAAGGGTTGTTAGTGAAACTTCCCTCAATAATGATATCGCCTTCAGACCCCAATTTTTCCAGGCAATAATCTGTCATGAGTACGCAGTACAGAGTGGCGAGCGCATACCTTTCCTGCATGTTTTCTGGTGCCTGTCCTGATATTTTGGCCAATTGTCCAGAAAACGGGCCGCCTGATTCGGCAAAGCAAGGGAGTGCGTAGGTATTTTGGCTGATTAGTCTGGACAGGTCCGATGGGCTGCATGTGACAGGTTCTTGTCCAGCCAAAGTTGCAAATTCTCGCCCGCCCATAAAGCGCATGCATGAAACTGCCTCACCCAGCACATTGGTGTTGGCCAGCATATCTGCATGTTCGTCCAGCCTTTTCTGATCTGCACCCAAGGCGGCTGCGATCATCCAGGTACCCGTTGATAGTACAGTACGATGCGTATTGCCTGTATTTTTCATATGCCTCAGCAGGGATGCATTGCTGTCATGCACACCACATACTATTTGACAATCTGCTGGCAAACCGGTTTCCATCGCCAACGTGGGACGTATCGTTGCCAGTCTGGACCATGCTTTTTGCATGGGTGGGAAAAGAGATGTCCATCCCTTTTTTTCCACTAAAGTAGAGTATGTCTGCTGGCTGGTGTCCCACAAATCAGTATGACAACCCAAGGAACTGACTTCAGTTGCGGCAACGCCAGATAAGCGCCACGCCCAGTACTGTGGATACATCAGTATATGTGAGGCTTTGGCAAACTCATGCGGATAGCTGTTTTGCAGCCAGGCCAGTTGGCGGCCCAGATTGAGGCCCGCTGGCAAATCAGGAGAATAGCTTTGCTGGTATGACGGGCGTAGCGGCTGATATTGATGATTATCCCGCTCAGGCAATTCTGACTCATAGTCCAGAACTGGTAGCACCAAGCCTTTATCATTCACTAGCGCAGCAGTTGCACCATGGGTCACAGGGATGATTGCTGACACCCTGGCAATCCTGGAAAACTCACTGAATACCTGCAGCATCCACGACCATATCCTGTCGGTATCGTGATGTGGATAGATACCATCCTGGATGATGTTATTAGCGCAGCGTTGCTCGGCCAAAGTATTTACCTGCGCATCCAGCAAGCTGAGTTTTACATTGGTCTTGCCTATGTCAAGGACGATGCTGGCATTCTGCTTCATTTGCTTTTTATTTTCTTTGTTTCTTAAGATTCATCAGGCGGGGCAGGGCAATAGTGATCAGCAACAGGATACCTACTATGATGGTCATGATAATGCCAGGAATATTTGCCAATGCCATACCGTAATTAACGATGCCCAATGTCAAAACTGCCAGGAACACACCGATAATGGTTCCGGCACCACCTGCAATGCTGACACCACCCAAGATCACCATGGTAATGATTTCCAGTTCCCATCCCGTGGCAATATTCGGGCGCGTACTGCCGATACGACCTGTCAGGAAAAATGCAGCCAGGCCAGCCATGGCACCGGTCAATGTAAATAGCATGAAACGATATTTATCGACCGCCACACCAGAAAATCTGGCAGCAACGGGGTTGTTGCCAATCGCATAGATGCGGCGTCCCCAACTGGTTGCATGGAGCAGAATCGCAAACAGTACGACAAAGACCAACAGGACGATGAATTGTCTGGGAATAAGATCAAAGAAATAGCCCTGGCCCCAGTCTATCAATAACTGAGGATAAGAAGTAAATGCCTGATCGCCAAGCACGACGCTGGCCAGGCCACGAAACAATGACACACTGCCTATCGTCACGACGATGGAGGGCAGGGCAAAGCGTGTCACCAGCAAACCATTCAAACTGCCACAGGCTGCACCGGTAAATATGGCGATGAATAATAAAGTGTAAGCAGGAAAACCATGTGAATTAGCCAGCCCCATGGCAACTGAACATAATGCCAATATGCCGGACACAGAAATATCGATCTCGCGGCAGATGATCAGCAAGGCCATGGGCAAGGCGATCAATGCTTTTTCACTGAAGTTGAAAGTGCCATCAGCCAGATTGTGCAAATCAAAAAAATTTGGTAATACCAGGCTGTTGACAATGAAGGCCGCGACAAACAGCATGGCCAGCAGGGTCTCCCAATGCGAGAAGATTTTTTTAAACTGAAAATCTTCCCGGTCGCGTATGGTGTAGCGTGAGTTGTTGCTTGATGGTGTCATGGTCGTTGTGTTCACGTACTGCTCCTGATTGCATTTTTTTGCAGCAGTTGCAAAGGCAAAATCTGGCGGCTGCTTTTCTTATTGCTACGCGCATTGATCATTACAGCGGTAAGTATCACAACGCCGGTCAGTGCGCTTTGCCAGAATGGAGAGATTTTCATGATAGGCAGGGCGTTGTTGATGACTGCCAGGAACAGTGAACCCAGCACGGCTCCAGATACTGTACCTGCACCACCGGCGATATTGATGCCACCAATAACGCAGGCTGCAATGACGGTAAATTCAAAGCCATAGGCAATTTCTGTATAGGCCACTGCGTAACGCGCCACCCACAGATAACCACACAAGCCAGCCATCAAGCCCGACAAGCCATAGGTCCAGAACAGACGGCGCGGAGTAGGGATGCCAATGTAGTTGGCCGCATTCGGTTGATTGCCAATAGCATACAAGTCTCTGCCAAAATGCGTATAACGGGCGAGATACCACATCACCGCAATAACGATAGCGGCAATCCAGACCAGGTGCGTAATCTCCAATAACTGACTGAGCGGGAAGGCAATGAAGCCTGCAGGCATCTGGTGCGACGATACCCAGGCACCACCAGACAATACAAATACCAGGCCGCGGTAGACACTCATGGTGCCCAGCGTTACGACAATAGGTGGCAAGCCCAGATAACCGATCAGGTAACCATTGATCAGGCCCAGACCAAGGCCAATGGCGATTGCCACCAATATAATCAGCAACAGGGGTAGGTCAGGGAATTTTGACGCCAGCAAGGCAGACATCATGCCTGACAGTGCCAGATTGGATGCCACTGATAAATCAATACCACGTGTAATGATGACAAACATCTGGGTCACCGCCAGCATGATCAACAGCGTGCTGTCCGTTAACAGATTGGACAGGCTGGATACGCTGAGAAAAACCGGTGCACGTAGTCCAACCAGGCCTATCATAAAAACGATCATGAATCCCAGCAATACTTCCCTTTGCTGTAAATACTTCAAGTGCTTCATGCTATTTCCTCTGCCATTTCCCTTACTAGTGCATCGCTGCCAGATGCCGCAGCGACTACGTTCTCTGGTGTGGCATGTGCTCTGTCAAATATTTTTTTGATATGTCCCTGATGCATGACGATAACGCGGTCAGACATGCCCAGTACTTCCGGTAATTCGGACGACACCAGTATCACTGACAATCCGGTTGAAACCAGTTCACTGATGAAGCGGTGCACCGCAGCCTTGGAACCAATATCGATTCCCTTGGTTGGCTCGTCCAGAATGATGACTTTGGGTTTGGTTGCCAGCCACTTGCCCAGGATGACTTTTTGCTGGTTGCCGCCAGACAGCTCGGCGATCAGTTGCGTCAAATGACTAGCCTTGAGTTCCAGTTGTTCGCTGTAGTGTCGTGAAATTGCAGCTTCTTCGCTGCGTCGCTTGCCCAGCAGAAAGCCTATGCGGTCCAGGATAGGCAAGGTGATATTTTGCTGCACCGACATGGTCAGATGCCCACCTTGATGCTGCCGGTCTTCTGGCACATAGGCTATGCCATGGGCTATTGCATCTTTGGCTGATTTGATGGCCAACACCTTGCCTTCCAGGCTTACGCTGCCACTAACGTCACTGCTGAGCCCGAACAGGGCTTGCATGACTTCTGAACGGCCCGCACCCACCAGACCATAAAACCCCAGAATCTCCCCCTTGCGTAAAGAAAAACTGACATTGTCAAACTCGGTAGGATGACAAAAATCTTTTACTTCAAGCAGAGTGTCGCCTATGACCACGTCTTGCTTGGGGAAGGTTTGATGGATGGAGCGTCCCACCATGAGGGACACCAGATCTGGTTCCGTGATATCAGCCAGTGCGCCTTCGGCAACAAAATGACCGTCACGTAAAACGGTATAGCGATCGGCCACGGCATAGATTTCATCAAACTTGTGTGAGATGAAAATCACTGCTGTTCCAGCGGCGCGCAGTTGCCTGATGATGCGGTACAACTCTTGAATTTCCCGCTGTGACAAGGATGCGGTGGGCTCATCCATGATGACCACGCGCGCATCTTGCGACAGGGCGCGGGCAATTTCGACAAAATGGCGTTGTGCCACGCTCAGGTCTTTGACCTTGGCGCGTACCGGCAGCGACACTTCCAGTCTGGCAAACAGTTTTTCAGACTGCGCCTCCATCAATGCCCAGTCTACCCTTGCCGGAAAACCATGCATGGGCTGGCGGCCTATGAAAATATTTTCTGCCACCGTCAATTCATCAAACATGACGGTTTCTTGATGGACAGCTGTAATGCCTGCCAACATGGCATCTTGTGGATTGGCGAAGCGAACTTGCCTGCCAGCGATGTGCATGCTGCCACTATCCGGTTGATAAATGCCAGTCAGTGTTTTTACTAAAGTGGATTTTCCTGCACCGTTTTCACCGATCAGTGCCATGACTTCGCCTGCACGCACATTGAGCGCAACTTCATGCAATGCAATGATGCCCTGGAAGCGTTTACAAATACCTGTCAATGCCAGAATAGGTGGTGCCGGTGAACCGTCCGGGGCGATAGGAAACGGATTGTGCTCGTTCGTCATTAACGTCATTAATATAAGGCAAGGCGATAATAGAAAAGAAGTCAGTTGTCTGCATCAAAAAATAACAGGCACAAGCATCTGCTGCAGGTATGAATTTTTACAAACAACTGACCTCTATTTGCAGGCGGCCCATTGAAGCGAATCACGGGCCGATACTGAATATGTATCTTTACTTAAAAGATCTTGGAGAATTGCTCTACATTCTCTTTGTTATAAGTAAACGGCGGGGCCATCGCTGCCTCACCATTGGCATCAATCGCAATCGTACCCATACGGCCTATGGTAAAGTTGCCACCTGCCTTGGCATTTGGGTTCCCTTTGACAAATTCATTGGCGATATAAGTTGCAGCATAACCAAGATCGATAGGATTCCAGATGGCGAATTCCTTGACCGCACCGCTTTTAACATGCCCAGCCATTTCTGATGGCAAGCCCAGGCCGGTAACGAATACCTTGCCTACCAGTTTTTCATCGACCACGGCCTTGCTGGCAGCGTTGATACCAACAGTGGAAGGGGAAATAATGACTTTCAGATTTGGATTGCTGCGCAACAGGCCTATCGCTTCGCGGTAACTTTTATCAGACTGGTCATCACCATACACAGTTGCCACCAGTTTCAGGCCAGCAAACTCAGGCTTTTCCAGGCCTTTTTTCATGGCGTTGATCCAGATGTTCTGGTTGGTCGCCTGGGCGGATGCGGACAAGATAGCGATTTCACCCTTGCCACCAGTCGCATTGGATGCCATCTCCAATTGCTTGATCCCTATCAATTCAGCATTGGATGGATTAAGCTGCATCAACCGGCCTTCTGGTGCGATCCCGCTGTCGAAAGAGATGACCTTGATGCCGCGTTGCATGGCTTTTTTGGTAATAGGCACCAGGGCATTGGCATCATTTGCTGAAATGACGATGGCATTGACCTTTTGGCTGATCAGTGAATTGATAATTTCTATCTGGCCTTCGGCACTGGGTGTGGTCGGGCCTGTGTAAATGATCTCTACATTGCCAATTTGTTTGGCCGCTTCTTTGGCACCTTCATGTGCAGCATCAAAAAAACCATTACCCAGATTTTTAACAACGATGGCAATTTTTGTTTTGTCTGATTTCTGTTCACAACCCTGCAAGGCACCCAGCATGCCAAATACAATTGCTGCCAGTAATACTTTTCTTCTTTTCATCAAACTGTCTCCGCCTGGAACATGCTTGCAGACTCTGTGTCATAAGCATTTGTAAATTTATTTAATATGTCTTTTGCAGGTAATTCTTCCGGTGCCACAGTAATGACTTTGACGCCAGACTGCTCTAGCAATTGCACGGCTGAGTCGGATGCATAATGATCAGTGATGAGGCAAGACACGCGATTCAAACCGCAGAGTATGAGCCCGGCTTTCTTGGCGAATTTTGAGCTGTCTGCCAAAACGATCAGTTCCTCAGCCTGACTGATCAAACGTTTTTCAGCCTGTATCAAGAGCGGGTCAACTTCCATCAGACCCAGCAAAGACAAGCCATACACGCTCATGAACATTTTGCCAGCGTAATGGTGCTGAGTGATGTCGTTGTCAAAAGGGCTGAGGATGACATTCTGTTCGCGATACACGCGGCCGCCAGGGACGATGATTTCATTTTCACTGGAGACCAGCAGGCGTTCTGCCATCATGAAAGAATTCGTCAGTATCTTGAGCTTTTTATCAACCAGGAACTCAGCCATCATGAAAGTCGTTGTGCCGCCGTTGATGATGATGGTTTCGCCGTCGTTGCACATGTTTGCCGCATAGCGCGCAATAGCTCGCTTTCTGTCGGCATAGCATTTGATATTGTTCTGGAAGGTTTCGCTGGTGAGTGCAATTGAGCGCTTTACCTGCTGCAGGTTTTCTGCACCACCACGTGTGCGGGTAAGCAGATTGCGGGCTGCAAGCCAGCTGATATCACGCCTGACTGTAGCCGGGGATGCACTGAGCCAAGCAACCAACTGTTGGACGCTTGCTGAATTATGCTCGGCGAGCAATTTTAGCAAACGCTTACGACGTTTGTGATTTACCATTTTTTGTCTCCGTCTATTGCCGTCTATTATCTTTATCGCGGCATGCACCAGTCATTAATTCGTAGCAATTTGCTGGCATATGGCGAGACTAATCACTTAAAAATCGGGCGTCAATCATATATTGATCAAATGATTGATTATTTACCTCCACATTAATCTGGCTCTGGAAATTTCAATCATCATGCTGACTATTGCGACTTCGATCAGCTTCTTGATTGCTTCTGTATTGACACTCAAAGCTGGCTGTTTTCTACTGACTGCCACTGCCAAAACGGACAAAATGCTTCACATGAGCAAGTGATGTGATTGATCCGGTCAGCCCTTGATCACTTGGGGCTTCAGGCTAATGAATTTGTCATAAAAACACTAATTAATCACGGAGAATGTATGACCTCAACGATGCAAACCGAGCAGAAGAAGCCTATCACTTCACTTTGGGATGATGCATACGCAACTGGCCTGACTGAGCCAGAATTATTGCTGTATCGCTCAAATCTGCTCGGCTCTGATATGCGCATCACCAACTTTGGCGGAGGTAATACCTCGGCCAAAGTGATGATGCCGGATTACCTGACTGGTGAGCAGGTAGAAGTGCTGTGGGTAAAAGGTTCTGGTGGCGATCTGGGGAGCATCAAGATGGATGGCTTCTCGACCCTGTACATGGATAAATTGCATTCCCTGAAAGGCCGCTATCGTGGTCTGGCACTGGAAGACGAAATGGTAGCTTATTTGCCACACTGCACCTTCAACCTGAACCCCCGCGCCGCCAGTATCGATACGCCATTGCATGCGTATATCAATCGCAAGCATGTTGATCATATGCATCCTGATTCAGTCATTGCCATTGCTGCATGCGCCAATAGCAAGGAATTGACGCAAAAAATATTCGAAGGCGAGTTAGGTTGGTTGCCATGGCAGCGTCCTGGCTATGACCTGGGCCTGAAATTGGAGGCGGTTTCCCAGGCTCAGCCGAATCTGAAAGGCATCATTCTCGAAGGTCACGGCCTGTTCACCTGGGGGGATACTGCCAAATCCTGCTATGAAACTACCTTGGCGATCATACAGCGTGCCGAATCGTGGCTGGAAGAAAACAGCCGTAAGCCTGCATTTGGCGGTGCCAGGTATAGTGCCTTGCCAGCGGCTGAACGTGCCAGCCTGGTTGCTCGCCTGATGCCTGTGCTGCGTGGCAAAATCAGTAAGACAGAATTCAAGCTAGGTCATTTTGATGACAGCGCAACTGTGCTGGATTTTGTCTGCAGCAAAGACTTGCGGGCACTGGCTGCACTGGGTACATCTTGCCCTGATCACTTCCTGCGCACCAAGATTCGCCCGTTTGTGATTGATTTCGATCCTGCCAATCCCAACTTTGATCAGCTTTTGAGCGGTTTGGATGAAGGTTTGCGTCAATATCGCGCAGATTACGTTGCTTATTATGATCGTTGCAAACATGATAACAGCCCGGCAGTGCGTGACGCCAACCCGATTATTTATCTGATCCCTGGGATAGGCATGCTGTCGTTTGCCAAAGACAAGGCAACTGCCAGGATTGCTGGCGAATTCTATGTGAATGCCATCAATGTCATGCGCGGTGCGAATGGTGTTGACAGCTATGTCGGTTTGCCAGAGCAAGAAGCCTTTGATATCGAATATTGGTTGCTGGAAGAAGCCAAACTGCAGCGCATGCCCAAGCCCAAGAGTCTGGCAGGTCGCATCGCATTGGTGACGGGTGCTGCCGGTGGTATCGGTCAGGCAGTGGCACGCCAGTTATTGCAAGAGGGTGCTTGCGTCATGTTGACAGACATTGATGGCGAGGCATTGAGCCAGGCACATCAGGTTTTGTCCAAGGTGGCAGGCAAAGACAATGTAGCCATCATCAGCGCCAATATCACCCGCGAAAGCGATGTCGACGCCATACTAAGCGAAACTTCCCTGCGCTTTGGCGGTATCGATTTGCTGATTTCGAATGCAGGTATCGCATCGTCTGCACCGTTGGATGAAACGACACTGGAAATCTGGGAGCGTAATCAGGACATCCTGGTCAAGGGTTATTTCTTGGTCAGCCGTAGTGCATTCCGCATCATGAAGCAGCAGCAAATCGGTGGCAGTATGGTATTTGTTGCGAGCAAAAATGGCCTGGTTGCTTCCGCTGGTGCATCTGCATATTGCACGGCAAAAGCGGCTGAAATCCACCTGGCACGCTGTATCGCTCTCGAAGGCGCAGCCCACGGCATACGTGTCAATGTGGTCAATCCGGATGCAGTGATCCGTGGCTCACGTATCTGGGATGGCAAATGGAAAGAAGAACGTGCGGTCTCGAATAAAATCGATGCAGATGATATCGAAGAATTCTATCGTCAGCGCAGCATGCTGAAACTCAGCGTATTGCCAGAAGATATCGCAGAAGCAGTGTATTTCCTGGCCAGCGACAAGTCTGCCAAGAGCACAGGTAACATCATCAACGTAGATGCAGGCAATGCTGCTGCATTCACGCGCTAAAATATAAAAATTGACTGACCTGAGCCTGATATCAGGTATCAGGCTCAGGTCAGCAACAAGACGGAGACACAAGATGGATAAAGTAATTGACCACGGCCAGGTGGCAGAACACAACGCCAGACTGCAACAGAATCTGGATGCCGACTATGCTGCCCTGGGTAGTATGCTGGCCAGACGCGGGCAGGACATTGAGCAACTGACAGCCAAAGCCCAGACCTTTGCCGTCGCCTTGCCAAGCTGGGGTGTCGGTACCGGTGGTACCCGCTTTGCACGCTTTCCAGGTAAGGGCGAGCCACGCGATGTCATGGAAAAGTTGGAAGACTGTGCCGTCATTCATCAACTGACACAGGCTACACCTACTGTATCTCTGCATTTTCCCTGGGATAAAAACAGCGATCTGGCAGCCATGCGCGAATTTGCCAGCAAACACGGATTGGGATTTGATACCGTTAATTCGAATACCTTCCAGGATCAGGTCAATCAGGAACAGACCTATAAATTTGGCAGCCTGACTGCCAATGCCAAGGCCGTACGTGAACAGGCAGTAGCACACAATATCGAATGCATAGAACTGGGCCGTGCACTGGGCTCCAAAGGCTTGACCGTATGGGTGGGCGACGGTGCCAACTTCCCTGGCCAGCATAATTTGCGTGGTGCGCTCGAACGCTATCTCGACAGCATGCGCGACATCTACCAGGCACTGCCAGCAGACTGGCTGATGTATATCGAGCACAAGCTGTTTGAACCCGCATTCTATGCCACTACAATTGCCGACTGGGGTACCAGTTATGCCTGCGCTACAGAATTGGGGCCCAAGGCAAAATGCCTGGTTGATCTTGGTCACCACGCGCCAAATACCAATATAGAAATGATCGTGGCCCGCCTTGCGCAATTTGGCAAACTGGGTGGCTTCCATTTCAATGACAGCAAATATGGTGATGACGATCTGGATTCTGGCAGTATCAATCCTTTTCAGCTGTTCCTGATTTTCAATGAACTGGCCGATGTTGCGCAACGTGACGGTGATGCCTTTAAACCGTCCTACATGCTGGATCAGTCACACAATGTGACCGACCCTATAGAAAGCCTGATGTCAAGTGCGATCGAAGTACAGCGTTCTTTCGTACAGTCCGCACTGGTAGACCGCAAAGCATTGAGCGCATATCAGGAAAACAATGATGTGCTGCTGGCTGCACAAACACTGAAACAGGCTTTCCGCACTGATGTCAGTCCTATCCTGGCCATGGCACGTGCGCGTTCTGGTGCGGCTATTGATCCGGTGGCCTGCTATCGTGCAACTGGCTATCGTGAAAAACAGGCGACACTTCGCCCCGCCAAGGCTGGTGCCAGTGGTAGCGGAATAGTCTGATTCAGCTCCCTCTGACGTCTTTTCGCTGCTGCGCCTTCTTGCGCACAGTTGATCTGCTTCAGAGGGATTTTCTCATCGCCATGTCTGCATATGGAATAGGCTTAGCGATAAGCTGATCTCTATTCAGGATAGATACCTGTTTTCTGTTTGTCTGGACTATCATTTTCTATGACCAAGCCTACATTGCCTGCATTTGCTGTTCACGAATTGCGCACCTGCGTCCTGTTTTCTATTGCCATGCTGTGCGTTGTTCCGGCGATGGCACAAACCAAGGCAGCAGCGAATTTTCCATCTTTGAAAGAAGTCGCCAAAGCGTTCGCCACGCCGCCTGATGATGCGCGCCCCATGGTACGCTGGTGGTGGTTTGGGCCATCGGTAGAAAAGAAGCAACTGGAACGTGAAATACTGGACATGAAAGCAGGAGGGTTTGGAGGCTTTGAGATTCAGGCTGTCTACCCCATGGAACTGGATGATGCGGCCAAAGGTACACACAATTATCCATATCTGTCGAAACAATTTTTGGAACACGTCAGTTTTGCCAATGACAAGGCACGTGCCAACAAACTCAGGGTAGATATTACACTGGGCAGCGGCTGGCCATACGGCGGCCCACATGTCAGCGTGCGTGATGCCGCCAGTCGTTTGCGTGTCGCCGTGATTGAGTTACCGGCCGGGAATGAAAGTTTCGCCTTGCCAGCCATCATGAATGGTGAAAAATTATTGGCCAGCTTTGTGGCAGATGGTACGACAAAACAGTTAGATAGCAGCAAATTGCAATTATTTGAACCCCGGCTACTGGCAAGTAAAAGTGGCCGTGCAGGCGTCAATGCTGCAAGCACTGACCGCGTAGTGGTGTGCTATATCGCCAGCCGTACCGGCCAGCAGGTCAAACGTGCCGCTTTGGGGGCAGAAGGTTTTGTGCTTGATCATTTGAGCCGCAATGCAATTGATCATCATCTTAAAACCGTGGCTGAACCACTGTTGAAAGCCTTTGGGAAAAATCCGCCATACGCCGTATTTTCTGACAGCCTGGAAGCCTACGGTACCGACTGGACCGATGATTTTCTGGCTGAGTTCCAGCACCGTCGCGGCTATGACCTGAAACCACACCTGCCAAAAATCGAATATGGCATTGGTGCAGATGCCGCCGCCATACGGCGTGACTGGGCATTGACACAGACCGAACTGGCAAACGAACGCTATCTGGTACCTGTGAATCAATGGGCAAAAACTCATGGCACTCGTTTCCGTTCGCAAACCTATGGCGAACCGGCGGTGACCATGTCGAGTAATAAACTGGTTGATTTGCCAGAAGGCGAGGGCTATCAGTTCCGCCAGTTTTCATTTACACGCTGGGCGACATCCGCTGGCCACCTATATGGCCGTCCCGTCATTTCTGCTGAAACCTGGACCTGGCTGCATTCGCCTGCATTCAGCGCGACACCGCTGGATATGAAGGTAGAAGCTGACCGCATGCTGTTGCAGGGCGTTAATCAGTTCGTCGGCCATGGTTGGCCCTATACACCACCCGGTAGGCTGGAGCCTGGCCACGCGTTCTACGCAGCGGCGGTATTCAATACCCATCTGCCATGGTGGAATGTCATGCCGGACATCAATGGCTATCTGCAAAGAATGAGTTACCTGATGCGCCAGGGTAAACCGGCGAACCAGGTTGCCGTGTTCCTGCCGGTGGACGACGTGTACGCGACCCTGTCTTTGGGCAAGGTGTCGGTGTCGGCAGAAATGGGTAAGTATGTAACGCCGGAGTTAAGTGCTCAGATAATCGATGCGGGACATAACATCGACTACGTTGACGGTGAATCTGTCATGGAACTGGGTATCAATTATCCCGTTCTGATTTTGCCGCATGTGATCCGGCTGTCACCAGCAGTCATTGCCAAAATGAATGATTATGTGCGTGCTGGTGGAAAAATCATTGCGGTTGGCAGCAAGCCATCGTTGGCACCAGGCTACCTGGATGCGACGCGCATCAGTGCGGAAGTGCAAACGGCATCAGATGCCCTGTTTGCAAATAAAGACAAGGTCAGCCTGGTCAATAGTGATAGCGCCGTGGGCGCTGCATTGAAATCTGCTATTCCTGCAGATATGGAATTGAGTGCTGAAAAAGAAAACATAGGATTCATTCGCAGACAATTGACAGATTCGGATGTCTATTTCATTGCCAATACCGGCAATCGCGAGGTGATTGCGAATGCCGCTTTCCGCAGCAAGTACAAAACAGCTTACTGGTGGAATCCATATGACGGCAAGATCAGCAATGCTGATTTCAAGCCGGTTCTGCATCTGGCGCCGTATGAGTCACGGGTGTTGGTACTGACAGATACGCCTCAGAATGTTCAACCAGAAGCCAGGCTGGCAGATGCCACTACCATTGTTGATTTAAGCCGTGACTGGAAAGTACAGTTCAGTGAAAAATCGCAAGCGGTGAATATGTCCAGCCTGCGTTCATGGACAGAAGATGAAGCAACGCGCTATTTCTCTGGCATTGCAAGCTATACCAAAGACCTGGAATTGAACGCGGCACAATTGAAGGACGACAGGCTGACACTGGATTTCGGCCCAGGTACGCCGCTGGAGTTGACACCTAAAGTACCGAGTGGCATGCGCGCCATGCTTGACAGCCCTGTGCGGGAAGCAGCAGTCGTTTTCGTCAATGGCCAGCGTGCCGGTTCGGTATGGAAACCGCCTTACCAGCTGGATATCAGCAAATTGCTGCGTGTCGGTAATAACCGCCTGGAGATACAGGTCGCCAACCTGGGATTGAATGCGCTGGCTGGCCATGCCTTGCCGGACTATCGCCTGCTATCTGCCAGGTATGGACAGCGATTCATCCCTCAGGACACACATCTGATACAGGCTCAACCTGCCGGTATTCTTGGACCAGTCAAACTGACAGGCGCGAAGTTGCAATGAAATCCTTGGCCCGGCACTGGTTGCGCCATACTGACATGGTATTTGTCTTGCCGACACTCTTGCATCTGGCAGTTGCCGCATTATTGATGCTCTTGTTGATGTTGACGTCGCTGACTGCAGTTGGGAAAGAGATCAGTGCCGATATCTATGGTGTCAAAGGCGATGGCAAGACGCTCAATACCCTCGCCATACAGAAAGCAATTGATGCTGCTGCCAAAGAGGGCGGCACATTGACTTTCCCGGCTGGTACTTACCTGACCGGGGCCTTGTTCCTCAAAACTGGTGTCACGCTGCGTCTGGACAAGGATGTTATCTTGCTGGGTTCGCAAAACATACAGGATTATCCTGTCATGCCTACCCGGGTTGCCGGTATAGAGATGAGCTGGCCAGCAGCGCTGATCAATGTATATGAACAAAGAAAGGTTGCCATTACTGGTGAAGGTGTGATTGACGGTGATGGCAAGATATTCTGGGAAAGTTACTGGAAGCTGCGCAAGGCCTACGAACCTCGTGGCCTGAGATGGGCGTCGGATTACGATGCCGGTCGTCCGCGTTTGCTGCAAATCTACAAGGCATCTGATGTGCGTGTGGGCGATGGTTTGCTGTTGCGTCGCTCCGGCTTCTGGACCTTGCATATCTGTTACTCGAACAAAGTGGTCGTTGACCGCATCACCATCCGCAATAACGAAGGTGGGCATGGGCCATCCACTGACGGCATAGACATCGATTCATCCAAAGACATCCTGGTCCAGCAGGCAGATATCGCGGTCAATGATGATGCAATCGTTTTGAAGGCGGGACGCGACTCTGATGGCTTGCGTGTCAATCGCCCGACAGAAGATGTGGTCATACGTGATATCACTGTCCGGGAAGCAGTTGCCGGATTAAGTTTTGGTAGCGAGACCTCGGGAGGGTTCCGCCGTATTGAAGCATATCGCTTCAAGGTAATGAAAGATGTGCCAGTAGGCATATTGTTCAAATCAGCGCATACACGTGGTGGCTTTGGTGAAGACCTTAATATCCATGATTTTGTCATGAATGACGTACCTGTGGTATTGCGCGTGATCATGAACTGGAACCCGCAATACAGCTATGCAAAGATTCCCGATGATGTGAAAGATGCGCCGGACTACTGGAAAGTGTTGGTGACACCAGTACCAGAAAAAGACGGCATATCCAGACTGCGTCGCGTCAATATTTCCAGCATCAAGGCACGTGGTGCAAAAACCGCTTTTGAGATTGAAGGATATGCGCAAGCTCCGCTTGAGGATTTTAATCTCAGCAAGCTGGATATTGAGGCGAACAGCGGTGGTTTTATCCGTTATGTAAGACGCTGGAAGTTGTCAGATTCCAGGCTGGTTTTCGAAGATGGCAAACCGGTACAGATATCAGCAGATTCAGAAGTGTTGGGCCTGGCTATAGGGTCTGCTGTAAACAGCAAGACCTCTGACACCACAAAATGAGAACGAAACAAACAACAATAAAATGAAGGAGAACACTTTGAAGCTTAAAAGAAAATACCTTGTGCTTGCCAGTTTGGGTTTTGTCGGTAGCATGTTGCCAGCCTTGGGTTGGGCGCAGAACTATCCACTACCCACACCAGCCATGCAAGCCATCATCGACAAGGATACTTCGCGTCATTTTGGTGATGCGCCTGCTGATGGTGGCCCTCTGGCAACGGACTTGTCCGCAGAGCTGGAACCAGCAGCAATAGAAAAAGCCTTGCGCAAGGTGGCTGACTGGCAATTGGCACGCTCACAAGCGCATTTCGGGCGTATCTGGACATCCAGCGTAATGTATACAGGCTTCATGGCTGCGTCGGAAGCGACAAACGACAGCAAATACAAAGACGCCATGCTGGCCATGAGCCAGCAGCATCAATGGCAATTGGCGAAGCGTCTGCCAAATGCGGATGACCAGAGCGTGGCGCAGACTTATCTGGATCTGTATTTCCTCAACAATCAGCCTGAATTCATCACCCCGACCAAAGCTGATCTGGATACCCTGATTGATCTGAAGACTCTCAAACCAGGCGACGACCGCCTGCCATGGTGGTGGTGTGATGCCTTGTTCATGGCACCACCCGTATGGGCAAAAATGTATGTGGCAACAGGTGAGCGCAAATACCTCGATTATGTGCATACCCAGTGGAAAAACACTTACGACTTGCTGTACGACAAACAAGAACACCTGTACGCACGCGATGTCAGTTATATCAACAAGACCGAACCCAATGGCAAGAAAATTTTCTGGTCACGCGGCGAAGGCTGGGTCATGGGTGGGATAGCCAGGACACTGGACTATATCCCCAAAGATGATCCACAACGCCCGTTTTACGTGCAGCAGTTACGTGAAATGTCCGCCCGTTTAGCGCAGCTGCAGGATGAAAACGGCCTGTGGCATGCCGGTTTGCTGGACCGGGCGACTTATCCCTTGCCGGAAATTTCTGGCTCAGCCCTGTTTGTGTATGGTATGGCCTATGGCATCAATCGCGGCATTCTTGATCCCAAAGAATATCAACCAGTAATCGCCAGGGCGTGGAAAGGCATACTGAAACATGTCTATGCAGATGGCCGATTGGGTGGCATACAGCAGACCGGTGCCGAACCAGCCTTCTATAGGCCAGCATCGAGCTTTGACTATGGTGTCGGCGGCTTCATGCTGGCCGCTGCCGAATTGAAGAAGATGGTCACAGTCAAACCAGTGAAATGACAGCAGGAGAGTCAGCCATGATAACGCGTGCTTTTCGCATGAAACTAAAGTCAGGCAATGCAGAGGAATATCAGCGCCGCCACGATGAGTTATGGCCAGATCTTGCAGAGGCATTGCACGCTGCTGGTATTTATGATTATGCCATTTTTCTGGATGAAGAGACTTTGCATCTGTTTGGCGTACTCAAATTGCATCCCAACCACCAGATCGATGACTTGCCTAAGCATCCTGTCATGCGACATTGGTGGGATTACATGGCGGACCTGATGGAGGTTGAAGCCGATAATCGCCCCCAGCAATTGGCATTGAAATCCGTATTTTATTTCGCATGAAAAAGTCACCAGCCTGTACATGATGGAGGCTGGCGATTTTTGTATCTCCGCGTAGCTTATTTTTCTGATAGGTTGTCGGATTGCAGTATTTTTCTATCCCTCAACCATTCTTCAGCACGATGCGGCCAATCGGATGCATTGCCGTTACCAAGTCGCATGCCCATGCCATGTGTGCCACGTTCAAACAAGAGCATTTCCGCTGGCACACCAGCTTTCGTCAAAGCTTGGTAAAACAGGATACTGTTTTCAACCGGGACAGTTTTGTCATTCTGGGTATGGATCAACAGCGTAGGGGGCGTCGTGCTGCTAACCTGTTTTTCCAGCGACATCAATTGCATGGATTCTGCGCTGGGCGATGCACCCAGCAGGGCTTTGCGGGATCCCGCATGTACCGACGGGTCTTGCATGGTGATCACGGGGTACATCAGTATCATGAAATCAGGGCGGGCATTGACACCATCAAGTGCAGTGCCGGTGCGCCCCAGGGGGTGATCAAACAGAGTGCCAGCACTGGCTGCCAGATGGCCGCCCGCCGAGCTGCCCATGACACCGATGCGTTTGGGATCTATGCCATATTGCGAGGCACTGGAGCGTACCAGGCGAATGGCACGCAAGGCATCCTGTAAAGGGGCAGGGTGGCCAAATTCTGCCAGGCGGGATTTCAATACAAAGCTGCTGACACCCAGTGTGCTGAGCCAGTGGGCGTATTGCTCACCTTCACGCAGGGTAGAGAGGCGTACATAGCCACCACCGGGGCAAATGATCACGACGGCACCGTTTTTTCTATCTGCAGCGGCAGGATAAAAAGTCAACGTGGGTTCGCTGACATTTGATGTACGACCATCAGAACTCTGTTCTGGCCCTATGCTTTTCGCCCCTGGCACGCCCTCTGGCCACAGGGCGATGGAACTTGATTGTGCGTGAGAAGAAAAAGCCGAGAGTGCCAGTAACAAAGTGAAAAAAAGTCGTGTCATGGTAGTAAATGAAGTATTTTATGAAAAATATCGACCCTATTTGAGAAAGAATATCATGCGTCAACTTTCCCGTTTTTTGAGACCATTTCAATTATCAGTATTGCCTGTTGCATCCATCCTTTCTCTCATGGTCAGCCCTGTTGCAAATGCCGAAGAACTGTTCAATGGCCGTGATTTCAAGGGCTGGGAAATTCAAACTACACCCGCAAGCAAGATTGAAGAAGTGTTCAGTTTCACGGCTGATGGCGTGATTGCTTCTGCCGGCAAGCCTTCGGGCTATATCGCCACGACTGAAAGCTATAAAAATTTTGTACTGCATGCAGAATGGCGCTGGACTGCAGCTCCTGGCAACGGTGGCGTCCTGATACACATCAGTTCTGGCCCCAAAGACAAGGTTTGGCCGTTGAGTCTGCAAATCCAGACCAAATACAAAAATGTCGGCGACCTGTTACCCATGGCCGGTGCCAGCTTTGCCGAGCCCCTGACTACGGCCGAGGGCGCATATCCTCCCATCAAGGCAAAACTTGCTGATAGCGAAAAACCAGTCGGTGAATGGAATAGCTGTGACATTCTTGCCAGGGATGGATCGGTTGAAGTCAAGATCAATGGCATCGTGCAAAACAGGATCAGCAAATCCAGCCCTGATTCTGGCCACATCGGTTTTCAGCTTGAAGGCACTGCATATGAACTGCGCAATGTGCGCGTTCAAAAACTGGATTGATGTTCGCCGCATGATCTGAATACGCCTGTCAATTTAAATCAATTTGGCACAGGGATAATGCAGATATTCAGCGTTCGGTTATCTGCAGACAGCATGGCTGACTGAATTTCTATCTTCTTGCCGTCCGGGCTGAATGTAGGGTGAGGGTGGTCCGCTGCCGTGTCCTTGTGCCCGGTACTGAGCAAACTCATCTTGCCGCTCAGACGATCTATCAGATAGATGCTGCGGCTGAAATCATCACCAACCGCCCAGCGACCATCGCTAGACCCATGCACATGCCACAAGCCGCTGCCTGATGGTGTTTGTCCCACTATGCGCATTTCACGTGTGCGCAAATTGACTATGGCAAGGCCGCTGGGTTTTTCACGTGTGCCAGCGTTGCCCCAGCCCGGGTCTTGCCCCGGGTTGGCAACCTCAACGGCAGTGCCTTTGTTAGCATTATTATTTGTTCCCCCGATGGTGCGATGTCCCATAATCGCCATCGCCACTTCATCTTTTGAAATTACCGCTTCATGAGTGACCCATTCATAATCAGCTTCTGGATAAAGCGGGCGCAAGCCACTGCCATCAGCCATTACTACCCAGGTGCGCTGAGGTGATTTGCCACCGGTTTCCCAGCAAAAGATGATTTCTCCGGGATTCCAAAGATTAGCCTGGATATGACCGATCTGGAATGGTACCGAGATAACGTGGCGTATTTCCCCCGTCTTGACATGCATTTTTGCAATACCACCGGGGCCTGCACCCATGTTTCTGGGGCCGAAGCTTTTTTCTATACGCGCATTTTTTGCCAGGTATTTTGCCGCTTCCTGTGAGGTCTCGCGGAAGTATATCCATTCGTCGGCAGCATCCAGTGCCAGGTCGGCGGCTTGTCCGACTTCAGCAGGTACTACGCCACATACGCGCTGGTAGTTTTCTGCCGGCTTCATCTTGCCAGCTTTGCTGTCTGCAAATACCGCAGCAAGATCAACTTCCACCAATTCAAGCGGCGTAGCCTGACGTGGACGACCAGGTCTTCCTTCGCGTGGAGATTTATCCGTGCTACGCATGAAATACAGCTTCATTGCACGTGTCGATACATTCAGCATGCCGGTATAACCACCTTCAGACACCTGTACGATATCCCCGGTTTGCTCATTGACTGCCATCGCTTCGCCTTTTGCGATGCCTGAACGAAAGATCACCCATTGCCCATCCGAAGTCCACTGTGGATGGGTGGGGTAGATTTTTGAATCACCATGCGGCTGGCTGGTCAAAAAGGTCAACATCACCCCAGTGACCGGGTCTTTGACCACTTTGCGTTCGTTGGGGAAGCGATGACCTATTTGCGCGAAGGCAGATGCTGAGTACAGACAGAACAGACATAAGAAGAGAATCGGAAGGAGAATCGAGAAACGGGAGGATAAGATGCGAACAGATAAGCGGTTCATGGAATTTTGATATGTGTGGGAGTAATCGGTTAAATCCCGGATGATCATTCCCTCAACGTGTTTGAATGGAATGGCATCAGTGCTGCATATTGTGCGCGGATTTCGCGCAAATTTTCCAGAATTTGCATCTTCCGATCAACTTGATCATTTTTTTGATTCTTTAAGCAAGTCTTGCAGTCAATTACAAGCTCTCGAATAAAATGAAATTATGTGAGAAAGCTGTTGAGATCATTAAATTCTGATCTGCCCATGATGATCAATACCCATCAGTTTTCTGCAAAGACGATACTTAACCATCATTGCCATCATCCATCTATGAATACCAGTATGTCTGCGGTACGCCGCCTGATCTGTGTAAGTGTGCTGGGCTGGACTTGTTCTGCTCTGGCGCAGACTATGCCGCCACCTGCGGTGAATACCGACCCCAATGCAGCCGCGCGTATCGTATTGCCCGAGCCAGCGAATCCGCAATTGCCTTCGGTATTTTTTATTGGTGATTCAACCGTGCGTAATGGCCGGGATGACGGTCAAAACAAGGGGGCAGAAGGGCAGTGGGGCTGGGGTAATCCCATCAAGGCCTATTTTCAGGTGGATAAAATCAATGTCGTCAACCGCGCCATTGGCGGACTCAGCAGCCGTACTTATCTGACAGGTGGGCACTGGCAAAGAAGCCTGGCCTTGATGAAGCCGGGTGATTTTGTCATCATGCAATTCGGCCATAATGACAATGGCCCGCTTAACGATACCAGCCGTGCGCGTGGAACCATCAAGGGCATAGGTGACGAGGCTGAGGATATCGATAACCTGCTGACCAAGGTGCCAGAAACAGTACACAGCTATGGCTGGTATTTACGCAAATATATTGCAGAGGCCAAGGCAAAAGGCGTGCAGGCTATCGTATGTTCTCCCATACCACGCAAGAACTGGGACGCCAATGGAAAAATCAATCGTAGCAAAGCCAGTTATGGCGGCTGGGCTGAACAGGTGGCGAAACAGGAAAAAGCAGATTTCATTGACCTGAATGAAAGCATCGCCGCTGCCTACGACACCATGGGCAAGGATGAAGTGATGAAGCTGTTCCCTTTGGTGACGCCAGACGAACATACCCACACCAATCTGGCTGGTGCAGAATTTAATGCACGAATGGTCGTGGCGGGCATCAAGACTATGCAATATGCACAGTTGAAAAACTATTTAAATGATAAGTCAGCCGATCTCAAATTGCCTGCTGCATCACCAAAATAGTAATTCATAAAATGATACCCATGCCTCATGTTCGAACAAACCTGCGACCAGTTTGCAAGACTATTTCAACTCTCGTTGTCATGATCCTGGCTTTACCTGCCGCTGCACAGTCTGCGGACGCTACTTGCAGTCAATGGGGCAAGCCAGGCAAGCTGATTTACAAGGATGACTTTGATGCTGGTTTGTGGCAGTGGCAGGTGGAGTCCGCCGACACAGAGAACTCCGATATCAGCGTTGACCATCACCAGCTTTTGATCGATGCAGCGAAAGGGGTGACGGTGTGGTTCAAACAAAAATTATCTGGCGACATGTTGATCAGCTACACCCGCAGGGTAGTGATGGAACAGGGGCGTAATGACCGCCTGTCTGATTTGAATCAATTCTGGATGGCGACTGATCCACATGATCAAAACATCTTTACCCGCAAGGGAGCATTTGAACAATACGATGATTTACGCCTGTATTACGCAGGCATAGGCGGCAATACCAACACCACAACCAGGTTTCGCAAATACCAGGGTAATGGTGAACGTAGCTTGCTGACCGAGTTGAATGAACGCGACACTTTATTGCAGGAAAACCGGGACTACTTCATAGAAACTGCGGTGTACCAAGGCTGCACGCGCGTTCTGGTCGATGGCAAAGTTTTCTTTTCATACAAAGACAAAGATGCCTTGCGGGATGGCTACTTTGGATTCCGGACGACACAATCCCGGCAAAAAATACGTGATTTCAAGATTTACCAATTGGAATAAAACTGGTACTCGCAGGACTAATTTACAGAGCAAAAAAATGATGATAAAGATGAGACAAAAAAACCAATCCGGCTTGCGTTTAATATTCAAATTATTGACCATCGCAGGTATCAGCTGCATGCTGCCACTAAGCATGCACACAGCAATGGCCGCCGGTAAAGAAAATAATAAAGGCAAGCCAGCCAATGACGTCACCGCGCCCCTGCATTTGATGCAACCCGATTACCCGACGCCGTACGGTCAACCAACAGCAGAAGATGTCAAAAAAGTGCTGTATCGCGTCCATGCTTATCTGGATAATGTTACGCCTGCCAGGATTATTGATGGCAAAACAAAAAAGCAGGTAACTGATTTTTCTCAGATCAATGATGATACGATACTGGCACCCGGTGATTATCGTTTGACCAGCTATGAATGGGGTGTCACCTACGCAGGCATGCTGCTTGCTGGCAGTGCTACAGGTGACAAACGCTTCAGCAATTACGCCAGTGATCGCCTCGGTTTTCTGGCAGACCTCGCACCGCATTATATCGCGCGGCTGAAAGCCAATCCCAAGAGCCCTTCACCTATCCGTTCCTTGTTGCAGCCCCATGCGCTGGATGATGCCGGTGCCATGTGTGCCGCCATGATCAAGGCCACCAGGGATGGTGTCTCCAATAAGCTGTCCAGCCTGATTGATATTTGCAGCAGTTATGTCAGCACCAAGGAGTTCCGTCTGCCGGATGGCACGCTGGCCCGCAACCGGCCACAGCCAAATACCTTGTGGCTCGACGATTTGTTCATGAGTGTGCCAGCCTTGGCGCAAATGGGTAAATTGACAGGCGACACCAGGTACTATGACGATGCAGTGAAACAGGTCAAACAGTTTTCTGAACGCATGTTCAACAAGGAAAAAGGCGTGTACATGCATGGCTGGGTGCAGGACATGGGTGTTCATCCGCAATTCCACTGGGCCAGGGCAAATGGCTGGGCCGTCATGACCTTGGTTGAATTGCTGGATGTACTGCCGCCAAATCACCCTGGCTATGCCGACGTACTGGCGCAATTGCAGGCACACGTCAAAGGTCTGGCGCCTTATCAACATGGCACAGGCTTCTGGCATCAACTACTGGACCGTAATGACAGTTACCTGGAAACATCAGCCACTGCCATCTATACCTATGCCATGGCACACGCCATTAATCGCGGCTTCATCGATAAACGTGCCTACGCACCAGTAGTCATGCTGGCATGGAATGCAGTAGCCAGTAAAGTGACGCAAAAAGGCCAGGTGGAAGGTACTTGTGTGGGTACGGGTATGGGCTTTGATCCGGCGTTTTATTATTATCGCCCGGTAAATGTATTTGCTGCACATAGCTACGGCCCGGTATTGCTGGCCGGTGCAGAAGTCATCAATCTGATGAAGGCCAATACCTTTGAAATCAATGATAGTTCACTGCAGATCAAACTGATGAAACCCTGATTTTATTTTATAGAATGGATCACCAAGCTCTATTGCAAGGTCAAATTATTTCGACAGACCCAGATTGCGCTAGTCTGGATTAGTGTGCTGATTTATTTCCTGGTGAAACCGGGTGGTGCTGGATTTTATCCTGTATTTTCTATTGTCTATCTTAGTGGACTTGCATGCGCCAGCAATCCTGTCACAGCTATTATTGCCAATAAGCCTGTGCAATGAGAATGCGGCGAATATCTGGCGTCGTCATGGTGGCGTATCAGGAAAAAAATAGTTTGTAATTGGAATAGATGCAGTAAATCGGTTTAGCCGACAAAAAAATAGCTACATCATCAAACTCTAAGCAGGAAACGACATGAATCAATTGGCACACTATGCCAGCCTCAAAGGACGAACAGTATTTATTACTGGTGGCGGCACCGGCATCGGTGAAGAGCTGGTCAGTGCTTTTACCCGTCAGGGTGCGAAGGTAGCATTCGTTGATATCGCCAAAGATGCCAGCGAGGCACTGTGCTCCAAATTGACTACTACTGGCATGCCTGTGCCCCTGTACCGCTATTGCGATATCACTGATATTCCGGCGCTGCAAAAAGCCATGGCTGAACTGGCGGCAGAGATCGGTGACTTTGATGTTCTGGTCAACAATGCAGCCAATGATCAGCGCCATCAGACTGAAGAAGTCAGTGTCGATTATTGGAATGAACGCATCGCCATTAACCAGCGCCCCATGTTTTTTACCTGTCAGTCTGTCTTGCCTGGCATGAAGAAAAAAGGTGGTGGCTCCATCATCAATGTAAGCTCGATTTCCTGGCATATCAAGGGTGCGGGTTACCCAGTGTACGCCACTGCAAAGGCAGCAGTCGTCGGCCTGACCCGTGGACTGGCACGCGAATTTGGTGCGCATGGCATACGGGTGAATACCGTATCACCTGGTTGGGTGATGACACAGCGCCAGATTGACTTGTGGGTAGATGAGTCAGGTGAGCAGGAAATCAAGCGAAATCAATGCCTGCGCGGAAAACTGATGCCTGCACATATTGCCTCGATGGTGTTGTTCCTGGCGGCGGATGACGGTGCCATGTGCAGCGCGCAGGAGTTTATCGTCGATGGCGGCTGGGTCTGATCCTGTGAATTTGATCTCGACTGTTGTCAGACCATATAGCGTATAGCAATGCCTGTTGCCTCTGATTCGCTGTGACCGCCTGTGGAAAAGCAGGCGGTGGGTGCACGCATCTAGCCTAAAAATCAGGAAACAAAAAATGAAAATATTAAAAACCAGTTTTAAAGCAGATGTATTGTCTGCAGTAGTTTTTGCTTCTGCGGTGATTGCCATTCCGGTCTCTGCTGGTAATCAAGTCAGCGTCAGCATCGATACGAAAAAGCCCGGCCCCGTTATCAACAAGAATATTTATGGTCAATTTGCTGAGCACTTGGGCACAGGCGTTTATGAAGGCATGTGGGTAGGGCCAGATTCATCTATTCCTAATACGAAGGGTTGGCGCAACGACGTCATTGGTGCTTTGAAAAAAATGCATGTGCCACTGGTACGCTGGCCTGGTGGCTGTTTTGCTGATGAGTATCACTGGCGTGATGGCATAGGTACGCGTGAGAGCCGTCCAGTGAAGATGAACACCAACTGGGGTAATGTGGAAGAACGCAATGCCGTTGGTACACACGAATTTTTTGATCTGGTTGATCTGCTGGGGGCTGATGCCTACGTGAATGGCAATCTGGGTTCTGGTACACCGCAGGAAATGGCAGAGTGGCTGGAGTATATGACGGGTGACGGCAAGTCCACCCTGGCAGAATTGCGCCGAAAAAATGGCCGCGACAAGCCATTTAATGTTGCATTCTTTGGCGTTGGTAATGAGGCCTGGGGTTGTGGTGGCAATATGAAGGTCGAATACTACACCAGCCTGTTCAATCAATATGCCAGTTTCTTGAAAGCCCCCAAGGCTTACATGCCGAAAATCATTGCCAGTGGCGGTCATGACGATGACACTGCCTGGACAGATTATTTGACCAAGAACATTCATGAACAATGGAATATGCGCTTTGACGGTGTCAGCTTCCATTATTACACCTTGCCTACCGGCGTATGGGAAAAGAAAGGCATGGCGCTTGGTTTTGGTGAAGATCAATGGATATCCACGCTAAAAAATACGTTGCGCATGGACAGCCTGATCAAGAACAATGTCGCCAAGATGGAAGTCAACGATCCAAAAAACAAAATTTCTTTCAATGTCGATGAGTGGGGTACCTGGTATGACGTAGAAGCAGGCACTAATCCTGGATTTTTATATCAGCAAAACAGTCTGCGTGATGCCCTGGTTGCGGCATTGAACTTCAATATTTTTCATACTCATGCAGCGCGTGTACGCATGACCAATATTGCCCAGATGGTCAATGTCTTGCAAGCCATGATACTGACTGATAAAGACAAGATGCTGCTGACACCAACTTATCATGCATTTGAAATGTATGTGCCATTCCAAAATGCGACTGCCTTGCCTTTGATGATAACCAATAACCCTGAATACAGTTTTGGTAAAACCAGTATCCCTGAAGTAAGTGCTTCGGCTGCCCGTGCCCTGGACGGGAAATTATATTTATCACTGGTGAACACTAATCCCAACAAGAGTGTTGAGATAGACATTGATGTGACTGGTGAAAAGCTGAAAACGGCAAAAGGCAGGCTACTGACTGCCAAGGCTATGGACGCCCACAATACCTTTGCCCAACCGCAATCAGTCCAGCCGGGCAGTTTTAATGCAAACGCGAAAGCTGGCAAGTTGACATTGAATATCCCGGCCAAGGCAATAGTTGTGGTTGCGCTTGAATAATTGCTACATATCGTTGTGCAATTATCTAAAACCATACGAGAACAAAAATGGCATCATCAACTTTGACGCAGGCGATGGTATTGGCAGGCTTGCTGATGTTGACCGTTTGCGGTGAATGTAGTGCAGGAGGGGGAGCAGTTGAAGTGGTCGGCACAAGTGCTACTGCAACAGGTACAGCCCCTACAGGTACGACGAATGGCGGTAATTTGACACAGGCGGCCTTGAGTTTTAATAATGTATCTGTGCATGACCCGTCGATAGTGAAGACCGGGGGCACTTACTATATTTTTGGTTCGCATCTGGCAGCAGCAAAATCTACTGATCTGATGAGCTGGACCAAAGTAGCTGACGGCGTCAATACGGGTAATCCTTTATTTGCTGATGTGACCAGGGTCTTATTTGATTTGTTTTCCTGGTCGCAAGTAGTAGATTTGTGGGCACCAGATGTAATTCAGCTTGATGACGGTAAGTTTTATTTTTACTACAACTCTTGCAAAGGTGATTCTCCCCGTTCGGCCTTGGGTGTGGCGGTTGCTGACAAGATAGAGGGGCCATATGTCAATAAGCAGATTTTCCTGAAATCCGGGATGTGGGGGCAACTAAGCGAAGATGGCAAGACCATCTATGATCCGCTGGTGCACCCGAATGCGGTTGATCCCAATGTGTTTCGTGATAAGGATGGCAATCTGTGGATGATCTATGGTTCTTATTCTGGCGGGATTTTTATCCTTGCCATGGATAAAACCACGGGCTTGCCCAAAGCGAATCAGGGTTATGGTAAACACCTGATGGGCAGTAACCATAGTCGCATTGAAGGTGCTTACGTCATGTATAGCCCACAATCGAAGTATTACTATATGTTCACTTCCTTTGGCGGGCTGGATGCGAATGGAGCCTACAATTTACGCGTAGCCCGTTCGCTGGCACCAGATGGTCCTTATCTGGATGCCAGAGGGAATGATATGGACAAGGTCAAATCCAATCCGGCATTGCCTTTGTTTGATGACGCAAGCATTGCGTCATATGGACAAAAACTGATGGGTAACCACCAGTTTGCCCTGGCTGTGGGGGAGACTGGTACACCTTTGGGGTATGTTTCACCCGGCCATAATTCAGCTTATTATGAGGCCTCAACTAATCAGTATTTTTTGATTTTCCATATCCGTTTCCCAAACACTGGCGAACTGCATGAAGTGCGTGCGCATGAGATGTTCATTAATGAAGATGGCTGGCCGGTAGTGGCTCCTTTCCGTTATGCACCATTAAGCAAAAGCTTGCCAGCACAGCCGGCAGAAGTCAGTAGCAAGGACGCTGAAGGCAGCTACAAAATGATTAATCATGGCAAGGATATTTCTACTAACTTGAAGCTGTCGCAAAATATCAGGCTTAACAGCGACGGCAGTATCTCCGGTGCAGTTGGCGGTAGCTGGAAACATCGTGGTAATAACAATGTCCAGATTACTCTGGACGGCGGTGGCATATTCAGCGGTGTTTTGTCGCGTCAGTGGAATACAAACGCTTCAGCTTTTGTCGTCAGTTTTACCGCACAATCGCAAGAAGGAGTATCAATCTGGGGTGCACGGACAGGTGGCACAGGTAGCTAGAATAGTTTAAGGATGAATAGTATGAAATCTCTCTGCTTGTGGTTTATGGTCAATGTTTTTAGTCTTTTGATGCTGTCTAAACTCATGGCTGCGGAAGTCACTGTAGACTGAACATTTATTGTTCCCAGGCGCTGATCTGTTATTGCGCACCGTACGTGATATGGCAAAAGAGCTGTATTAAGTGTAGTTGTAAAAAAGCTGTTTTTTTACAAAAATATCTTATTCCTGTAGTAATTATTTAAAATAAAGTCTATCTTTAATTGCATATGTATTGCGCAATTCAATGGATAGAGGCATAGCCTCTGCAACCTCGCATTGTCAGAGGCTTAAATGAAATCATCCTGTTTATTCCGCAAGCGGCGAATAGATTCCCTGATCAGCTTTAAGACCTCAAGTCTGCTGTTTGCCGTGACAATGGCAACACCATGCTATGCGGCCGTGGCTGCATCAGATAATTTTCTCGATCTTTCCTTCGATGAGCTGGCTAATATACGCATTACTTCGGTCTCCAAAAAAGTCGAAAATGTTGCCAAGGCTCCCGCTTCCATCTTTGTTATTACGAACGAAGAAATCCGTCGTTCAGGGGTGGCCAGCCTGCCGGAAGCTTTACGACTTGCACCAAACCTGCAGGTGGCGCGGGTGGATGCCAGGAACTACGCGGTTACCGCAAGAGGATTCAATAGTCCCTTTGAAAACAAGTTGCTGGTGTTGATTGACGGACGTACCGTTTATTCCCCCTTGTTTTCAGGGGTGTTCTGGGATGCTCAGGACGTGGTACTGGAAGATGTTGAGCGTATAGAAGTGATCAGCGGTGCTGGCGCTACGCTGTGGGGAGCCAATGCTGTCAATGGCGTGATCAATATCATCACCCGGTCTGCCAAAGATACTACAGGTAGCCTGGTCAGTGCGGGTATCAGTCCACACGAGCGCAATATGGCAGTGCGATATGGCAGCAGTTTTGATAATGGAGCAAATTACAGGGTTTATGCCAAGCACGCAGACAATGATGACAGCCGTAACTTGAACGGCAAGCCATTGTTGGAAGGCTGGCGTCGCGACCAATTTGGATTCCGTTCTGATTGGGAGCAAGCAGAGCGTACGCAGGTTTTTATTGGCAATACTTATCACGCCAGCCTGCACCAGGCCGGCACGGCAGATATTGAGCTTGCTGGCATCAATCTGCTCAGCCGCACAGGCTGGAAGGCTGCTGACAATACCGATAGCAGTTTGCAATTGTATTGGGATCATACTGAGCGCAATCAGCCAAACGCCTATAACGAACATCTCGATACACTGGATATGGAGTTCCAGCAATCCCAGACCATCGGCAGTTTGCACAATCTGGTGTGGGGAGCTGGCTACCGGTATGCAATAGACAGGGTACAGAACGGTAATGGCTTTGGGTTTTTGCCCGGTGACCTGAACATGCATTGGGCAAATATCTTTATTCAGGACGAAATTCGTTTCAGAGAAAATTTACGCCTGACCCTGGGTTTGAAATTTGAAAAAAACAGTTATACCGGCCTGGAAAATTTGCCTAATTTGCGCCTGGCATGGGAACCCACAGACAAGCACTTGCTATGGGCATCATTGTCGCGTTCAGTACGGACACCGTCACGTATAGATCGTGATTTATTTGCGCCAACCAAACCCATACTGATAGGTGGGAAGCTCAGATATATTTATGCCGGCGGTCCGGACTTTGAGTCTGAGATAGCCAAAACCACAGAACTGGGTTACCGCGGCCAATTAAATAAAAACATTACTTATTCCGCAACCATTTTCTATACTGAATATGACAAAATGCGAACCTTGGAGCCGGGTGCCGGGGGGCTGGATGCAGTTTTTCGCAATCTGGCTGAGGGCAGGACCAAGGGTGTTGAAATGTGGGCAACCTGGCAAGCCAATTCTGCGTGGCGTCTGACGGCGGGTGGTGTTTGGCAAAATATCAGCACCCAATTAAAGGCAGGTAGCAAGGACATTTCAAGTGGAAATGGTTTAACCATAGTCAATGATGCCGATAGCTACTGGATGATACGCAGCAGTTTCGAGCTGGCAAAAGATAAGGAGCTTGACCTCCATCTGCGTCATGTAGCGAGCCTGCCGAAACCCGCTGTACCCGCTTATACTTCATTAAATATGCGCTTGGGTTGGAAAATCAGACCCGGTATAGAGCTTTCGTTGATAGGGCAAAATCTGCTACAGAAATCTCATGCCGAATTTGGAGCCAGCCCGAACAGGGCTGAATTCGAGCGCAGTCTGATGGTCAGGGTGATATGGAAGCTTTAAAATCTGGAAAATCATGGTTTGTCCCAAAACCGGAGGGAAAACTATTTTCTGGCTTTTTGCTTTCATTGATGTTGCTCTTGTTCAGAGTTCCTTGCGTACAAGCAAATGACTTGAGCGACAATCTTGAGCAGCGTGTCAAGGCCGCATATCTGTTTAAATTTTGCAGTTATGTTGAATGGCCAGAAAAATCATTTTCTGCAGCAGACAGCGCATTGAATATTGCCGTTCTTGGTTCGGATGGTGTTGCGAATGAATTGGTGCAAATGGCATTGGGTCGCAATATCAATGGGCGTGCTTTTTTAGTGAAAAAGCTAAAGGGCGATGAAGGTGCTAATGGTCTGAATGGTGTCCATGTACTTTTTGTGGCACGTTCCAGTAACAAAATAGCGGATGTTTTAGCGACTGCCAAAGGACGTGCGATCCTGACGGTGACAGAAACAGAAGGTGCATTGTCTACGGGCAGCATGATCAATTTTGTCGTTGTTGACGGCAAGGTCCGGTTTGAAGTCGCCCCAAAAACAGCAACCCAGGACTTGGTGCTCATCAGTTCACGCCTTATCTCCGTCGCATATAGAGTCGCCAGCGGGCAGTAAATTTTTTTGCTGACGTTTACTCAATTAGCGATGGGCGATAACGCCGGAATGCTTCACTGATATTTTGTCTGAGCAGTTCATCATCCCAAGGTTTGGTAAGGAATCGATAAATTTCGCCACGGTTAATGACATCAAGGACTGACTGCAATTCCGTGTAACCACTGAGTACAATGCGCATGGTATCGGGGTACAGTTTGGCTGCTATCGTCAGAAAATCCGAACCTGTCATTTTGGACAGGCGTTGTTCGCACAAAATGACTTGCACCGGGTTGACTGCCAATAGTTCCAAGGCTTTCTGACTGTCAGGGGCAGTAAGTATGCGGTATCCCTGACCACGCAAGGACCGTTTTAATGCTGCGAGTATGGCTTCTTCGCTATCGACAAGCAGCAAGGTTTGCTGCTCACTATCAGCTTCTGGCACCAACTGCTTGTCGTTGAGCAGCATCATGGCAAAATCCTTTGCTGGAACTGGGGGGCTGAAGAAGTAGCCCTGTATCTGGTCGCAATTTCGGGTACGCAGGAACTTCAATTGCGCCTCGGTCTCGACCCCTTCCGCAATCACATTCATATGCAGGCTGTGTGCCATTCCAATGATGGCAGTAGCGATGGCTGCATCCTCGGGATTTTGTGTAATATCTGTGATAAAAGCCTTGTCAATTTTTACAGTATTAAATGGAAAACGTTTCAGGTAAGCCAGGGAAGAGTAGCCAGTACCAAAGTCATCGAGTGACAGGCACAGGCCGTGTTCGCGGAATGCATGCATGATGACTTCAGCATCTTCAGGCTTGTGCATGATCGTAGACTCTGTCAATTCCAATTCTATGGACTCTGATCCCAACTTGTTTTTTGAAAGAGCTTCCCGCACAATTCCCAACACGTTGCCTTCCTTGAATTGCAGCGCTGAGAGATTGACGGCGGTTGGCACGATATGCAGTCCATCACGCAACCAGGCAGCTTGCTGCGCGCAAACTGCATTGATAACCCAGGTGCCAATGGGGACGATGAGTCCGGTTTCTTCAGCCAATTCAATGAAAGCACCCGGTGGCAACAATCCACGCTCAGGATGTTGCCAGCGTATGAGAGCCTCGCTGCCGATGATCTGGCCGGTCCGCAAGTCTATCTTGGGTTGGAAAAACAATACAAACTGATTCTGGTCCAAGGCAGCCTTCAACATGTTTTCCATTTCTATCATGTCAGAAATCCTGGCGTTGATTTCCCATGAATAGAATTGAAAGCGTTTCTTTTGCAACTTGCATTGTTTTAATGCTGCCTCTGCATTCTTGAACAGAGATTCTGCATTAATGGCATCTGTGGGGTAAATGGCAACCCCCAGTCTGGCCAATACTTGCGTGCGGCAGTCATCAATCAGCATGGGCTCTTGCAATAAACTGATGATCTGCTCACAAGTGGCGCTGACATCTGCGTTACTCGCCAGTTCCCCCAGTATCGCGAAATTATCTGCACCTATACGTGCCACACTGTAGTGACCAGGCAGAGTATCGATAAGACGTTTGGCAACCAGCTTCAAGATGTGGTCGCCTACATGTCTCCCCAAAGTATCGTTCAAATGCTTGAAACGATCCAGATTGATTGCCATGACAAACACACCGTAATTTTCCCTGTGGGCCGACTGTATCAGTTGATCTACACGGTCCAGAAAAAGACTGGTATTGGGGAGGGCGGTGAGAGGATCGAAATAGGATAAAAAATTCGCCCTTTTCTCGTTATTGATCGCCAATAATGCAAATGACATGTCACCTGCCAGTTCACTGAGCAGTTTCATTTCTTCATCATCGAAATAATGATTTTCTCTGGCGTACAAGACCATGACCCCGACCACCTTGTCATTTATCATCAAAGGCAGGCCGATAATGGAAAGGTAGCCGCGCTCAAGAGCGTCACGACAACTGCGATCTGAATCTGCCCTGGTTCGTACGTCATTGCAGTAAGCAGCCTGGCCGGTTTTAAATATATGCTCAGGTATCCCATGTTCTGCAGTGACGCTGTTTGTCTCTGACAGCAAGGACACATTCATTTGCTCAAGGTCTACTCCCTGGCTTGCTGCCAGTTTGAAAGAACTGTCGTTGTCATTAAAAATAGCGATCCAGGCGATACCAAAGCCACCTTGCTCGACGGCGATATGACAAGCTTCTTCCAGTAGTGCTTGCGGCTCCCTGATGCGGACAATGGCAGAATTGGTGCCGCTTAAGACGGCATGTATCCGGCTCAGGCGGGCAGTTTTTGCCTGCTCGATTTCAAGTTGTTTAACGTAGCGTTCAAGTATGGTGGTGCGCACCAGTGATAAATGAGTGCGCACGCGCGCACGTACCAAGGCAGACGACACCGGCTTGATAATATAATCAACACCACCACAATCGAAACCCGCAGTCTCATCTCCAACTTCGCCTAAAGAAGAAACAAAGATGATGGGTATGCTTTCCGTTTCCGTATCTGCTTTGAGCATTTTGCAAACGGTATATCCGTCCATGTCAGGCATCTGTATATCAAGCAGTATCAAGGCGGGTTTGTGTTTTTTTGCAGCATTCAGACACTCTTGGCCACTACGTGCAAATGCCAGCAGGTAATCGGCCCCCAAGATCTGCTTTAAAGTGGCTAGATTGCCAGGTTCGTCATCAACGATGAGAATGGGTGCGGTGGGCATGGATTAGTCCTTCAGTTCGATCTCGAAATCTTTAGCCAGGTGCCAGGTCAGTGTCTCGGCACCCCGAAAATCAAAATCGTCAACAAGTGAGCGCAGCGACGCAAGTTTGTCGGCAGGCAGCAAAGGTTTGAGTGCTTCAAATAACTGGTTGGCTCGATCAGGGTGATCGGTATCCAGCGCCTGCAAAAGCTCAAGCAACAAGGGGCCAACTTTTCCTTTGTCGATAGAGTCAGGTTCTATCGATGATTCTTCTGATTCTTTTTCTTCGGTACACAAGAGTGAGATGGATGCAAAGGTTTTATCCATAGCCACTTGCAGTTTATCCAGGGCAAATTGACCTTCTCCTGATGTCCCGGTGGTTTCGATTTCTGCCGCAGCATGCGCAATATCAAAAAGCCCTAAATTTCCTGCACACCCTTTCAACTTATGTGCCAAAGCTTTGATTGCATCAAGATCATTTGCCGCGTAGCAAGCGGAAAACTGGTCGGCACTATCAATATAGTCGATCTTGAATTTCAGCAAAAATTTACGATAAACTGCGAAATCATTCCACACGGCCATCGCTTCTTTTACGGCAATGCCCGGAAGTTTTTCAATATTCTGTGTAGCTGTGATGCCTGAGGTTTGCGTATGATCATCATCTTCAGACATCTCTGACTGGCAGTGAGTCAACTGCTGTATGGCAGTCATTAACTCTTCTACGTTGAAAGGCTTGGCAACAAATGCATTCATGCCCGCTTCATGCGCAGCTTCTTGTTGCATTTTGAATGCGCCGGCAGTGAGGGCGATGACAGGCAGTTTGCCAGCATCCGGCAAGGCACGTAATTGTCTTGTAGCTTCGTAGCCGTCCATCAATGGCATCTGTACATCCATCAACACAATATCAACCACCTTAGGGTGCTTGCGCAGCCATTCCACTGCTGCTAGCCCATCATTTGCCAAATAGACCGTAGCGCCATCCGCAGCAAGGATTCTTTGAGCGACTTCGCGATTGACTTCGCTATCGTCAACTACCAGCACATTCACTCCGGGAATGCGTTTTTCTTTTAATATCCTGGCCTGACGTTTCCTTTGCAGACGGCCAGTACCGCGACGGCCCAGTACTTCGGCGACGCAGTTATAAAGGGTTGAGCAGGTCACAGGTTTGCTGAGTACGCCATCGATCAGGCCGATATCTGCATGCTTCAACAATTCATCCCGTGAAAAAGCAGTAACCATCACAACAATAGGTGAAGCATCGTCTTTCAATACACTACGAATCAGGCTTGCAGTTTGCAAACCATCTATTCCAGGCATTTTCCAGTCAAACAGCAGCACGTCATATTTAGTATTGCTTTCAAGCCTGGCCTGAACTTTTTGAATGGCGGCTTCGCCTGAATCCACCTTGGTTGGGTTCCAGCCCACTGAACGCGCTGTGAGAGCCATGTTTTCGCGGGCATTCTCACTGTCATCCGCGATCAGGATATCCAGCGCAGCCATTTCGGCCGGCGCATAGGCGCTGGTTGGCGACCATTCAAAGGGTATGGTGAACCAAAATTCGCTGCCCGTACCGGGCTCGCTGATGACACCGATCTCTCCGCCCATCTTGTTCACCAGATGGCGACATATGGTCAATCCCAGGCCTGTGCCACCAAAACGACGGGTAGTGGAGATGTCGGCCTGGGAAAATGCTGCAAAAATCTGTGATTGTTTATCCAGCGGAATACCGATGCCAGAATCCCGCACAGAAAAGCGCAAGGTAATCGTGCTGTTATCCCTGGCTAGTTGACTGATGCTCACCGTGACAGAGCCATGCTCGGTAAACTTGATGGCATTTCCGGTAAGGTTAATCAGTACCTGCTCTACCCGCAGTGCGTCGCCAAGCAATTGGCCGCTGAACGCGGGAGGCGGGGAAATGTTCAGTTCGATATCTTTGTCACCAGCGGTGGCAGCCATAATCCCTGCCAGATTGTCCAGCAAATCGACGATACGGAAAGGGGCATGCTCCACCTCCAGTTGCCCGGCCTCGATCTTGGAAAAATCCAGGATGTCATTGATGATAGCTTGCAATGAACGGCCAGCATTGCGGATTTTTTTGACCAGATCTATGGCGTCATCATTAAGTTGATTCTGTTCCAGCAAATAAGCGAACCCCAGGATGGCATTCATGGGAGTGCGAATTTCATGGCTCATATTGGCGAGAAAATCTGCCTTGGCACGATTGGCACTTTCTGCTTCTTCGGTTCTGCTGATCAAGGTTTGGTTAGCAACTTGCAGTTCATTGGTGCGATCAATCACTCTGCCTTCAAGTTCTGCATTCAGGGTACGTACAGCCTGTTCTGCCTGGCTTTTTTCACTGATCTCGCGCTCCAGAGTTTGCAGCATGTCATTGAAGGATTGGGCCAACTGACCAATTTCATCTTCCGTACTTTTACTGGCACGTAAATGATAATTGCGCTGTTCCATGACTTGTCTTGCGACACTGCTGATGGCATGAATCGGAACTGAAATCCAACGCTGCAAATGAGATGAAATAAGTACACCTAATGCAAGGCTGGCAAATAAAACCAGACCAAGTATGACTAGATAATCAAGCAGCCACTTGCCGAGTTGATAGTGCTGCCTCAAATATATTGTGCCAAGAGTTTCGTGATCTGAACTGATGCGTTTGAAGACTGCGAGTTCACCATCTTCAAAATGAGAATTTTCGACACTGGGACTGGCAGGCAATTGATTCTTGCGACCAGGTTCACGTAAATAGTGAGCAAATAATTTGCCTTGAGATGTGTATATCGCCGCAGCGACAATATTGGGGTTAGCCCGTAATTGCGCCAGATTTTCATTGGCCACTTTGATGTCATCAAATTCCAACGCTACTGCACTTCCTTGCGCCAGGATACTTGCCAGTACCGACAATTCAGCTACCGTCTTGGCGCGATTTTCCATTAATTCATGATAGAGCAGAGCCCCGCCAGCGGATGCTAAAGTGACTAAGTTGGCGATCAAGACCATGAGCAGCAGTTTATGGCGAACCGTGCGCAATCTTAGTGTCGGCATTTTCATAAATACCCCGCTTTTCTGCGGATCCGCAAGCGGAATATATCTGCACATGGAACAAAAGAACCATGGAAGATTAAGAGACGCTTAAATTGATAGGGAAAGAAAAAAAGGGGGGCTTCAGTCATCAACACCCGCTTGCAGGTGATAGTGTGCCGACTTGAAACGATATTCTGGAAAATCTGTAAGCGTTCTTGCCAGCTCTGTCTGGAGCCGGAGAATATCAACTTATCGCTCCGTTTAGCGTAAGGACATATATCGATGTAACAAAGCTTTTGTTTCATCTTACCCACGCTTAAGTATTTGCGTCGTCAGAATCTTGCTAAGCTATTTTAATCAATTTTAGTGATTGATTATGATATTTATATAAATATTTCAAATTTAATACAAAACGCTAAACTTGCAAGGCTTTTGGGTTGATGTGCGACGCATTTTAAATACAACAATACCGGGAATTAACGGAAATATGAGAGGTAAATGATACTTTTCAGTAAAATGAAATACTGAAATAAAAAAACCTGCGCAAGGCAGGTTTTAAAAGTATTGAAGATTTCTTCAATATACAGTGCTGATTATGTAATCAGCAAACTGGGTAAGTCTTTGATTTCAATGGTCGGGGCGAGAGGATTCGAACCTCCGACCCCGTGCACCCCATGCACGTACGCTACCAGGCTGCGCTACGCCCCGACACTGAGCGAAAGATTATAGTATATCGTGGCGAATTTTGCTATGTTTGGCCGGAAACTTCTTAAATGCTTGCCTTGGTGAAAAGATTTGTCCGATTTTATTCATTATTTGACTGAAATATTTTCATAATTTAGAAAAAACTGTGAAAATACTCATCCTAGGTCGCCGTATCACCACGGTGCTTAAAAACATTTCTGAATAAATACAACATGACAATTAAAATCAGTCAGAATTTCGACGCGGGAGCGATCGAAGTCGTCAAGGCGGAACAGGCGGGGGCCATCGATTTAAATTTGCGCAAGGATTCACATGCCGATATCTGGCAGTGGTTTCACTTTCGCTTGCAGGGTGCGCGTGGTCAGGAGACCGTCATGCGTATCCTCAATGCGGGTGATGCTACCTATGCCAAGGGCTGGGAAGGCTATCGTGCGGTAGCAAGTTATGACAGGGCCAACTGGTTCCGTGTGGATACCGAGTTTGATGGCAAGGTCATGACCATACGCCATACCCCTGAGCGTGACAGCGTGTATTACGCTTATTTTGAGCCTTATACCTGGGAACGTCACCTGGCCTTGCTGGGCGGGGTAGAAAATTCCTCTGTTGCCCGCGTTGAAGACCTGGGCAATACCGTCGATGGCCGCGATCTGAACCTGATCGTAGTTGGTGACCCAGCGGCTGAAAAGAAAGTCTGGATTATTGCGCGCCAGCATCCTGGTGAAACCATGGCTGAATGGCTGGTTGAAGGCACATTGAATGCCTTGCTGGATCCATCCAATCCAATCGCACGCAGCATACTGGAAACAGCGGTTGTGTATATTGTCCCTAATATGAACCCGGATGGTTCTGTACGCGGCAACCTGCGCACCAATGCAGCTGGTGCCAACCTTAACCGTGAATGGATGACACCTTCGCTGGAAACCAGCCCTGAAGTGTATTATGTGAAGAACAAGATCCATGAAACAGGTTGCGACCTGTTCCTGGATATCCATGGTGATGAAGCCTTGCCTTACATCTTCGTGGCCGGCAGCGAAATGCTGGCAGGCTTTAGCGAAAAGCAAATGCAGGAGCAGCAGCATTTTGTGAATAGCTTCTGCCTGGCCAGCCCGGACTTCCAGACCAAATACGGTTACGAAGCATCCAAATACAATGAAGATGTACTGAAACTGGCATCCAAGTATATTGGACATACCTTCAAATGCGTTTCACTGACGTTGGAATTGCCATTCAAGGACAATGCCAATTTGCCGGATGCAGAAGTGGGTTGGGATGGTTCTCGCAGTATCAAATTGGGTGAAGCAATGTTGCAACCGATTTTGGCTACATTGAGTGCATAATTCCGGTATTTATTGATCGGAGTAGTAATGGGCGTAGAAATTGAACGCAAATTCCTTGTTGTGAATCAGGATTTCAAACAACAGGGGCAGGGCACGTTTCTGCGCCAGGGTTATATTTGTTCTGACCCGGGTCGCATCGTACGGGTACGCATAGAAGCAGAACGTGCGATGCTGACCATCAAAGGCATGTCAACCGGTATTAGCTGTGGCGAATGGGAATACCCCATCCCGCTGGTCGATGCTCAAATCTTGCTGGACACAGTCTGCCAGCAACCTCTCATAGAAAAAACACGTTACCGTATTCCTCTTGCAGGTTTGACCTGGGAAGTGGATGAGTTCATTGGCGATAATCTAGGCCTTATTGTGGCAGAGGTTGAGCTTGAATCCGAGCAACAGCAATTTGACCGTCCGGCCTGGCTGGGTGAAGAAGTCAGCCACGACCGGCGTTATGCAAATGCGAATTTGCTCAAACACCCATACAAGGACTGGGCATAATCATGGCCAGGTTGATTTTCACCCAGCAACTCAGTCGTTTTACTGAAGTTCCTGAAGTGGAAACGGTGGCGGATAATTTGCGCGATGCGCTGGAAGCAGCATTTCAGGTCAACCCCACTCTACGCGGCTATATCCTGGATGAACAGGGTGATCTGCGTTTTCATGTGGTGATCTTTATCGATGGCAAGCGTGTCATGCAACGCAGTGGCTTGCGTGACCCTTTAAATTCAAATAGCCAAGTCTATGTCTTGCAGGCTCTTTCAGGAGGCTAATGATGAAAGCAATGGTAGCAACCCGCAAGGGTTTGTTTGAATTGATCCATATTGACGGCAAGTGGAAGCTGGATCAGATCAGTTTTCTGGGAGAACCCCTGAGCATGTGCCTGCATGACAAACGCGATGGCGCCGTCTATGCAGCATTGAATCTCGGACACTTTGGAGTCAAGTTGCATAGACGGGATGAAGGCCGTGACGACTGGACAGAGATCGCCGCGCCAGCTTATCCTGAACACCCTAAAACAGAGGACGATGTCGATTGGAAACTGAAGGCCATCTGGTCACTGGAAACTGGTGGCAGTGAAGAGCCGGGCGTGTTGTGGGCCGGTACCTTGCCTGGTGGCTTATTCCGTTCTGTTGACCGTGGCAACAACTGGGAGCTGGTGCGCAGTCTGTGGGACAGGGAAGAGCGCAAGGAGTGGATGGGCGGCGGTTACGATACGCCAGGCATACATTCGATATGCGTCAACCCGCGCAATTCTCAGCATATTTTGCTGGGTATCTCCTGTGGCGGCGCCTGGAAAACTGAAGATGGCGGCAAGAACTGGGGATTATGTGCATCCGGTATGCATGCGGCTTATATGCCGCCTGACATGGCAGACAAGCAAAATATCCAGGACCCGCACCTGATCGCACGCAGCAAATTCGCCAGCCATGTCTTATGGTGTCAGCATCACAATGGTATCTGGCGTAGTGAAGACGATGCTGTGAGCTGGCAGCAATTGCATTTGCCTGAAGGTATTCCAGATTTTGGTTTTGCTGTAGCCGCCCACCCACGCAACCCCGATATTGCCTGGTTTGTGCCTGCTGTGGCGGACCAAAAGCGTGTGCCCCTGCATGGCGCCATGAGCGTCACGCGTACCAGGGATGGTGGCAAGACCTTTGAATCTTTAAGAAACGGTCTGCCACAACAAGATTGTTATGACCTGGTGTATCGCCATGGATTGGCTGTGTCGGAAAATGGCAAAAATCTGTTGATGGCATCGACTACCGGCAACTTGTGGGCGAGTGAGAATGAGGGGGATGATTGGTACCAGATATCTGTTAATTTGCCACCGATTTACGCTGTCAAATTTTATTAATCTCATTCACTGAAGCTATTGAGGCCATGGCATGTGCTTTGGCCTCACCGCACTTCAAGTGTCAACTATTTCAAGTGCTGGCTCGCTGAGGGATACGTTGTGCTGGATCATAAAAGAAAGTTTCCTCAGCTATGCATTCACCTTCCCAGCGCTGGTAGGCAAGTTCTTCCATTTGTGTGACACTGCCATCCAACCACTCGAACCTGAAAATCCAGCGTATGACGACATGGTCACCATTCACCAATACCGGATGCACGCAGGTAGATGTGACTGACCTGGCGCGCGACATGACGGCATGTTCGGCAGCGACATGTGCTGCACGGCCTATCCTGGGTTTGGCCTGGTTTTCCTGCATGCTGGAATTTTCGGTATAAAACTCTTCGCACGCTGCGGCATGTTGGTTTGCTTCAACCTTGGCGATGAAGCGTTTTAATGTGTCTGGGTTGGGCATGTATTCGTTCTCAAAGAGGTGTAAGTGGCTGAGCTAATAGCAGCGTGAAATTGATTCTGCCACGCATACCGGTTTATCCTGGCCTTCACGTTCTATCGTGACTTCCCAGGTGAATTGCGCGCCATCCTTGATGTCTTCTATTTCCAGCAGTTTCAAACGCGCGCGTACCCGGCTGCCGACAGGTACAGGGGAGGGGAAGCGTACCTTGTTGAGTCCATAATTGACACCCATTTTGACGTAGGTGAGTTTGATGGCATTGGCAACCAGCATGGGCAGTAAGGATAAAGTCAAAAAGCCATGTGCAATCGGCCCGCCAAACGGGGATTCACGTTCGGCTCTTTCTACATCGATATGTATCCATTGATGATCGCCAGTAGCATCAGCAAAAGTGTTCACTCTTTCCTGACTGATTTTTACCCATTCTGATTGCGCAACTTCCTGGCCTATCAAGTCTTTTAATTCGGCAAGACTATTAAATTCTCTCATCATGTCTCCTTGATGTTGATTTTTTTACTCTGGACGACGGCCAAACATGCCCATGCCGGTAATCGTGCAGACCAGCTTGCCTTCCTGGTTATAGGCTTTCCACAAGGTATTGATGACACCGCGGTCTGGCTTTGAAGTAGACAGCTTGCTACCCGTAGTTTCGGCTGTGACAGTCAGGGTGTCGCCGGGACGTACCGGTAATATCCAGCGTATTTCATCAACGCCAGGAGAGCCCATGCTGGATGAATTGGCCAGGAACCCATCCACCACCATGCGCATGATCATGCCGCAGGTATGCCAGCCGCTGGCGATGACGCCACCAAAGATGGAATGGCTGGCGGTTTCTTTATCGACGTGAAAAGATTGCGGGTCAAATTGCCTGGCAAATGTGATGATTTCTTCTTCCGTTACTACACGCTGTCCCAGTTCTATGACTGTACCGGGAATGAAGTCTTCAAAATACCAGCGATCTGTTTTGATACTCATAGTGTGTCCTCGTTGTTTCCTTATTGTTTTAAAACGCAAAAAAAATCCCGAACACAGTCGGGATTTTTCTACAGCATTCAGGCTGCGCTTTTAAAGCCGGGTTGTGCGACAAATCTGGCCAGATGATGATCAGTGTCACCCAGTGTGAGCTCTATCGTGGTCAGGCGTTTGAACATGTGGGCAACCGGCAGTTCATTGGTGACACCCATGCCACCATGCAATTGCACGGCTTGCTGGCCTATGTATTTGGCAGCCTGGCCTATCCTTGCCTTGGCGGCAGATACCGTGCGCCGACGCTCCTCTACATCATCAGAAGCGATTTTGACGGCAGCCAGCGTTGCCATTGAGCGTGCCTGTTCCATTTCCATGAACATTTCTGCCATGCGATGTTGCAAGACCTGGAATTTGCCGATAGGTACGCCAAATTGCTGACGGGTTTTCAGATAATCCAGGGTAGCTGCGGTAATTGCTTCCATGATGCCTATGGATTCTGCACACAACAGGGTAACGCCGTAATCTGCCACCGCATCGAGTAATTCCCAGCTGCCGTCCACGGTAGTTAGCAGCGCATCTGCACCAACTTGTACATTTTTGAATGTTATATCAGCGGCTCGATAACCATCGATGGTACGGTAATCGCGACGGTTGATGCCTTCTGCATTTGCATCGACGATAAACAGGCTGATGCCATTCGCATCGCGTTGCGTGCCGCTGCTGCGTGCAGAGACGATCAGTTTGTCTGCCTGAGCGCCGTGCAGCACCACGGTCTTGCTGCCATTGAGTACAAAACCATCGCCACTTTTGCTGGCAGTGGTGGCAATGTCAAACAGGTCGTGACGTGATTGCCTTTCACCGAGTGCATTTGCCAGCTTGACTTCACCGCCAGCGATTTGCTCAAGCACATCTGCATGCTTGCCGGATTTTTTCAAAAACTCTGCGCCCAAGACCGTGGCGAAGTAGGGCTCGATAACAATGCCGCGTCCCAGTTCTTGCATGATGACCAGCATGTCGATGGCAGAACCATTGAAGCCGCCTTGCTCTTCTGGTACGGGTAAGGCCAGTGCGCCAAGTTCTGTCAGGCCACCCCAGGCTTTTGCAGATACACCTTCAGTAGATTCTATGATTTGCTTACGCTGTTCAAAGCCATAGTCTTTTTCTACCCAGCGACGCAAGGCATCAGCAAACTGTGTTTGTTCTTGTGTTAAATTGAAATCCATTTTGCTCTCCTCACAGACCCAGAATCATCTGAGTGATGATGTTTTTTTGAATTTCGTTGGAACCACCATAAATGGAAGTCTTGCGGAAATTGAAGTAATACGGTGCCAAAGGTGCAGCATCATCGTCACCGACTATGCTATGTTCAGTCTCACCTTCGAGGAAAGCTGGGTCAAATGGCAGGCCGTAAGGGCCAACTGCCTCTACCATCAATTCCGTCAATCTTTGCTGGATTTCTGTGCCCTTGATCTTGAGGAGCGAAGCTTCCGGGCCAGGGCGGCCACTGTCTTGTGAAATAACACGCAGGACTGTAATTTCCAATGCCATCAATTCCACTTCCAGACTGGCGACCTTGCTGGCATAGACGGCATCGTCAATCAGCGGCAGGCCATTTTTTTGATGTTTGGCAGCTATGCGCTTGAGAAATTGCAATTCACGTTTGGCACGGCCTACGGCAGCGATATTCGTGCGCTCATGGCCGAGTAGGTATTTGGCATATGTCCAGCCCTTGTTTTCTTCGCCTATCAGGTTTTCTACAGGGACTTTGACATTGTCGAAGAAGACTTCATTTACTTCATGCTCTTCATCGAGCATGATGATCGGGCGTACGGTAATGCCCGGCGTCTTCATATCGATGAGCAGGAAAGAGATGCCTTCCTGTTTACGTACACCAGTGTCAGTGCGCACCAGGCAAAAGATCATATCGGCATGCTGTGCGAGAGTGGTCCAGGTTTTTTGGCCGTTGACGATGTAATGCTCACCTTCGCGCTCGGCGCGGGTTTTCAGGGATGCAAGGTCTGAACCTGAGCCTGGTTCTGAGTAGCCCTGGCACCACCAGTCTTCACAACTCAGTATGCGTGGCAGGTAGTAGTCTTTTTGTGCCTGATTGCCAAATGCCATGATGACGGGTGCCACCATATTCACGCCAAAGGGCAGGATGGCCGGTGTGCCAGCGCGGGCGCATTCTTCTTCAAAGATATGGCGCTGGGTTGCTGTCCAGCCTGTGCCGCCATATTCTGTTGGCCAGCCTGTGGCTACCCAGCCCTGTTTGGCTAGTATTTTGTGCCAGCGAACAAAATCTTCTCTGGACAGGCGTTTATGATTCAATACTTTTTGCTGCAGGTCTTGTGGAAGATTGGCTTCAAGGTAGGTGCGCACCTGATCCCGGAAGGCAAGGTCTTCTGCCGTATAGTTCAAATCCATGTTGTCTCCTGTTTATATGGGCCGCAGCAAGCAATTAAAGAAAAAAGCAGAAAAAAGCACGACCGTTCAAAACTAATTGTACAACGGATTTTCACAAATGTGCCAAGCAAAATTGGCAGCTAGTGTTTGAGTCGTAAAAACTTGTTACAGATGGACTATGGGAGTTTGCATAGGCAGGAAGGCGATGCCGTGCATTTCTACTACCTCACCTTTGGTCTGAAAACCAAAACGCTCATATACGGGAATAGCATTCAAGGAAGAATTGACAGTAAAATGACCCGTATGCCCTTGTGCGGCAGCATGCTGATGTGCGCGCTGCCATAGGGCGCTTGACAGTCTTTGCTTCTGAAATGATGGATTGACGAACAGGTGAAACAGATGGCTGAGGTCGCGCATGGCAATGAAACCAGCCAGCGTTTCACCATGCCACGCAAGAATGAAATGATAGCGTGCATCAGAGAGATAAGAAAATTCTGCAGGCTCTGATACAGACTGCAAAAATAAATCAGCACCGCTGCCATCAGGGTTGACGCAAAAATCCAGAACAAACTGGGAGATTAATTGGCTAATGGCTGGTGCGTCAGTACTCAAACCATCTCTGAAATGAAAATCAGAGTCTGTTCCAGAGATGGTTTGTTCACTTTTATGCGCAGGGTTGCCCGTTGTCGTCATCTATCACCACCAAACTAGACAAATTTTGACGCTTAGTGGAAGTGGGTTGCACCTGGTGTTGGTGCATCATCCGGCATTTCGGTATGAACCAGATCGCTATCCCTGTCTGCAAATAGTGGTGTGCCGCAATCATCGCAGAATTCCATGGCAAAAATTTCTTCCAGTTGAATGATGTCAGTGACACCGCATTCTTGCAAGATGCCTGGTATCTCACCGGCAAGTTGTTCATTTTCATCCAGATTGACAGCGATGATCTGGTCCTCTGCCTGGTACAGCGGCCAGACTACACCATAGATAACTTCAGGCGCGTCGCGCAGGCAAAAACTGATGCGGTATTCGTCAATTTGTCCTGGATTTTCCTGCTCGCCAAAAGATGCGATGATGACTGTGAACTGGTCGGCCTCTTTACCCAGAGTCTGGGTCAGATAGAACATGGCAGAGCGTATGGTTGCAGGACGTATCCTGATATCTGCTTCACGGCAGGCCGTGTAATAGGCTTCGGGCAATAAAAGTTCTATGCCACATCCGGGTAACAGGCGTTTGACAGTCGCATCTGTTTGTAGCTGCCATTGCAACAAGGCATCATTTTTGGCTTGTGCGCAATCATAAGGCGCATCTATGGTTTGCCACTGGAAGAGTGGAGCATCTTTTTTCACTACCAGGACCCCAAGTACATAACGTATGTCAGCCAAAAAAGGAATAGTAGGTGCGCGCTCGGCTTCTGTTGGTGCAGGCGTATTTTTTAACAAAGCCAAGCTATGACGCTCAAGCAAGGCATAGGTTTCTACATGGCTGCGCGGTAATTGATCTATCGAGTACAAACCGGGTAACAAGCGCAGCTTTGCTTCATCCGCCAGCAAGTGGGCATTCAATTGCGTGTGCAGGGTGTCCAGCGCTTCTGTAGGTATGCTGCCCGAGGCAATTTCAAAACGCGTCCAGGCCAGTATGGGGGCAGCGATCAACAAGCTGGTGTAAGGCTGTCCCTCATGCTCAAACTGGGCGCAGGTGCTCACAGATTCCAGTGTTTCGGTCAGTACCTCATAGCCATTGGGATGCGTCTGGAACAGATGCTCAGTGGCTGACTCCAACATGTCCTGATGGTGTTGTCTGAGGCTTTTCGTTACCAGTGCATCCAGTTTGGCTTGCCAGTCCAGGTCTTCCACACGGCTGGCAGATTGTGCAACTGCAAGCGCAAGATTAGCGACGCGCTGGCTTTCAGCGGCGAGTTTGAGGCGGTTTCTTTTTATAGGGCGACGCATACTGAAATAGTGTTGAGGGGGTGAAGCCCATTGTAACGGTAATTGGCTACTCCCCCGGTGAATGAGTTTATTTCTTTGCGTACTGTGTTTTTCCAAACAAAACTTCTCTTGCCTTGTCATTGTCGAGAGGTTTGCGCAAATCTGCCAATACTTGCACGCCACGTTGTACCGCAGGACGTTGGCTGATAGCATCAAACCAGCGTTTGGCATTCGGGAATTCTGCCCAGTCTACACCCTGATTGGCGAATGAACGTGTCCATGGGAAGGTGGCAATGTCGGCGATGCCATATTCCTCTCCTGCCAGATAAGTGGTTTTTTCCAGTTGCTTATCAATGACACCGTAGATGCGCTTTGTTTCATTTGTATAGCGGTCAACGGCATATTCTATCTTTTCAGGCGCATAGATGCGGAAATGATGAGCCTGACCCAGCATGGGGCCAACGCTACCCATTTGAAACATCAGCCATTGCAGAGCTTCGTATTTCTCCCTGTCGGTTTTTCCAAGGAATAAGCCAGTTTTAGCAGCAAGATAAATCAGTATTGCACCAGATTCAAACAGGGCGATAGGTTTGCCGTCGGGGCCGTCGGCATCGACAATGGCAGGTATCTTGTTATTTGGTGATATCGCCAGGAAATCGGCTTTAAATTGATCACCAGCGCCAATATCAACGGGAATGACGCGGTAAGGCAAGCCGCATTCTTCCAGCATGATGTGTACTTTGTGTCCGTTTGGTGTCGGCCAGGAATAAACGTCTATCATTGCTTCCCTCTTTAATGGGTTGATGAAAACAGCAAGTATCCATTATGCATAGATTCATGCGTTTGCGCTTTAATCCAAAATAAAAGTGCAAAACCTTCATCTGACATGTTGCATCAACGCTTTATACTTCGGCTTTATACTTAATACTCGGCAAGCATAAAACTCATATGAAAAAGACCGCGCTGCCTGCTTTATTCGCCCTGCATATTGCGGTATTTTTATTCGGCGCTGCTGGCGTGCTGGGCAAGTCGCTGGCCGTCAGCTCCTTAATGCTGGTATTTGGGCGTACCTTGTTTGCAGCCTTGTGCCTTATACCTGTACTAACTTATCAGCGACAATTGCATTTTCGAGATATTTCAAAGGGCGTTGCCCTTTGTGGTTTTTTGCTGGCTATACACTGGCTGACTTTTTTTGCCTCACTCAATTTTGCTCCAGTTGCTTTTGGTTTGATGGGTTTTGCCAGCTTTCCTTTATTTGTGGCATTGCTTGAACCCTGGTTTTTTAAAGAGCAGAGGCGGGCATGCGATGCTTTGGCTGCTATATTTGTAGTTGTTGGTATGGTGGTGATGGTCAGTGCCACTTCATGGGAGGATGGTGCGCTCCATGCTTTGGGCCTGGGGATATTATCCGGTTTCAGTTTCGCTTTGCTGGCGATGGTGAATCGCTGGCAGGGCAGTCATATTCCTGCATTTAAACTGGCATTTCTGCAAAATGGAGTGGCCGCAGTTTTACTTCTGCCTTTGGTGTTACTGACAGGCGATCTGGCAGGCAACAGCGTACAAATCTGGTCGGGGTTGATCTTGCTGGGTGCGGTGTTTACAGCCTTGTCTCATGGTTTGTTCATGTTCAGCCTGCGTCATTTATCCACCAGTTTTGTCAGCATCATGACTTCGCTAGAGCCGGTGTATGGCATGTTGCTGGCATACCTGTTTTTGCGAGAAACACCGGGAATGCTTGAATTAGCTGGTGCTTCCATCATCTTGGCCGCCACGGCTTATGCCAGTTATCAACATCAGGCGCACTAATTTGTTAGTAGCTTAACTCTGCCTCAGTCTTTCCTGCCCTATGCATCTTTTTGGCAATTGTTAACAACGGATCAGGAGTTAATGCAGGCGAAAAACCTGCCATGAGCGTTTTGTCTTTGCCAGGGCATTGATGCACAAAAATCCGTTAATGTGATTCTTCGTACCAAATAATATCAAGAGTATAGTCGTGCGCAACTCATGTTGTTATCGAATTGCGCACAGACTCAATTCAGACTTATTTGCTTAGGAACGGGTAATTGGCAAACCCAAGTCTTCCGTCAGACTGATGTGTTTTGCCAGTTCCAGCTTGGCTATCGCATTCCTGTGGACTTCGTCCGGGCCATCTGCCAGGCGTAAAGTACGGTTACCAGCCCATTGTGCTGCCAGCGGGAAATCGCCAGAAACACCACCAGCACCATGGGCCTGTATCGCCCAGTCCAGCACTTGCTGGGTGACATTCGGTGCCAATACCTTGATCATGGCAATTTCTGCCTGAGCATGCTTGTTGCCGACGGTATCCATCATATAAGCCGCCTTCAGAGTCAACAGGCGCGCCGTGTCGATTTGTATGCGCGATTCTGCAATGCGCTCACGCCAGATGCTTTGTTCGGAAATTTTCTTGCCAAAGGCAGTGCGGCTGTTCAGACGCTTGCACATCAATTCCAGCGCACGCTCTGCCACGCCTATGGCACGCATGCAGTGATGGATGCGGCCAGGGCCAAGACGGCCTTGGGCAATTTCAAAACCACGGCCTTCACCTAAAAGAATATTCGATGTTGGCACGCGCACGTTTTCAAACAGGATTTCGCAATGACCATGTGGAGCATCGTCGTAACCAAAAACGGGAAGAGGGCGGACAACTGTAATGCCAGGAGTTTTGGCATCCACCAGTATCATCGATTGCTGTGAATGGCGGGCGGCATTGAAATCAGTCTTGCCCATCAATATATACACGGCGCAACGTGGATCCCCAGCACCGGATATCCACCACTTGTGACCATTGATGACATAGTCATCGCCATCGCGGTCTATGCGGGTTTCGATGTTGGTGGCGTCAGATGAGGCAACTCCTGGCTCTGTCATCGCAAAGGCAGAGCGGATTTCACCACGCAAGAGTGGTTCCAGCCATTGCTTCTTGTGTTCTTCGCTGCCATAGCGTTCTATGGTTTCCATATTGCCGGTGTCAGGTGCTGAGCAGTTGAATACTTCCGGTGCCCAGCTCACGCGGCCCATGATTTCGCATAGTGGCGCGTAATCCAGATTCGACAAGCCTTCTGGCGCACGCACTGATTTTGGCAGGAATAAGTTCCACAAGCCTTGTGCACGCGCTTTTGGTTTTAAGTCTTCAATGATCTGGGTAGCGATCCAGCGATTGCCTTTTTCTAGGCCATTACGGTCAATTTCTTCCTTATAGGCCTTTTCATTGGGATAAATATGTTCATCCATGAAACGCAAGAGTTTGCCTTGCAAGTCTTTACAGCGATCTGAGTATTCGAATTCCATGTTGTCTCCAATGATATTGTCGTTTTGTGCTGCTTTGGAACTGAGAGAATGTGCTGTCTGAATAGATGATTACTTTTTAGCGTAGCTCCAGCCGAGTTCAGCCATGGGGCGTGCCGCTTCGCCAGATTTTTTCGCCTGTGCGCTGGATGCAGTGCCATCAACATAGCGTTTCATGATGCCTTGCAAAATCCCTGCCATCCGGAACAGGTTATAGGCCAGGTAGAAATTGAAATCTTCCTGACGTATGGTTTTACCTGTACGTTCGCAATATTTGGCAATGTATTCTTGCTCATTGGGGATGCCCAATGCCTTGTGATCAAGACCAGCGATGCCACGGAACTGGCCGGGGGTTACATGCCAACTCATGCAATGATAAGAAAAATCAGCAAGGGGGTGACCAAGCGTTGACAGTTCCCAATCCAGTATCGCCATGATGCGTGGCTCGGTTGGGTGGAACATCATATTGTCGAGGCGGTAATCGCCGTGCACGATACTGGTGTCGTCTCCAGGCGGGATATTATGCGGCAGCCATTCAATAAGATTGTCCATGGCTTCGATTTTTTCAGTCTCGGAAGCACGATATTGTTTGGTCCAACGATCTATCTGGCGAGCAAAATAATTGCCTGGCTTGCCGTAGTCGGCCAAACCGATGGCTGCATAATCGATGGTGTGCAATTGCGCGATGACGCGATTCATTTCATCGTAGATTTCGCCACGCTCAGTTGGTGTCATACCGGGCAGCGATTGATCCCACAGCACACGGCCATCAACAAATTCCATGACGTAGAAGGCGCGGCCTATAACATCTTCATCGGTGCATAGTGCATATTGGCGTGCTGCAGGGAAACCCGCTTTGTTCAAGGCATTCATGACCTTGAATTCACGTTCTATGGCATGGGCAGAAGGTAGCAATTTTGCGACTGGGCCAGGTTTGGCACGCAAGACGTAGCGCTGGTCGCCCGCGCTGAGTTTGAAAGTGGGGTTGGACTGCCCCCCCTTGAATTGCTCCACCACCAGCTTGTCTGCCAGCGTAGCGTCGAAACCCTCAACATGCTGACGCATATAGTCTGCCAGTGCCGCCACATCAAATTTTTGACGCTCGGCCACTGGCATGGTGCCCATGAATTCTTCAAACATCGGTGTCTCCCAATTGTTTCAGTTTTTGTATGATCTTACTCCTGGCACAGGTGGATGTGCTGGATGAGCTGAAACTATTCTAACTCAAATAATAGAACGTTCGTACTATTATTTGAGTGTTGAGGGGGAACTGACTATCAGTGTTGTGTGCTTCAGTGCTTATGGGCTAGGTGCCTGCAGCAAATTCAACACTCCATCCAGCCCGACAAAATTCAGGGCCACGTCTGCTTGTGCACGCACCACAGGCTTGGCCCTGAATGCGACGGACAAACCAGAAATTTTCATCATTTTCAAATCATTCGCACCGTCACCCATGACGATGGCCTGATCGGTGGGAATGCTCATCTCGGCACAGACGCGCTCCACGGTTCTCTGTTTTTCATCTGCATCAATAATGGTGCCTATGACTTTGCCGGTCAGTTTGCCGTCCTGGATTTCAAGTACATTGGAGTGGGTATAGTCCAGATTCAGGCGTGATTTCATGCGGTCGGTGAAGAAAGTAAAACCACCGGATACCAGTAAAGTCTTTAGACCGGCTTGCTGTATGGTCTTCAGCATCTGATCTGCACCCAGGGACAATTGCAGGCGCTCGTCGTATACGCGTTGCAGGGCGCTGGCATCGAGGCCTTTGAGCAGGGCGACGCGACGGACCAGGCTCTCCTGGAATTCCAGTTCGCCGCGCATGGCGGCTTCGGTAATTTCTGCCACTTGCGGTTTCAAGCCCTGCATGTCAGCGATTTCATCTATGCATTCTATAGTGATCAGGGTTGAATCCATGTCCATGGCGACCAGTTTGAAATCAGTCAGCGCAAGTTGCGTGTCCAGAGCCGTGATATCTAATTGGGCAGCGAAGCAGCGCTCGCGTATTGCGCTCAAAGTCTGCGCATCAAATTCTGCATCGTCGAGGCGCACTGCCTGGACATTCAGTTGCATCAGTTTTGCCCTGGTCTGGCTGGCGATATCCTGAACGAGTGCGATATTATTGCTGAGCGTGTTGTTCAGGCCTTGTATGGTCAAATGCATGGTCGTCTCTTTTATTCAATTAATTAGTGCAGTGCCTTGATGGTAGCCTTGATCTGGGCTACGCGGCTGGCCAGGTCGGGCATGGCGGCTGTGATGCGTAGTTTGTCCTGACCATTCAGTTTGATGTGCTTGTTCTTTTGCACCAGCTCTATGATGCGCATGCCGTCTATCGGTGGCTTGGGTTCAAATTGCAGTGTCGCAGCTTCGCTATGGGCATCAATCTTGATGATGCCCAGCGGTTTGGCTGCAACGCGCAGTCTATGGGTTTCCAGCAGCGATTTTACGGGTTCTGGCAGTTTGCCAAAACGGTCTATCATTTCTTCCTGCATATCATCAATGCCGCTAGCGCTGCTGCAATTGGCCAGACGCTTGTAGATGGACAGACGTTCATGTACGTCACCACAGAATTCATTCGGTAGCAGGGCAGGGATGTGCAGGTTAATTTCTGTCGTGGTTGATAGTGGTGCGGCCAGATCGGGTTCCTTGCCATTCTTCAGCGAGCGTACTGCTTCACTGAGCATGTCGGAATACATCTGGAAACCTATCTCATGCATTTCGCCAGATTGGTTATCGCCCAATACTTCACCGGCGCCGCGAATTTCCAGATCATGCATGGCCAGGTAAAAGCCGCTACCCAGTTCTTCCATCTGCTGGATGGCTTCAAGACGGCGATTCGCCTGCTTTGTCAGGCTTTGTACATCATGTACCAGCAAGTAGGCATAAGCCTGGTGGTGAGAGCGACCGATGCGGCCACGCAATTGATGTAACTGTGCCAGACCGAATTTGTCGGCTCTGTGCATGATGATGGTATTGGCAGTTGGTACGTCGATACCGGTTTCAATAATCGTGGTACACAGCAAAATATTATGCCGTTGGGCCACAAAGTCACGCATGACTTTTTCCAGGTCACGCTCATGCATCTGGCCATGTGCCACGACTACGCGTGCCTCTGGCAGCAAGGCTTCCAGCATGGCCTTGCGGTTTTCTATGGTTTCAACTTCATTGTGCAGGAAATAGACCTGACCACCACGCTTCAATTCACGCAAGCAGGCTTCGCGGATGACAGAATCATCTTCGCCGCGTACGAAGGTCTTGATCGCCAGCCGCTTTTGCGGTGCTGTCGCGATGACAGAAAAGTCACGCAAGCCTTCCAGTGCCATGCCCAGGGTGCGTGGTATCGGTGTCGCTGTCAGCGTCAATACATCGACTTCTGCACGCAAAGCCTTCAAGGCTTCTTTTTGGCGTACACCAAAGCGATGTTCTTCATCAATAATCACCAGGCCAAGGCGGGAGAATTTAACATCGTCAGACAGCAGTTTATGCGTGCCAATGACGATATCAACAGTGCCGTCGCCCATGCCTTTCATGGCGATGCTGATTTCCTTGCCGGAACGGAATCGTGATAATTCAGCAATTTTCACTGGCCAGGCGGCAAAGCGGTCAGCAAAAGTCTGGGCATGTTGCTCTGCCAGCAGGGTGGTAGGTGCCAGGATGGCGACTTGCTTGCCACCCATGACGGCAACGAAGGCGGCACGCAAGGCTACCTCTGTCTTGCCAAAGCCAACGTCGCCACAGATCAGCCTGTCCATAGGCTTGCCTGAGGTCATGTCGCCAATGACAGCGGTGATGGCTGCTGCCTGGTCCGGTGTTTCATCAAAGCCAAAGCTATCGGCAAAGGCTTCATAGTCACGTGCAGAATACTCAAAGGCATGGCCCTGGCGCGCGGCGCGGCGGGCATACAGGTTCAGCAACTCGGCGGCAGTATCGCGAATTTGCTGCGCCGCTTTTTTCTTGGCTTTTTCCCACTGGCCTGAACCCAGGCTATGCAAAGGCGCGTCATCTGGCGACGCACCGGAGTAACGAGAAATGACATGCAATTGCGATACCGGCACGTACAGTTTGGTATCTTTAGCGTATTCCAGATGCAGGAATTCGGTTTCACCTTCGCCCAGGTCCATGCTGATCAGGCCCATGTAGCGGCCTATGCCATGGTTGCTATGGACGACAGGATCACCAATTTTCAGTTCTGACAGGTCGCGCACCATGTGTTCAACTTGGGTAACAGCTTCCTGCTTTTTACGGCCTATGCGTTTGCCACTGCCGGCATACAGTTCGGCTTCAGTAATAAATGCCAGACCATCGGCAAGTACAAAACCGGCGTGCAGAGGAGCTACGCCCAGCATCAGCTTGGTATTCGCTGTGGTAAAGTCGGCATAGCCTTCGCACAGGCTTAGACGGATATCGTATTCAGTGAAATACTGCTGCAAGGTTTCGCGACGACCCAGTGTTTCGGCGCAGATCATCACGCGCTTGTCTGTTTGCAGCAGGAAGGAACGCAAGTTCGCTAGCGGATCATCAGCGCGGCGATTGACGGCGATATCTGGTAAAAAGCTGGATACTTCAGAGGCAGTAGCAGATTTATCGGTGGACGCGATGGTCCAGCGCGCCAGCGGTTTCATCGCAGCAAAAAAGTCTTCGTCGCGCAGAAACACGCTTTCTGGTGCCAGCACCGGGCGTTCACGGTCAGACTTTAAAAACTGGTAGCGTGAACGGGTATCGTTCCAGAAACGCCGGATGGCATCGTCAATATCGCCGATCAGCGCAAAATGCGGCGCTTCTGGCAGATAATCAAACAGGGTGGCGGTTTGCTCAAAGAATAGCGGCAGGTAATATTCTATGCCGGCTGAAGGTATGCCATTTCCTATATCTTTATAGATACTGGAACGTGAAGGATCACCCTCAAAAGTTTCGCGCCAGCGGCTGCGGAAGGCAGCGCGCGCAGGTTCATCCATGGGGAATTCGCGACCAGGCAGCAGGCGTACTTCCGGCACAGGGTAGAGCGAACGTTGCGTATCGGCATCAAAGGTGCGTATGGTCTCTATGGTGTCGCCAAACAGATCCAGGCGGTAAGGTAGGGTCGAGCCCATGGGGAACAAGTCTATCAAACCACCGCGCACAGAATATTCACCCGGTGACATGACCTGGTTGACATGGCTATAACCTGCCAGTGTCAGTTGGTTCTTTAGCTTGGCCTCGTCAAGACGATCACCTTTTTTGAAAAAGAAGGTGTAGGCTGCCAGGAAAGAGGGTGGGGCCATGCGCAACAAGGCCGTCGTTGCCGGTGCCAGCAAGACATCGCAATTGCCATTCTGGATTTCATGCAGGCTGGCTAGGCGCTCAGACACCAAGTCCTGATGCGGTGAAAAGGCGTCGTAAGGCAGGGTTTCCCAGTCTGGCAGCAAATGGCAGCGCAGTTCTGCATTAAACCAAGGGATTTCATCCAGCAGACGCTGGGCATCTCCAGGGTTGGCGACAAAAATGGTCAGCATGCGCTTGTCAGCCTTGAGCGCCGTCGCTGCTTGCGCCAGGGCGTAAGCATCGGAAGAACCATGCAAATTGGGGAGTGCCAGTTTATGGCCGGGTTTTGCTAAGGATTTGCTGAAATCAAATGACATTGCGGCTATACATGTGGAATGCCGTAAAAGCTGCTTACGGAACAAGATACGCGGTTAAAATGAGCGCCTAATTATAAACGAAGGGGCTCTTTCTTATCGGGGCAGCTTCAAGAGCTTGTGACATTCATGGAAAAACAATTGCAAGAACATCATTTTGACGCCGAAAAGCTGATAGATACGCTTCGCTATGTTGCGCTGATTCCTGCTGCGGGCGTGGGTTCGCGTATGGGCGCAGCTACACCTAAGCAATATATGCGTATAGGCAGTAAATCAGTTCTGCAGCACACTGTCGATGCATTCCTTGGTTTTTCAAAAATACAGCATACCTATGTCGTCGTCGGCCCGGATGACGCTTATGTAGATGAATATCTGCATAAAGCAGAAAAGCTGACAATCTTGCGTTGTGGTGGTGCCAGTCGCCGTGATACGGTCAGAAATGGCTTGAGCGAGCTAGCCAGTACTTTGGGTAATGCAGACTGGGTACTCGTGCACGATGCCGCCAGACCGGGTTTGACATCTGGCCTGCTGCAGCATTTAATTGATCAGGTTGCTGATAATACAGTCGGCGGCTTGTTGGCCCTGCCGGTAGTTGATACCGTCAAACGGGTGGAAAACGGCAAAGTACAAACCATACCTCGTGATGGCTTGTGGTTGGCGCAAACCCCGCAAATGTTCCGTTATCAGTTGTTGTGCGATGCCCTGGATGCTGCATATCAGGTGACCGATGAAGCCAGCGCTATTGAAGCTGCAGGCCATGCCCCCATACTGGTTGAAGGGCATGCACGAAATATGAAGCTGACTTTACCCAGCGATATGGCATTAATCGCCCAGTATTTAAATAGCCCGGAAGAATAAAGGAAGCTTGATGCAAAATAAGATGTTACCGTACAGAATAGGTCAGGGTTATGACTGTCATGCACTGGTGCCCGGTCGCAAATTGATTATTGGTGGGGTCACTATCCCGCACACAACAGGTTTGCTTGGGCATTCAGATGCGGATGTGTTATTGCATGCCATTACCGATGCACTCTTTGGTTCAGTCGCCTTGGGTGATATAGGGGGGCATTTCCCCGATACCGATACCCGTTTTGCCGGTGCTGATTCACGTGTTTTATTGCGTGAGGCTGTCAAGCGTATTCACGCTGCAGGTTATGAAGTGGGTAATCTGGATGCCACCATCATTGCCCAGGCTCCGAAGATGGCAGCACATATTGCAGGCATGGTGGCAAATATTGCTGAAGATATGCAGGTTGATATCAACCAGGTCAATATCAAAGCAAAAACCAATGAACGTCTTGGTTATCTAGGTAGGGAAGAGGGTATAGCTGCCGAAGCCGTGGTACTGGTTTTTCCGCGAGTCAGCAACTAAACTGCAAAAAGCTAAGCTGCAAAAAGCTAAGAATGTTCCATCAAGGAGATATGATATGAAACAAGAGCAATTGAAACATTTGCTGGGCCTCTTACATCAAGAGTTGGCAAGTACTGAAGCTGTTGATGATGAGTTGAAATCCTTGCTGGAGAAATTGAATGAGGATATTCAACATGTCTTGTCTACTACAAAAAATCACGATGACCCAGTATTCGCGGCCTTGAGCGAGCGTTCGCAGGCTTTGTCAGCGAAATTCGCTGCACAGCACCCCAAGCTGGAACCAGCTCTGCGTGAACTGGGTACCATGCTTGAAAAAATTGGTGTTTGACAGGCTTTCATCAATCCAGTCCCACTTTTAAAACCGCCGCTGGTGGTTTTTTATTGCCTAACGGAAAATAAAATTGTGCTGTAACCAAGCTTAGTTCCTGGTGTTCATTGAAGAAAGAGCATTACGTGCAGAAGAGATAGAATAACAAAAACAGCAAACTCCAAAAATAGAAGGCGGCTCTGCTACAATACGCGGTTAGCCTATTGAAATGGGTGCTTGTAGGCTATATATGCTTGGATATCAAGCTTACTCATTTCAATTTTGTCGCAATAATGCGCAATTACTCTATTTATTTGTCATGCAAATCACACAAAATACCGCTGTCACTTTGAATTACACCATGTTCAGTGCTGAGGGCGAGCTCATAGACCAGAATCAGCAGCCCATCGTTTATTTGCATGGCGGATATGATAATATTTTGCCAGCAGTTGAGGCCGCGCTGGATGGCAAAGCCGTTGGCGACAAAGTCTCTGTAACTTTGGCACCAGAAGAAGGTTTTGGCGAATTTGATCCAGAATTCGTGCGCGAAGAAGATATCAGTGCTTTTCCTCCTGATATCGAAGTTGGCATGATGTTTGAAACACGTGAGCCAGAAACTGGCGAAACCATGCAATTCCGCGTTACTGCCATTGATGCAGGCGTGGTGACTGTCGATGGCAATCATCCCCTGGCTGGCATGACCATACGTTTCGATGCAGAAGTGCTGGAAGTACGCGAAGCTACTGATGAAGAAGTTGTGCATGGTCACGTGCATGGCGAACACGGTCATCACCATTAATATGCATCTACAGGAATAGCTGAATTCTGGCTTGTTCCTGTATAGGGGGATCCATGCAAATGGTTCCCCTTGTTCTTCGCTGCTGATCTGCAGTGTCAATTCAAGTCCAAGTGCAAGCCAAGGGTGTGTATGAAAGACTATTATTTTATTCTCGGTATTGCCACCAATGCGAGTCTGGCAGACGTCAAGAAGGCGTTTCGTCAAAAGGCAGCAGAGTTTCATCCAGACAGAAATGATTCTGAACTGGCGCCGGAAAAATTCCATGCGGTCAAAGAAGCTTACGATATCTTGTCGGACGAGGCAGCGCGTACTGCCTATGATGAAAATCGCCGGCGCAATTTACTGGATTCTCCCATAGAGACAGCGACCGAAATCTGGAAAAATTATTTATCAGGAGTATTGCAGTGAAATTGTCACGTTTTTTTGAAGATATTATTCCGCTCTACAAGGCTGAATTGGAAGATTTGAAATCCGATTCCGAGGGCAAAAACGTGCTCAAGGCCAGGTTGCGTGAAAAGGCTGAACAATTGCCTATGTTATTACCCATGATGGCCAGCAATCCTGAAATGCTGGCAGTGGCTTTTCATCAGGGCTTCATTTTCATGAATCCATTGACGATGGAATCATTGATTACCAAAGAAGCAGGCAAATTCCCTTCCTGGAAAAGTTTATCGACAACAGTCAAGCTGGAGCCTTGGGCTGAGCCGCTGAGTCGTATTGTCTTGAAAGACCCTGACGGTGAAGCCTTCCTGGTGACGGCTGCAGCGCTGGAATATCTGAATCGTAGTAATACCACGCGTAAAGCTGGTGCTAGCGATGCGGCAGGTGCTGATGAGGATGAAGATAAAGAAGCCAATGAGGAAAATGAAGAGCTGAAAGAACATGGCGATCTTGATGGCCAATATGGCAGGCACGGTCGCGATGACGGTGATGATGGTGATGATTATGATCTGGGCGAAGCCGGTGCAGACTGGTTGGCTGAGCAAGGTTTTGACCGCAAAGAATAAGGAGTACAGATGAATTATCCTGCATTAATCGAAGCCCAAAGCCTGGTCAAGGCGGGTGACATCGCCGGTGCTGAACATGCGCTGGCTAATCTGGCCGAAACCGAAGGCGACAAAGCACTGGTAGCTGCCCTTGATGAATTTCCGGCCAAGGATTTGCTGGCAATTATCCGTGAGTACGATGCATCGAAAGAGTCTTTGGTGAACCTGCTGGTCACGCCTGAGCAGTTTGCCCAGGCTGTGGTGCTGGAACGCCGCTATGGCGATCAGACACATGAACAATTGCGTGGCATGGTCAATTCCGTCATTTTCCGCGAAGGTGCTGACCCGGCAGAATTTTTGTATGAAATCGCCGAAGTGGAGGGTGGCTATGACGCTCTCGTCGATTACCTGCTCGACAGGGCGCAAATGGTAGAGCATTTCTACCGCTACGCGACTTTCGATTTGTATGAATATGGCGACGACAACAAAACCCAGGCACGTGATGATGATTTGCTCAATCTGACCCGCGACACCGAGAGCCTGGCGTCGCCTTTGGACATGGCCAATCTGGAAGATCACGACTGGATGCAGGTGACTTATATCCTGCGCTATGAACTGCCAGAAATTTTCCGCGAAGTACTGATGAAATTGCGTGCACGTTACAAAGCTTACCAGGCCAGCCTGGCGCAAGATGAATTATTGGAAGGCGGCGAGGGCGGCAATGAAGAAGAGCAGGACGAGCGCCCTAAAAACAATGATGATGGCGACGACAAGGATGATGACGAAGAGTCAGCCTTGTAATTGTTGATGTTATTTTAATGCACGTGGCAGGATTTTTTCTGCCTGCCTTTCATTTCCATAGCCTGCTTCTATTCTGGTATTTATGCCTGAAAATACTTTTGAAATCGCCCTGCTTGATAATCGCCCCTACTTTGAATCGGCGCTGCGTTATGGCGTGCAAAAGGCAATTATTTCCACCACCAAGATTGCTGCGATTGAGGCAGAAGCCCCAAAAGGCATGGTGCAGATAGCGGATACTTTTGGCAGTAAATACCTGCGCCCGGAAATTGAAGCGGCACGCAAACGTATCGTCAACCTGGCCAGCCTATATCTGATCGAAACCACAAAGGGTGATCTTGAACTGGCCGCCAAGATGATACGCGACAATACCTTTCTGACCTTGTCGCGTGGCGGCTCAGGTTTGCTGAAAGCATTGTTCGCCATGCCGGAATATGCCTTGCTGGGTCATGAAGCCAAGGGTAAGGTAGAAGATTTTCTGGAAGCCTGGTCACTCAAGGAAAAGCCGATTGAGTATAGAAATACTCTTGAACACCGGCAAATGAATGCGCTGGAAATCGAGGCTGGCTACTGGTTTGGTGAAGAACTGGGCTTGTCTGCCAGCTATCTCAAAGAAGAAGATGTCGAAGCCGTGTCAGTAGTCCGCACAGCCTTGTTGCTGCAAATGTTTGGCAAGCCTGAAGCGACACTGCAAAACCAGGTGGAGTTCGCCAGCCTGATAGATGCTATCCGTGCGTATACCGCAGCAAAGTTGAAGAAGGCTTTGTCAGCCATTGATATGGCTGATATCCCTGAGAAATTTCATGCCATCGTTGAGCGCGTACTGGGTGAGATCAAATCCCATGATTTGCCACGCCTGCAAGATAAGTCGGCCTCTCTGGATAAGCTGGTGTATGAACTCAAGGATCGCTATTATTTGCGCGACCACGAAGTGGAAGACACTTCTGAATACGATGCTCTGGTGTCCAAGGAGTGGACGAAATTGACCAAGGGTAAAACCGATATCGATTCGCTGCTGACCCTGTTCGTCTGTATTGTTGGTGGCATTACACCAAAAACGACATTACCAGAAAAAACAGCAAAAAGCCTGGTGAAAAAATTCCGTGATGAGGGATTCAAATCAGAGTTGGCGACGGGCTGGATAAAGACAGCAGCGCCTCACGAAAAGCAGGAAGGCTTGCTGGAGGACTGGAATAATTTCGTGGAAGAGGCTGGTAATTATTTAATGGATGACTGGGATACCAATTACACAGGAGCCATGCGTTTTCTGGATGCGAATTGCCATATCCAGAAAACGGTAAAGAAATAAATTTACGGCCATTCAATCCTGTTGGAATAAATGGCCGCAATTAATTACAAACTCAATTCCAATACCTGACGACTGACGTCCAAAGTCACATCACGCTTTTCACCCAGGCTCACCATGCGATGGGTTTCCAGTGCTGACAGGATAGGTGCAATATCATTGCTGTCAAGCTGGTAGTCGCTGAGACGGGTTTTGACGCCCATTTGCTCAAAGTAATCCTGCATGCGGCTGATGGCTGTTTCTATGCGACTGTCTTCATCGCCCTCATGCAAACCCCATACGCGTTCTGCAAATTGCAGCAATTTTTCCCGTTTGCCTTCCTTGCGTACGCGCAGCATGCTAGGCAGCACGATGGCGAGGGTTTGGGCGTGGTCAATGTTGTGCAAGGCGGTCAGTTCATGACCTATCATGTGCGTCGCCCAGTCTTGCGGCACGCCAGTTGAAATCAAACCATTCAGGGCCATGGTGGCACACCACATGAGATTGGCGCGCACATCGTAATCTTCAGGGTTAGCCAGGGCTTTCGGACCTTCTTCTATCAGTGTCAGCAGCAGGCCTTCAGCAAATCTGTCTTGCACCGGTGAATTAACCGGGTAGGTCAGATACTGTTCCATGATGTGGACAAAGGCATCAACTGCGCCATTGCCGATCTGGCGTACAGGCAGGGTAAAAGTCTTGGTCGGGTCCAACACCGAGAATTGCGGGAAGCAATGGCGGCTGGAGAACGCCATTTTTGCCTTGATGGATTTACGGGTGACGACACCGCCATTATTCATTTCGGAGCCAGTGGCCGGCAAAGTCAGTACGCTGCCAAATGGCATGGCCTTGGTCACATTGTTGCCACGTTTTTCCATGATGACCCAGGGATCATCGCCTTCAAACAAGGCCGCAGCGGCGATGAATTTGGTGCCATCGATAACAGAGCCGCCACCAACTGCAAGCAAAAAGTCTATTTTGTTTTGCTTGATGAGTTCGACAGCCTTCATCAGTGTTTCATAGCTGGGATTGGGTTCTATGCCAGTAAATTCCGTCACCTGACGTGTTCCAAGTGCAGCAATGACTTCATCATAGACACCATTTTGTTTAATGCTGCCACCACCATACAGCATCAACACATGGGCTTCGACTGGGATAGCCTTGTTCAGATCGGCTATGCGCCCTTTGCCAAACAGGATTTGTGTAGGGTTATAAAAATCAAAATTCAGCATGTGCATTCCTCCGGAAAAAATACATCTTAGCGCAAATAGGAAAAATCGACCGGTCGTGCACTTTTTAATTGCTTAAGAATAAGAAAACTGTCGGTTTTTTATGAAAATCAGGGCCTTGTTGCTTGCTTAAATTGGTTTTCCACTCAGCCGCCGTTTTTGTTTGCAGTGATTCCGTGTTGAGGCTCAAATCCGTCGCCACGCAGATCAGCGTAGATCCGTGGCAGTGATTACTCAAGGCTTCCAGCATGGCAGCATTGCGATAAGGGGTTTCTATCAATAATTGTGTTTGCTTCTCTTTTTTTGATCTCTCTTCGAGTTCTTTGATGCGCTTTGCACGCAACGCGGCATCTGTCGGCAAATAGCCATGAAAGGCAAAGCTTTGCCCATTCAGCCCACTGCCCATCAAAGCCAGTAATAGCGAGGAAGGGCCAACCAGAGGGCGTACCTTGATATTGCGTTGATGAGCGAGCCTGACGAGGTTAGAACCCGGATCAGCAACCGCGGGCACACCAGCCTCAGATATCAAACCCACGTCATGACCTTGCAGCAGTGGTTGCAGCAGGCCTTCCAGTGCTTGCGCTGGCGTATTGATATTCAGCTCGCTGATCTGGATTTCCTGCATGGCTTTTTGCAGGGGGTGTGCCTGTGACAGGTATTTCAGATAAGCGCGTGTAGTTTTGGCATTTTCAGCGACGAAGTGACTGAGTTCTGCCGTCATTTTTTGTACGGTGTCGGGGATGATGCTGGCAAGTAAATTAACTTGCTGATCTTCGTTCAGACCCAGGGTATTGGGGATTAAGTAAAGCGTGCCTGTCATGGGGTTTTGATTTTTTATTTTATGAAATGGATAAAGCGATCAATTCAAAGATTGAAGAAGCTCAGGCCGGTATTACGTAGCATGCTGGTCAGGGCAATAAGTGGCAGGCCGGTTAATGCTGTGGGATCGTCGCTTTTGATGCTTTCTATGATAGCGATTCCCAGTCCTTCATTCTTGGCGCTGCCTGCGCAATCGTAGGGCTGCTCTATGCGCAAATAGGCATCCAGTTCCGTGTTGCTTAAGTCCCTGAACCTGACCATAGTACAGATATCCTGAATTTGTAGAGGGGAGGGGGCGTTTTGACGATTGTCCAGGACACAGAGAGCCGTATGGAACGCCACTTCACGTCCGCGCATGAGTTGCAACTGCTTTAAAGCTGCTTCATGATTGCCTGGTTTGCCAATTTGTAGGTCCCCCAGCGTCGCGACCTGATCTGAACCTATGATTATAGAGTCTGGCTGATTTTTTGCTATCGCCTCAGCTTTTTGTTGCGCCAGGCGCAGGGCGGTTTGCTCGGGGCTTTCTCCCGGGTTTGGGCTTTCATCAAGTTCAGGTGCTATACTTTCGAAATTGAATTGCAGTCTTGTTAGCAATTCACGGCGGTAAACTGAGCTTGATGCCAGTATCAACCTGCTTTGCTGCTTATTTATTTGCATTGCGGAAACATTTCCTATGGTTTTCATAGCCATTACGCGAAAAAATCACGCCAATTCTTTGACTACTTAGGTGTAATCCTGTTATTATCGCAGGTTTTCTGGGTTCAAATAATCCTATGCAAGCATTTGTGATTGACGCTTTCACGTTCTCCCGGCTCGAAGAGCAGCGTTCGGGAAGCATTTTAGTCGCAGATTTACCTCGCCTGTCCGAAGAAAGTGCAAGTGCCGAAGGTGCGCTGAACTGGTCTCTGCAGGGTGGCAAAGACAAGCTGGGTCATCCGCAGTTGCAATTATCTGTGGATGGTACGGTGCAGTTGATGTGTCAGCGTTGTTTGACACCATTTGCATTTGATATTGACTCTGAATCCATATTGGTACTCGCCAAAAACGAAGAAAATGCAGATGAAATTGAAGCATTGCTTGAAGATGACGAGATCGATGTTGTAGTAGGTAGCAAAACATTCAATATCATGGATTTGATAGAGGATGAGGCGCTACTGGCAATACCCCAATCGCCCAAACATGCAGTATGCCCGGATCTACCGTTGGCTTCAGCAGATACTACTGCAGCGATTGACGCGGAAGTCGGCAAAAAAGAATCAGCTTTTGCCGTGCTGAAGAAAATTAATGGGCGTACCTAGTGGCATTATTCTGAAAAAACACTCAGGTCGAAGTATTGTTAGGGATTCTTGGTTGCTGATGTTCGCATTCTTCAACCAGGCGTGTTAAATTTTAGAAACATTTTTTGAAGTATTAGGAGTTATCATGGCAGTTCAGCAAAATAAAAAATCCCCATCCAAGCGTGGCATGCACCGTTCCCACGATTTCCTGGTTGCACCGCAACTGGGTATCGAGCCAACAACTGGTGAAACACATCTGCGTCACCACATCAGCCCTAACGGCTTTTACCGTGGTCGTAAAGTATTGAAAACCAAGAACGACGAGTAATCTCTGTTCCTGGTAAAGAAGCGGCGTGACGAGTCTTTGACTTGGCGCCGCTTTTTTGCGTTAACCTATACCCTGACTTGCTTGTTTAATACATTCTTGCGAGATTGAGTGGGTGCTTAATTTGCTTTTTGATTGAATTGTTGTCGGCGAGTCTTTGAATTTTTGAGATAATCCCGCTTTTGAAAAATTAATTCGGGATGATGTCTGTTCCGGTTTGATACACTCGCTGTTTCGGATTGAAGTTTCGTATCACTACATGACAATTAAAATTTCCATAGACTGCATGGGCGGAGATCATGGCCCGGCAGTTACAGTGGCAGCAGCTGTTGCTTTTGCCAATCGCGAACCTGATGTCGAATTTCTCCTGGTGGGCTCTGAATCTATCATTCAGGCCGAGCTGAAGAAGCTACATGCCGGTGCACATACACGCTTAAAAATTATCAACGCCACAGAAGTGGTAGAGATGGATGACCCTATAGAGGTTGCCTTGCGCCGCAAGAAAGATTCTTCCATGCGCGTCGCCATCAATCAGGTTAAAGAAGGCACTGCCCAGGCCTGCGTTTCTGCGGGGAACACCGGCGCACTCATGGCAGTTTCCCGTTATGTATTGAAAACCATGCAAGGCGTGGACCGTCCGGCAATTTGCAGCATCCTGCCGAATCAAAAAAATCTTCCTACCTATATGCTGGATCTGGGCGCGAATGTAGATTGCGAGCCTCTGCATTTGCATCAGTTTGCCATCATGGGTTCTGCCCTGGTATCTGCGCTGGAGGGTAAAGATAAGCCAAGCATAGGTTTGTTGAATGTAGGTGAGGAGGACATCAAAGGTAATGATGTCGTCAAAAAAACGGCGCAATTATTGCGTGCCGATCATGAGCGTGGCCTGCTGAATTTTTATGGCAATGTCGAAGGCAATGATATTTTTGAGGGCACGACTGATATCGTTGTTTGCGATGGCTTTGTCGGAAATGTTACCTTGAAAGCGGCTGAGGGGATGGGGCGTTTTGTAAAAATCACGCTGACTGCAGCCTTTAAGAGTAATCCCCTGAATATGTTGGGTGCCATCTTCGCTCGTGGCGCTTTGAAATCCATCTCGCGCACCATGAATCCTTCCAATTACAATGGTGGTAGTTTGCTGGGCTTGCGTGGCCTTGTGTTTAAAAGCCATGGTAGCGCAGACAAGTATAGTTATGAGTGGGCAATACAGCGCGCATTCGATGCGGCAAAAAATGATGTATTGTCACGCATTGCGACTTCAATGGCGAAATTGATGCCGATTGCAGATGCTGACGCAGTTGCTGAGGTCGCTCCAGACAACAATGAACTCTTGGTACAGAAAACCGCATGACTTTCTATAGCAAAATTATCGGTACAGGCAGCTACCTGCCTCCCAAAAAAGTAAGCAATCAGGAATTGACAGATCAACTGGCGGCGAAGGGTATAGAAACTTCAGACGAGTGGATATTCTCCCGTAGCGGGATTTCTTTCCGTCATTATGCTGAGCCATCCGTGGCGGTCAGTGATATGGCGGTAGAGGCAGCGAAACGGGCGTTGGATGCCGCCAGGATGCAGGTTAATGATATTGACTTGATCGTGCTGGCAACATCAACACCTGATTTTCTGGGGGGCTTCCCCAGTACTGCATGCGTAGTGCAAAACAAGCTTGGCATCACGAATGGTGGGGCCGCTGTTGACGTGCAAGCGGTATGCAGCGGCTTCATGTATGCCATGTCCATCGCTGATAGCATGATCAAGGCGGGCAATCATAAAAACGTGCTGGTGATCGGTGCTGAGGTATTTTCCCGCATCCTGAATTTTGAAGACCGTACTACTTGCGTGCTGTTTGGTGATGGTGCAGGTGCTATCGTCATGTCGCGCTCGGACGAGCCCGGTGTGTTGGCCACCAAATTGCATGCTGATGGCAGCTATGCCAATATTTTATGTGTGCCAGGCAATGTCCAGAGTGGCGTAGTTGAGGGTAGCGCGTTTTTGTATATGGATGGTCAGGCTGTCTTTAAGCTTGCTGTTAATTTACTGGAAAAGGTTGCCAACGAAGCGCTGGAAATCGCTGGTCTGACTACAGATCAGATCGACTGGCTGATACCCCATCAGGCAAACATACGCATCATGCAAAGTACTGCAAAAAAAATGCGCATGCCTATGGATAGAGTGGTGGTCACGGTTGATCAGCATGGTAATACCTCTGCCGCTTCGATACCGCTGGCATTGGACCTGGCTGTACGTGATGGCCGGGTTAAGCCTGGGCATACAGTGATGCTTGAAGGTGTAGGTGGTGGTTTTACCTGGGGTGCGGCCATCGTCAAGATGTGAGTGTCCTGGGACGTGAGTTGGGCAATCAATAATGAATATTAGAGATAAGATTAGAGATAATAAATGACGCAATTTGCATTTGTATTTCCTGGACAGGGTTCGCAAGCAATAGGCATGTTGAATGGCTTTGCTGATAATCCTGTCGTGCAACAAACCATTGCTGAAGCATCTGATGCACTGCAACTGGATTTGGGCATGATGATTAATGAAGGTCCAAAAGAAGCGCTGGATCTGACCACTAATACCCAGCCTGTCATGTTGACGGCAGCCGTAGCTTGCTACCGTGCCTGGATCGCTGCAGGTGGTGCAGCCCCCAAGCTGGTGGCTGGTCATAGTTTGGGTGAGTATTCAGCCCTGGTGGCCGCTGGCGTTATCGCTTTTAAAGATGCGGTGCCTATGGTGCGCTTCCGTGCGCAAGCCATGCAAGATGCCGTGCCTGTGGGACAGGGCGGCATGGCCGCTATTTTGGGTTTGTCTGACGAGGATGTGCAGGCCGCTTGTGCCGAAGCAATGGCTGCAGTGTCGGGCGAAGTGGTAGAGGCTGTGAATTTCAATGCGCCGGCACAGGTTGTCATTGCTGGCAATAAAGCCGCTGTGGACCGCGCTTGCGAAATTGCCAAGGCAAAAGGCGCCAAGCGCGCCTTGCCTTTGGCAGTTTCTGCACCTTTTCATTCATCCTTGCTCAAGCCTGCTTCAGACAAATTGCGCGAATATCTGGCTGGCATTCCATTTTCGGCGCCAGCAATTCCATTGATTAATAATGTCGATGTTGCTGTTGTTAGTGATGTTGATGCTATCAAGGATGCGCTTGTCAGGCAGGCTGCCAGTCCGGTACGTTGGGTCGAAACTATTAATAAGATGCATGCCGATGGCATCACGCATGTGATTGAATGTGGTCCAGGCAAGGTCTTGACTGGCCTGACGAAGCGTATTCAGGCTGAATTGACGGGCGACACTGTATTTGATCAGGCAAGTTTAGAAAAAGTATTGGAACTCTTGAAATGACTCAACAATTAGAAAATCAAGTGGCGCTGGTTACTGGCGCATCCCGCGGTATTGGCAAGGCAATTGCTATTGGTCTGGCCAAGGCCGGTGCTAAAGTTATAGGTACTGCAACAACAGAATCTGGTGCGGCAGCAATTACTGCGTATCTTGAAGAAGTAGCGCCTGGCTCAGGTAAGGGCGTAGCTTTCAATGTCAATGATGTAGAGCGTACTGCAGGTCTGGTCGATGAAATCCAGAAAGAATTTGGCAGCCTGTCTATCCTGGTCAATAACGCTGGAATTACCCAGGATCAACTGGCCATGCGCATGAAGGAGGAGGAGTGGGATAGCGTCATCACTACCAATCTCACTTCAGTCGCACGTTTATCCCGTGCTGTATTGCGTGGCATGATGAAGGCCAAGCATGGCCGCATCATCAATATTACTTCCGTAGTGGGCTCTTCTGGTAATCCTGGGCAAATGAACTATGCTGCTGCCAAGGCCGGTGTGGCTGGCATGAGCCGTGCATTGGCCAGGGAAATAGGCAGCCGCAATATTACAGTGAACTGTATTGCCCCTGGTTTTATCGATACTGACATGACCAGGGCCTTGAATGAGGACCAAAAAGCGGCCATTTTGCAGCAAATCCCACTCGCCAAACTTGGTCGTCCGGAAGATATTGCCGCAGCAACAGTGTTTTTGGCATCACCAGATGCAGGGTACATCACAGGAACGACACTGCACGTGAATGGCGGGATGTACCTCGCCTAATCATTTTGTTGATTTTTATAGGCAACTTCGACGAAAATAGCAGGAGTTGTTGCCGGGGATCAGAGGCTTGCTTTTTTTGCTCACAAACCTGCTAAAATGCGCGCACCTTTCTGTAGGCCCTTATTTTTTTGATTTTTTCACTGGAGACACACATGTCCGATATCGAACAACGCGTTAAGAAAATCGTCGCTGAACAACTGGGCGTCGCTGAAGCTGACATCAAAATCGAATCTTCTTTCGTAGATGATTTGGGTGCAGACTCTTTGGACACAGTTGAACTGGTGATGGCACTCGAAGACGAATTCGAAATGGAAATCCCTGACGAACAAGCTGAGAAAATCACTACTGTTCAACAAGCGATTGACTACGCTAAAGCCCATCTGAAGGCTTAATTAGTCGAATTTTTTCAAATCCAGGAGAAACGCTTGAGTCGTTCGCTTAAACGTCGAGTCGTTGTAACCGGGCTCGGTTGTATTTCGCCAGTCGGCAATACTGTTGCAGATGCCTGGAGTGCCATCACTTCAGGTAAATCCGGAATTGCAACGATTACCAAATTTGATGCAACTCCTTTCACTACACATTTTGCAGGTGAGGTGAAGGGCTTCAATGTCGAGGATTATATTCCGGCAAAAGAAGCGCGCAACATGGACACCTTTATCCACTACGGCATCGCCGCAGGGATGCAGGCGTTTCAAGACTCTGGTCTTGCCGTCACCGAAGAAAATGCCGACCGTATTGGCGTCATCGTAGGTTCAGGTATTGGCGGTTTGCCGTTGATAGAGGAAACCAAGGAAACCTTGATAGCGCGTGGACCACGCCGTATCAGTCCTTTCTTTGTACCAGCCTCGATCATTAATATGATTTCTGGCAATCTGTCGATCAAGTATGGTCTGAAAGGGCCTAATCTTGCGATCGTGACAGCTTGTACCACTGGCCTGCATTGCATAGGTTCCGCTGCTCGCATGATTGAGTATGGCGATGCTGATGTGATGATCGCCGGCGGTGCAGAATCGACGATTTCTCCTCTGGGTCTGGGTGGTTTTGCTTCAGCAAGGGCGCTCTCCACCAGAAACGACGATCCGGCGACGGCTTCCCGTCCTTGGGATAAAGACCGCGATGGCTTTGTTCTGGGTGAAGGTGCTGGTGTCATGGTTCTGGAAGAATATGAACATGCCAAGGCGCGTGGTGCAAAGATTTATGCTGAAGTCATTGGTTTTGGTATGAGCGCTGATGCTTATCACATCACTACGCCAACCATGGATGGTCCGCGCCGCAGTATGATCAATGCCATGAAAGATGCTGAGATTAACCCTGAGCAAATCAGTTATCTGAATGCGCATGGCACGTCTACATCAATTGGTGATCAGAACGAGACGGATGCAATCAAGGCGACTTTTGATGATCATGCATACAAGATGACCATCAATTCGACCAAGTCGATGACGGGGCATTTGCTGGGTGGCGCTGGTGGTCTTGAATCTTTGTTTACGGTTCTTGCTCTGCACAATCAGGTTTCACCACCTACCATGAATATCTTTAATCAGGATCCAGGATGTGATCTTGATTATTGTGCGAATACCGCACGTGATATGCGCATAGATTATGCAGTGAAAAATTCGTTTGGCTTTGGCGGAACGAATGGTACGCTGATATTTGCAAAAGTCTGATTTTTAAAAAATTAGCCTTGGCACTTCATTTCAAGCGAAATGAAGTGCCATTTTTTTTACCATGACGATAGCACTGCATATTGTTACCCGTGCTTCACGCATACTGCAATTGGCATGCTTATGCATGCTGGTACTGGCGCATCTGAGCATCCTGTTGCTGGTGAAATCAAGCTCAGTGCCAGCCTATGTCATCTACCTGATTATCAGCAGTTCATTTTGCAGCAGCGCTTACCTTGTTTCCAGACATTGGCAACACATCCAGCAAAGCAGGCAGTTGAGTATTTCTGCGACAGGGGAGATGATACTTCACCTGAAAATACAGCAAGAGGTGCAGTTAACGAGGCTGAATGTGCATTTAAGTCACAAAAGTCGTATTTGGCCATACTTTTTATCAATTTTTTTACTTGATGAAGCGGGCAAGGAACATAAGTTGCTTATACTGCCAGATTCGTTGAGCCCTGCTGCATTCCAGGCATTGAGGGTTAGTTTGATATGGATTGGACAACATCAAGCAAACTGACATGAAATTTACTTCTGCCAAAGGAACTTTTAGGATTCACGCGGACTCTGACAGTATATAGATCGCGTATGTTGACGGTAATAACATGCATTTGGGATGGGCTTTTCTCGTTCCATGCAAATTTAGGAATGAATGAGTGACGACAGAACGCGAAATTGATCAGCTATTGGTTGAGCGCGTCCAGCGTGGTGACAAAAAAGCATTCGAGCTTCTGGTTTCCAAATACCAAAGGAAACTAATGCGGCTCGTGTCCCGGCTCGTCTACGATCATGCAGAAGCGGAAGATGTAGTGCAGGAAGCATTTATCAAGGCATACAGAGCATTACCGAATTTTCGTGGCGATTCCGCTTTTTATACCTGGTTGTACCGTATCGGGGTAAATACAGCGAAAAACCACCTGGTCACCCAAGGGCGCAGGGCTCCCACGTCAACAGAAGCTGATGTGGATGAAGCAGAGTCTTTTGTTGATGCAGATGGCTTAAGGGATATCAATACGCCAGAGTCCCTGTTGGCAAGCAAGCAGATAGCAGAAACGGTGAACTCAGCCATGTCGACTTTGCCAGAGGAATTGCGTAATGCAATTACCCTGCGCGAGATAGAAGGCTTGAGCTACGATGAAATTGCAGAAGTCATGCTTTGTCCCATAGGGACGGTGAGAAGCAGGATATTCAGGGCGCGTGAAGCGATAGCCGAGAAATTGCGCCCCTTGTTGGGTACTACACTGGAACAACGCTGGTGAACGCTGGTCAAAGCTTGTATCGAACAAAACGCAGTACAAACGAATTCAAAAATAGTGGTAAAAGGTGAAAATTATGAACAAAAGCACAAATCAACACGAGAGTATCTCAGCCATGGCAGATGGCGAATTGAGTGATGCTCAGCTGGATTCCCTGCTTGCGAGCTTAAATGAAGCAGAAAGCAAAGATGCATGGGAAATTTATCACCAGATAGGTGATGTGCTTCGTTCAGAAGAATTGGCAGTTACTTTCAGTGCAGATTTTTCTCGGCGGTTTTCTGAAAAACTGAATGCCGAGCCTGTTGTACTGGCGCCAACAGCCATGCAAAAAAGCAGCGGGCAGGATAATCAGGGCAGGCAAAGGAAGCAAAAATTCCTGGGGGCTTACGCAGCCGTCGCTGGTATGGCTGCCGCAGCGGTGTTCGCCTTTGTCATGATCCCGCAATTGCAGTCTTTTCAGACTAATCCCGATGCAGCGAGTCAAATCAGCAGCAAGGCTGCAAGTTCAGGCAATGTACAGCTAGCCAATCATACCGAAAACCCTGGCGTGAATACGCTGGCAGTGAATGAGCCTGTCAAACAAGCTTCTCAGCTTATGTCAGGCAATGATAAAAAGCCGGTAGAAATCGATATGCTGCGCGATCCACGAATTGACAGCTATCTGATGGCGCATCAGCGCTTTTCTCCCGCAATCAATAACGGAGCACAATACGTTACGCACGCTAACGCCGTTTCATCTGCTTCGGAAAAATAAATATGATGTGCGTATGGCGTTTTAATATCGCATTGACTGGGGCTGCCTGCTTGCTGGGTTTGTTGGCGCCGGCAGCGGCGCAAGAGACGGTGGACGATAAGCGTGAAGTGCATAGCGTACTGCGTAAAATGCAGGCTTCTGCGCAAAAGCTGAATTATTCCGGTACTTTTGTTTATCAGCAAGCCAGTCAAATCAGGACTTCCAGAATTACCCATGTTCTTGATGGGAATAATGAACTGGAAAAATTGGAAATTCTTGATGGGCAACCCAGAGAATACTTGCGAAAAAACGAAGAAGTGACCTGCTACCTGCCTGAAAGTAAGACCTTGCAGGTAGAGAAAAATGCAACACAAGAAGTATTTCCCGCCTTGTTGACCTCGAATGCGCAATCCCTCCCCGATTCTTATGCAATAAAAAAGGCTGAACTTGGCCGTGTCGCGGGTATCGATTGTCAGACATATTTGCTTGATCCACGTGATGGTTTCCGCTATGGCTACCGCCTCTGCGTAGAAAAAAATTCTGGCCTGTTGCTGCGTGCACAAACTGTCAATACCAGAAATGAAGTGATAGAACAAATCGCTTTCACTCAATTGACCATCGGAGATATTGACAAGCAGAGGGTAAAACCGACTTTTCAAAATACTGCACAATGGCAGGTTGAAAATTTAACGGTGCAGTCCAATATCCATTCAGGTTGGGTTGTTAAATCCTTGCCAGCCGGATTCAAGAAAACCCGTGAAATGAAGCGACTGATTCCCGCTGCTGGAAATGCAAAAAACAGTGATGGAACAGCGATCAAATCACATCAGGTAGTGCAAATGATTTTCTCTGATGGTTTGGCAGCGATTTCCGTTTTTATAGAACCGGATAGCGAAAACCGTACGGAGGGCAGTTTGCAGCAAGGTGCCATGACCATCATGGGGAAACGCCATGCTGAGTACTGGCTTACGGTGGTAGGTGAAGTGCCTGTCAGTGCAATCCGGCAAGTAATGAACTCAATTGAATTTAAACCTAAATAAGCGAATGACACCATGAAAGCGAATAAACTTTTTCCAATTGAAAAAATTGCTTCCACCCTGGTCTTGAGTGCCTGTGTGGGTTTTATTGCGCCGACCGCAATCAATGCCAATCCTGTGGCTGAGGCTGCAGCCGCAGTCGGCCTACCTGATTTTACCGAACTGGTAGAAAAATCTGGCCCGGCTGTCGTGAATATCAGGACAACAGAAAAAGTTCAGCTAAACCAAAATGGTACGAGCGCTGAAGATGAGCAGATGCAGGAATTTTTCCGCCGCTTCTTCGGCACTCCCATGCCAACACCAAAACAACAACCAACTCCTAAAGGTCGTAAAACACCTCAACAGCAAGAGGAGGAAGTGCCACGCGGAGTCGGTTCTGGTTTCATCATCTCCCAGGATGGCTATGTTTTGACAAATGCGCACGTGGTAGATGGCGCATCCGAAGTCTATGTCAAACTGACAGACAAGCGTGAATTCAAGGCAAAAGTCATTGGCGCAGATCGCCGTACTGATGTGGCAGTCTTGAAAATTGACGGTAGCAAATTGCCCCGCGTTACTATTGGTGATTCTGACAAAATCAAGGCGGGTGAATGGGTGATTGCCATCGGTTCTCCATTCGATCTCGACAATACAGTGACTGCAGGTATTATTTCTGCGAAGGCACGTGACACGGGTGATTATCTGCCGCTGATACAAACGGATGTGGCGGTCAATCCTGGCAACTCCGGTGGTCCGCTGATTAATATGCGTGGCGAAGTGATTGGTGTGAACTCGCAAATTTATAGCCGTTCTGGTGGCTATATGGGCATTTCATTTGCTATTCCGATTGACGAAGCCATGCGTGTCGTTGATCAACTGAAGTCCGCAGGTAAGGTTGTGCGAGGTTATCTGGGTGTTGAGCGTATAGACGTGCCTAAGGATATTGCCGAGGGTCTGGGATTGGCAAAAGCCCAAGGTGCATTGATACAGCGAGTCATGCCAGGTTCACCCGCAGAAAAGGCGGGGGTAGAGGTTGGCGACGTAATTCAAAAAGTTAACGGCACCGTGATTGATAGAGCTGTTGATCTGAACCGTGTCGTTGGCGATATCAAGCCTGGCGGCAAGGCGACAGTGACAGTTTGGCGCAAAGGTGGCGCCAGAGATATCGTGATTACGGTTGCTGAGGCTGATGTAGAAAAAACACCAGCAAAAACAGGGAAACAAAAAGCTGAGCCAGCCGCCAATGTATTTGGCTTGTCTATTACCGATCTGACAGAAGCACAGAAACGTGATGCGCATGTCAGTGGTGGCGTGATACTCGAAAATGCAGAAGGTGGTGCAGCCCGTGCTGGCCTGCAAGCGGGTGACATCATTACGCGTATTTTCAACACAGACATCAAGGATGCCAAGGAGTTTGCTGCTGTAATGGCAAAAGTTGATCAAAAGAAACCAGTTTTGTTATTGGTCAAACGTGGTGATGTGTCCAAATTCGTGGCAGTACGTCCAACAAATCAATAAGCTTTTTAAGTAATGCCAGGGCCACCCGTTTTTGGGTGGCCTTTTTTATTTTGTAGGTCTGATAGGGGCGACTTATAATGCTGGCATGGAGACTGAGCGCATGATGTCAGCATACCCACCACTTTAGGCAAAAACGATGATTCAATTTACACTCTATTCACGCAGTTATTGTCATCTCTGTGATGACATGCTGGAACAACTGCAAGCCTATAGCCCTGAATATGGCTTTACCGTCAAGGTAGTCGATGTTGATCAGGATGATGAAGTTCTGGCTTTGTACGATGAACTGGTGCCCGTCCTGGTAGGTCAGAAAGAAGGCCAGAGTCAGCAAAGGATTTGCCATTACTATCTTGATCCCGCCGCGTTGAAAGCTTTTTTCCATGCATGATCTGACACCTGGTTTATCTTTGTTTGATTATGACAATGAAGTGATTTGTGGCGTGGATGAAGCGGGCAGGGGACCATTGGCAGGGCCCGTCATGGCTGCAGCCGTGATTCTGGATCCGAGTCGTCCTATCGCCGGACTGCGGGATTCAAAGAAACTCAGCGAAGCAAAACGTGATCAACTGGCATTGGAGATCAAAGAACATGCCCTGGCCTGGTGTATCGCAGAGTGTTCTGAGCAAGAGATTGATGAGCTCAATATCCTGCAAGCCACCATGTTGGCCATGCGACGTGCGGTCGAGGGTTTATCGGTCCAGCCTACACTGGCACTGATAGATGGCAATCGTTGCCCGGTCATGTCCATAGCGTCGGAGGCTATCATCAAGGGTGATGACAAGGTGCCTGCAATATCGGCAGCATCCATATTAGCAAAAACTGCGCGCGACCATGTGTTAATGCAGTTACATGAAACTTATCCTCAATATGCGCTTGATCAGCATAAGGGCTATCCGACAGCCTTGCATCTGGAGCGTTTGCGCGAACATGGTGTATCGCCGATACACAGAAAATCTTATGCGCCAGTGAAAGCTTTACTCAAATAAATGAAATCGATTACTTCCCGCGACAATCCTCTCTACAAGGAATTCAAACAGCTTGCCACCAGTTCGCAGGCAAGGCGTAAGGCTGGTCGCACCTTGCTTGATGGTGTGCATCTGTGCGAGGCTTATTTTCAGCACCTGGGTGCACCAGAGTATTGCATCGTTGCAGAAAGTAGCCTGGATAATGCTGAAGTAGCCGCTGTGCTGGCGCAAAGTGAACAACAGAAAACGCAGAGTATTTGCCTGCCAGATGCCCTGTACAAGGCACTAAGCCAGGTTGAGCATGGGGTAGGTGTGATGTTTGTCATCGCTACGCCTGCTCCTGAATTTCCAGCTGCTTTGGCTTCATCTTCAGTGGTGCTGGACAATTTGCAAGACCCTGGCAATCTTGGCTCTATCCTGCGCAGCGCTGCCGCAGCGGGTATAAAAAACGTATTTTGCAGCCCCGGCACTGCGTTTGCATGGTCACCCAAAGTCATGCGCGCAGGCATGGGCGCACATTTTTTGCTGAATATTTTTGAAAATGTCGATTTGCCTGCATTATTAAACAGCGCTACGATTCCGGTGCTGGCTACCAGCTCTCACACCAGGCAGACTATTTATCAAAGCAATTTGAATCAGGACGTAGTCTGGCTATTTGGTCACGAGGGACAGGGTGTTTCGCCTGAATTGATGTCTATGGCCACCAGTACAGTGACTATACCCCAGCAAGCTGCGATAGAGTCTCTGAATGTGGCGGCCAGCGCTGCCATCTGCTTTTTTGAGCAAGTACGGCAGCAACTGGATACACAAACGGAGAGGCTGCCGCAAAATTAACCTGGCGTTGTCGCCCCGTCCGAATGTTAAACTGGGTACTAAAGTGCTGTCTGCGCCGGCGACGCCTAGCCGGGGGCGCCAAGCCACCTTAATTTTGCAACAGCCTCTTAGTAAATCCGCACGTCAGATTTAATTTCCTGCAAAATCGTGGTTGAGATCTCTTCTATCGATTTTGCGGTTGATGACAGCCAGCGTATGCCTTCACGCTTCATCATCAGCTCTGCCTCGTTGACTTCGTAGCGGCAGTTTTCCAATGAGGCATATTTGCTGCCTGGGCGACGTTCATTACGAATTTCTGACAGGCGTTCAGGCGCAATACTCAAGCCAAAAATCTTGCCTTTAAATTCAGGTAATGCCGAAGGTAGCTTGCCTCGTTCAAAATCATCAGGAATCAAAGGATAGTTTGCTGCCTTAATGCCATATTGCATCGCCAGATATAGCGTGGTTGGGGTTTTGCCAGAGCGCGACACGCCAACCAGTATCACATCTGCCGTCGATAAATTTTTGTTGGACTGGCCATCGTCATGCGCCAGCGAGAAATTGATGGCTTCTATCCTGTTTTTATATTCTTCAGAGTCCGTAATATTGTGACTACGCCCTATGGTGTGGGTGGACTTGACGCCCAGTTCTTGTTCTAGTGGAGAGACAAAGGTTTGTATCAAATCCATGTGCAAACCCTTGGATTTGAAAACAACACCAGCCAGGTCAGTTTTGACCAGTGTGGAAAATACGATGGGGCGATTTCCTTCAGCCGTATAAGCATCATTGATCTTGCGCACGGCATCGTGGGCTTTTTCCAGCGTATCGATAAAGGGCAAACGAACTTGTTTGAATTTTAAGTCAAATTGCGTCAATACCGAGTGACCAAAGGTTTCTGCAGTGATGCCAGTGCCATCCGAGACAAAAAAGACGGTACGGTTTGCTGCAGGCCGGACTTGCTGGGGAGTATCTGACATGATAGTTTTATATAAATAATAGCAATAGACTGGACGAAATATATTTGTACTCTTAGAAACAAAAAAGACTGCAAATTCTTATTCCGTTTAGATAAATCTTGCAGGACACAATGTAAAATGCTGCAACAGCATGTCAAGCGTAGTTCGCCTCAAGAATAACAAAAAAACAGCGGGATACGAAGCAGCACGGCATTAAACAGCAAAGATTTCTTACCATCAAAAAGAGGTTGTTATGTCCAACGCAGCAATTACTGAAGCAACTTATGTTGCCTCGTTTGAGCATTTACGCATGACGGATGTTGAATCCGTCGGCGGGAAAAATGCTTCATTAGGCGAAATGATTAGCCAGCTGGCAACAGCGGGTGTACGTGTTCCTGGTGGCTTTGCCACCACTGCACAGGCTTTTCGCGATTTCCTGACGCATAGTATCGATGGCGGCTTGCCGCTGGAAAAACGTATTGCCGACCGTCTTGAACATCTCAATATCGACGATGTCAAGGAACTGGCAAAAGCCGGTGCTGATATCCGTCAATGGATCATAGATACGCCTTTTCAACCACGCCTGCTGAAAGAGATAGAAGAGTTTTACAACAAGCTGGTGTCTGACTCTACTGCTGAAATGTCATTTGCTGTGCGTTCTTCTGCTACTGCAGAAGATTTGCCAGATGCGTCTTTCGCCGGTCAGCAAGAAACCTTCTTGAATGTTGTTGGAATTGACAATATCCTGGAGGCGATGAAGCACGTATTTGCTTCGTTGTATAACGACAGGGCGATTTCTTACCGCGTCCATAAAGGATTTACCCACGCTGAAGTTGCCTTGTCTGCCGGTGTGCAGCGTATGGTGCGTTCTGATCTGGGCGCAGCTGGCGTCATGTTCACGATAGATACAGAGTCCGGTTTTAAGGACGTGGTCTTCATTACGTCCAGCTATGGCCTGGGGGAAACCGTGGTGCAGGGCGCGGTTAATCCTGACGAATTCTATGTCCATAAGCCTATGCTGGAGCAGGGTAAATTGCCTGTCATACGCCGCAATATCGGTTCCAAGCTCATTAAAATGGAATTCACTGGTGAAGCCAAGGCAGGCCGCTCTGTAAAAACCGTGGATGTGCCAGTTGAATTGCGTAACCGCTATTCACTGAATGATACCGAAGTGGTGGAGCTGGCCAAGTACGCTACTATCATCGAAAAACATTATGGCCGCCCTATGGATATCGAATGGGGCAAGGATGGCCGTGACGGCAAACTGTACATCCTGCAAGCACGTCCAGAGACCGTCAAATCCCAGCAAAAGCCTACTGATGCACAACAGCGCTTCAAACTCAAAGGCAGTGGCACGGTATTAGCCTCTGGCCGTGCGATTGGCCAGAAGATAGGTGCAGGCCGTGTACGCGTTATTCATGATCCATCCGAAATGGAAAGAGTGCAACCTGGCGACGTACTGGTTGCCGACATGACAGATCCCAACTGGGAACCCGTCATGAAGCGCGCTGCCGCGATTGTCACCAACCGTGGTGGCCGTACCTGCCATGCAGCGATCATCGCGCGTGAACTGGGTGTACCAGCCGTAGTGGGCTGCGAAGATGCGACCGATGTGCTGAAAGACGGCACTCTGGTTACCGTATCTTGTGCTGAGGGTGATGAAGGCAAGATTTACGATGGTTTGCTGGAAACCGAAGTGACTGAAGAGCTGCGGGGTGAATTGCCCAAGCTGCCTTTGAAAATCATGCTCAATGTCGGTAATCCTCAACTGGCATTTGACTTCCAGTCTGTGCCGAATGAAGGCGTTGGTCTGGCACGTCTGGAGTTCATCATCAATAACAATATCGGCGTACATCCAAAAGCGATTCTGGAATACCCGAATATTGATGCTGACCTCAAAAAAGCGGTGGAATCTGTTGCCCGTGGACATGCGTCTCCAAGAGCCTTTTATGTCGACAAACTGGCAGAAGGTATTGCGACTATTGCCGCAGCATTCTGGCCGAAGAAAGTCATCGTTCGCTTGTCTGACTTCAAGTCGAATGAATACAAGAAACTCATAGGCGGATCACGCTATGAGCCGGATGAAGAAAATCCTATGTTGGGTTTCCGCGGTGCAGCACGTTATCTGGCGCCGGATTTTGCCGAGTCATTCGAAATGGAATGCCAGGCCATGAAACGTGTGCGTAATGAGATGGGCCTGACCAATGTAGAAATCATGGTGCCTTTCGTACGTACCCTGGGTCAGGCTGAAAAAGTCGTGAATCTGCTGGCAAAAAATGGACTCAAGCGCGGGGAAAATGGCTTGCGTTTGATCATGATGTGCGAAGTCCCATCGAATGCAATTCTGGCGGAAGAGTTCCTGCAATTCTTTGATGGTTTCTCTATTGGCTCCAATGACCTGACACAGTTGACGCTGGGTCTGGATCGCGATTCCGGCATGGAATTGCTGGCAGCGGATTTTGATGAACGTGACCCTGCTGTACGCGCCTTGTTGTCACGTGCGATCGCCGCCTGTCGCAAACTCGACAAGTATGTCGGCATCTGCGGCCAGGGGCCATCCGATCATCCGGACTTTGCTGAATGGTTGATGAAAGAAGGAATAGAATCGATTTCCCTGAACCCTGATTCAGTGATTGATACCTGGCAGAAACTTGCAGCGGTCGGAAAATAAGTAGTCTGAATTAATGTAAAAAACGGGAACTCCTTGCAAAAGGGTTCCCGTTTTTTCTTGTTGGTGCGCCGCAACATAAATCGAATGTGACCCCTTGTATTTTTTAAAATTAGGACTAGACTACCGGTGTCGAAACTTAAGAAAAAGAAAATCAATACTTCAACAAAATTCCTGGAAGAGCCCTCGTTACCACGTCAGGTAACGGGGGCTTTTTTGTGAGTAAATTCCTATGGCGATTACCGATGAAAAATATAAGCCAGTCATAGAGAATACAAAAGTAGCAGAATTTATAAATACAAAAGTTGATAAGGAGAATAAGAATATGAACGGATGGATGATGTGGATGATATTGGCGGGCATAGTCGTGATATTTGAATTGTTCACGGGTACGTTTTACTTACTGATGATTTCAATTGGCCTGGTGGCAGGTGCTTTGGCGGCTGTATTTCAACTGGGTTCAGAGAGTCAGATGATTGTTGCGGCTGTTGTTGGCGCACTTGCAACTGCGGCCCTGCACAAGAGTAAATATGGCTGGAAAGAAAATGCAAATGCTGCCCGTGACCCGAATGTGAATATGGATATAGGGCAAACCTTGCAAGTCAATGAATGGAAGGATTTAGGTAATGGCAAGTTTGCCGCAAGAACCATGTATCGCGGTGCCATGTGGGATGTTGAATTGCAGCACTCGGCAGGCTATCCCGGTGCTTATATTATTGAAGAAATACAAGGTAGCCGTTTGATAGTAAAACCGTCGTAGCAGTACAAAGAATAATTGAAATCATATAAGACAAACTGAATAACAATAAAGGTAAGGATATGGAAAATATAGGTAGCGTCGCTCTGGTTTTATTGGTGTTGGCCATGGTATTTGTTTTCAAAACCATCAATGTCGTACCACAACAGCATGCCTGGGTTGTGGAGCGACTTGGTAAATATCATGCCACGCTGGGGCCAGGTCTGAATATCGTGGTGCCTTTTGTTGATCGCATCGCTTATAAACACATACTGAAAGAAATCCCGCTGGATGTACCGCCGCAGGTTTGTATCACCAGGGACAATACGCAATTGCAGGTAGATGGTATTTTGTACTTTCAGATTACTGATGCCATGCGCGCATCATATGGCTCGTCCAACTATATCTCTGCCATTACGCAACTGGCGCAAACCACCTTGCGTTCTGTCATCGGTAAGATGGAGCTTGACAAGACTTTTGAAGAACGTGATCACATCAATACCACGATCGTCAACGCGATTGATGAATCGGCAGCCAACTGGGGCGTCAAGGTCTTGCGTTACGAGATCAAGGATTTGACACCGCCTAAAGAAATCTTGCATGCAATGCAGGCACAAATCACTGCAGAGCGTGAAAAACGTGCTTTGATCGCCGCATCAGAAGGTCGCAAGCAAGAGCAGATCAATATCGCAACGGGTGAGCGTGAAGCTTCTATTGCCAAATCCGAAGGTGAAAAACAGGCATCAATCAACCGCGCACAAGGTCAGGCCGCAGCCATATTGGCGATTGCTGAAGCCAGTGCAGAAGCAATACGTAAAACAGCTGCAGCGATACAGTCACCAGGTGGTGCCGATGCGGTTAATTTGAAAGTCGCCGAACAATATGTTAGTGCATTCGGCAACCTGGCTAAAACCAATAATTCGATTATTGTACCAGCCAATCTGGGCGATATGAGTGGTCTGATCGCTACAGCCATGCAAGTTGTCAAGTCTCAAAAACCTGCTGTCATCGAGTCGCCACGACGACCCGTCTAATCAAATGAGGGGCGTGACAGGCTCCTCATTGTCGTAACACTACCCACACAAATTCCGTTATCCCGTTGTACTGCTGGCATCTACCAGATGCCAGTAGCGCTGCTGCATTTCCGAAAAAGATCGGAATTTTTTAAAAAGAAGAGGCTAAGTATGTTTGAAATTATTTTGGCGGCTATTGTTGTCATCCTTATTTTGTTGTTGTATAGCAGTAATGTGCTCGTGTATATCTCGAATGAGAAAATCGGTATTGTCGAAAAAAAATGGTCGGCCAGTGGCTCAGTCCAGCATGGATTTATTGCACTGAATGGCGAAGCCGGTTTCCAGCCTGAAGTTTTGCGTGGTGGCTTTCATGTGTTTTTCCCGTTTCAATATTCCATCCACAGACATGATCTGGTGACGATACAGCAAGGTACTCTGGCTTATGTTTTTGCACGCGATGGACAGGCTATGGCACCCACACAAAACCTGGCTTGTAATAAGGAGGCAAATGACTTTACCGATGTCCGCAGCTTCCTCACCAATGCTGGCCAAAAAGGTTTGCAGCGCAAAATCCTGCGCGAAGGTACCTATGCGATCAACCTTGCGCAATTCGTGGTGTTGACTGCCGAACGCGTGTATGCCTTGCCTCTGCCTGGTGATGGCAATATCAGTAATGACGGCATTGTCGTCGGACAGTTGGCAGAAATGCTGGATGAACTGCGCTTGCGTAATGGTTTTCTTCCCTTGGTCATACGGGACGATAAACTGGCAGTGATTACCACGCATGAGGGGCAATCACTACCTGAGGGCACGATCGTTGCGCCGGTCGTTGGCGCAGATCCGCATCAAGAGCGTAGTTATCATCATGATTTCCAGAATCCAGAAGTATTCATCGATGCCGGTGGTTATAAAGGCCGTCAACTACAAGTCCTGGTTGAAGGTACTTATTATCTGAACGCACGTTTCGCCAGTTATGAAATAGTTGAGAAGCGTGTAGTGCCCGTCGGCTATGTCGGCGTGGTCGTGTCTTATACCGGTAAGGCTGGTAATGATGTGACAGGGGATGCATACCGTCATGGCGAACTGGTCAGTAGCGATGAAAAAGGTGTGCAGGTATCGCCGCTGTTACCAGGCAAGTATGCGTTGAATCCATATGCGAAGCGTGTCATCGATGTGCCAACAACCAACTTCATTTTGAAATGGCAGTCAGGACAGGTGGGCTCGCATGAACTGGACAAACACCTGAGCGAAGTTTCACTAATTACCAAAGATGCATTCGAACCTGACTTGCCTTTATCCGTCGTCGTCAACATCGACTATAAAATGGCACCGCTGGTCATACAAAGATTTGGCGATATCCAGAAACTGGTGGAGCAAACCCTGGACCCCATGGTTGCCGCGTATTTCAAGAACATAGGCCAGGGCAAAACACTCATCGAGTTACTGCAAGAACGTTCAGACATACAGGAGCGCGCCAAAGCAGAAATGCGCAAAAATTTTGAAGGTTATAACCTGACCCTGAATGAAGTATTGATAGGCACGCCGCGTGCCAAGACTGGCGACACGCAGATTGAAGTGATTCTGAAGCAATTGCGTGAACGCCAGGTCTCCAGGGAGCAACTGGAGACTTATAAAACCAAGGAAACCGCTGCCGTACAAGAGCGCATCCTGCGTGAGGCAGAGGCTAGGGCAAAACAACAGACTTCCATCACCGAGTCGGAGCTGGCCGTTAAGATCGCAGAAAACCAAGGTAGTGCAGCCGTACAAAAAGCGATCAAGGCAGCAGAAGAAGCGCGCCAGGTTGCTTCTGGCGCGGCAGATGCCAAACGCACCCTGGCCAATGCAGAGGCTTATCAAATCCAGCAAATAGGTGAGGCGCAGGCGAAAGCGACTGAATTGAATGTGGAGGCTTATGGCGGCCCTGAACTGCAATTCCAGCAAACTGTCTTGTTGCGTTTTGCTGAAGCAATAGAAAAAGGCCATATCGCCATGGTGCCAAGCATACAGACTGGTGGAAGTGGTAGCAGTTCTGCCGTAGATGCTTTTCTGGCACTCGCTGCAAAAGATTTGATGAATAAAGGGGAGGGCAAGGCAGCAATGATTAATGCCGGTTAATCTTATATCTGAGAGGTGGCTTTGATCAGGTCAAAGTCACTTCTTTTATAGTCAGCAGACCAAGCGCTTGAGCTTGCGGCTGCCACAGGCAAATATCTGCCAGTAGTGCGTGAATATCCAGCCCGGTTTCTTGTGATGACTTTACTGCGCATTGATGCATATCTGGATTGTTGTAAGCAGCCTGTAAAAAATGATATTGCCATGGAAACAGGGGGATCAGTTGCACACGGTAATTCAGGCGGGTAAATGCGAGGTAACTGGTTTCTGGTTCTGGCGGGGCGGGTAAATCCTGATCCGCAGGCGCATGTTTTGCCTGTCCCCAGTATGTCAGTAAAGGAAAGCTGGTTTTGAGCAGCCGTACGCAAGCCGGGACATGGATGTCTGCATGTGAACCCATCAGCAAGTCAAACACATTGTGGTTTTTGATGTCGAAGTTATTCTCTAGTCCAGGTGCCCGTATTACTTCAGTAAATGCCCGTTCCATTCGTGCTATCTCTACCGGAAACTGCAATAGCAGGTCTGCTTTTCCAGCCTTTAATCCATCTGTATTTTGGGGCTGACTTTGGAGCAGGAAGTTGGCAAAGCCAGCACCTAAATCATAGAGTGACGGTGCGCGGGAGGGATGTCGCCAGATATAGTTATGGGCAAAAAAATTAAACAATTCATCGCCCATCAGTCGGCGTAGAACCGGGAAGTCAGCTTGCAGGCATTCCTGTAAACGCAGGATGTAGCCATAGGCATAAACATGCATGCGCGATTGTTTACCTGGCGTGATTTTTATTACGTTCGATTCTTCCAGTCCCAGATGCTCCTGTGCCAGCGATAAACCTCTCACCAGCCCACCGGGCGCAGTCATTACCGTTAAAAACCAGTGCTGTAATTGTGATAGCGATGGATCAGGTACAGACTGGCTCATAAAGTGCTGAGTTCTTCCAGTTGAAAATGCAGAGGCGTAGAAATGCTTGTACCCAATGCTGTATTGATTTTCACCTCTGGAAAATGACCAGTCATGACCAACTGAGCTTTGTCCAGTTCTGCCAGCAAGTCAGGATAGGCAGGAATATTGGCATCCCATTCCAGCAGTGTAGAAACACCACCAGTCAAGGCTTGCGCCAACGCATACAAATGCCAGACTGGTGTCGGCACAGGCTGATCGTGCGTATCTATCATATAGTCGCCATGATGACTCGGCCCCGCCAGATGAATTTGCACGATACGGTCTGCAGGCAGGTTGCGTATATAGCGTTCAGCATCAAAGGCATGATTGTACGCAGATACATAAACATTATTAACGTCCAGCAGCAGGCCACAACCGGTTTTTTCAGTTAAACGGCTTAAAAATTCATCCTCAGCCATGCTTGATTGTTCAAATTCAACGTAGGTACTTGGATTCTCTATGATGAGTGGGCGCTCCAGAAAATCCTGCACTATCCGTACACGTTCTGCCACATGCGCTAGCGTGGCTTCATTCAAGGGTAACGGTAGCAAATCATGGGTATTTATCGCTGCTGCACCTGTCCAGCACAAATGATCTGATACCCAGGCAGGCTGCAATTCCTTTGCCAATTGCCTGAGTTTCTTCAGATAGTCGAAATTCAGCGCATCTGTACTGCCTATCGACAGCGAAACACCATGCATGACGATAGGACAGGTTTGCGCTATACGCTCCAGAACATGGCGCGCATAACCATGGTTATCAATGAAATTTTCTGTAATCACTTCAAACCAGGCTACTCCCGCACCATGTTCGAGTATGTGCTCAAAGTGGGTATTACGCAGACCAACGCCCAGACCCAGGTTGGGCAGGCCCAGACGTGGCTGCGAAGTATGCATGGTGTACTGCTCAGGCATGCTTAATCATCAGGTTGATGGTGGCAAGGCCAGGCGCAAATCATTTGGTTTTGGCATTTCCCCCGGGTTTTTGTGGCGCGTCGTCATCACCGTGCTATAGGCCGCCCAGGCCGTGTCAAACACACTGTCACCTTGCTTGAATTTGATGTTCTTGTTCAATAGATGCTCTGCATGTGGTGGTGCATCATCAAAAGTATACAAAGTCATTGTCCCGCTGGCGGGGAACAGTTGCGATGCAGAGATGGGCACGGCACAGCCGCCATAGGTCTTGCAGCGGTTATCACTTGGCGAGCTATATAGAGTGCCTGGAGGTGTAGGCTCCGGTGGTTTGCCGCACAGATTGTGTGAGCCGCGGTCTGCAGTTGCGGCGACAAGCGCTTCTTTTTCCGGTTTAACAACCATATCTATTTGAGCAAAACCACAACCACCCTGGGCCTTGCAACCGTTTGAACCACGGCAGCTATGATAAACCGCAATGGCCGCACATTGATTCTCTCCCTGTCCGGTTTCCGATTCCTTGCTGGCGTTGAAATCCAGACCCTGGCAAGAGTGGTACAAAGTATTCTTGTCTGGTAGCGGAACACTGACTGACAAATCTGGTGAACAACCTGTAATCGCCCAGCAAATCGACATACGGTCACCTGAGCCAACCATGGATGGATAAGGGAAATTCGTTTCCTTGTTTGTCCAGTATTTGTCCAGTACAGAGGTTATGCCATAAATGGCACCTGCAGATACGCTGCTTAACATCTGCACAGTTTTTGCCCCTTCGCTTTTCAAGCGATTCAGTGCACCGGCAACGTCATCAGGTGTAGGGATATTTTGTGGCGCTGACGCAGCATCGTAGTCCTTATTGGTCAACATGGAGGCAGTCCACTGATTACTTGCAACAGCATGCCATTGTTCCCAAGTCAGCAAATGATCAGCAGCTGTCTCCCCAGGATGTTCCATCTCTTTGCGGATATCCTGAAAGCGTTCATAGTGATCAAATGCCGCACTGTGAAAGCGTGCGGCAGCATCTCTGGATGGCACATCCTTGCCATCACCGTCATACGCAGGATAATCGGCTTTCAGAGCTTCGTCAGACTCACGATAATCCGGCTGTACTGCACGCAGTAATTGGGTGCGGCGGTAGTGTTTGATTCCAGCGGAATTACCTTCGCCCTGATCGGTAATGGCACACATCATGTCGATGGCTTTGTTTTGTGAACCTGCCATGCCGCCATCAAGATCTTCAGGGCCAAACAAAGTATCAAATTGCGGGTATTCTTTTTGGGGGTGACTGTCGTTCGGCTGCTTAGGTGTACTGTGGACATTGAACATGTCTTTTTGCACTGCATTGTTATCAAACAGTTTTTGCCACAGTGTCTGACCATCCGTATATTCCATACTGATGTATTTGGCATAGCATTCATACATATAACCAATAGTGCCGAACAGCGGCAGGTCAGCAAAGCCCTTATCGGGGTTCCAGTTAGCTAGTGGCACGTCGGGGAAATATTTATCAGCGTTGTGGCGTAATTCTTCGCGCGCCTGCTTTTCCGGCTGCTCAATTGCCAAAAACAGTTCTATCTGGTTGTTATTCAGCGACTCAAGATTGACCCTGACATCCTTATAGCTATTGGTATCCCTCAGATCAACAATGCAGGGTATGGCGTGCTTGTTTGGCCCGTAGCAAATCCAGCCACGCTCACTGTTTTGCAGACCAGAATTTTCAGTAAAGCTGGGGTTGACACCAATCGCCGTAGCAATATTGGCAGCCATCTGTAAATGCAGCATTTCCTGTATGAACACGCTGAAGATGACGTTGAAGGCACGCTCATTGGCCGTGCTGGCTTTTGCAGTGGTCGCCATTCCTGGCCATTGGCGGCCTTTATAATAATTATTACCCTTGGAATTGATCTGATGTGTGCCATAGATCGAATACATGGAATTCATGTACAACGGGATCGTAAATAACTCGACACTGACCGTGGCCTGGGCAATTGCCCTTACAGCAGCGGCATCGGTGTCGAATTCTGATAAGGGACGATTCTTGATGACGTGCTGCGGTGCTTCAGGTATGGCTGCGAACATGAGGCTACTCCTGCGCTGGCTTGGTATGATTGGGGGATGTGCAGATGAAATGCGGTAGTGACAAATGAGCAAAACGTAATGACTTTAACATAAAAGAATATGTGCTTGAAAGTATTTGAGTGCACCCGATTCTTTTAATACCGTTTGTTTTTCTCCGCATCTTTACAATTCTGGAGTAATCGATATGAAAGAAATTATCAGTCAATGTCAACTTGGTTTATTGCCGCTTGCTGACCCGGTACGGGCGCAAGGGATGCAAGCCTATATGAAAAACCGTTTTGAATTTCTGGGCATTCCCGCGCCAGACCGGCGCAGGGCGTGTATGGACATTATCCGGCAATTGAAAACGGCTGACGCGGACGAACTTTTACAGATCGCAAATAGCTTGTGGGTCTGTGAGCAGCGCGAATACCAGTATCTGGCAGTGGATATTCTGGCCAAACATTACCGGTGCTTGCGATTGGAGGATGTGCCAGCCTTGCTCGCTTTAGTGCAGCAAAAATCGTGGTGGGACACTGTTGATGGCCTGGCTAGTGTGGTTGGCGACTTATTGCGGCAAAATTTAACAGCGAGACGGGATATGCAAGCTGGCATGGATAAAGCACTTGAACATCCCGATTTTTGGATAAGACGCATCGCCTTATTGCATCAGTTAGGCTGGCGCGAGCAGACCGACGTGACCAGATTATTTACCTATGCCCTGGCGCTGGCAGATGAAAAAGAGTTTTTCATCCGTAAAGCGATAGGCTGGGCTTTGCGTGATTATGCCTGGCATGATCCTGTTGCCATACGAGACTTTTTGCAAAAAAACCAGGGCCGATTCTCTGGCCTGACCTATCGCGAAGCCGCTAAAAATCTGGGGAAACTGGGGAAATAGTTACAAAAAACTTTGCAGTTCCTTCCGCAGCAGCACATTAAGCAACCATACCGTATGGCATTTGCAATATGATATCGCTTGTTTGTTAATTGCCGGCCTGTATTTTTCCTGATGAAACCTCAAAAACTTATCTTGTCTGCCATCGCTGTAGTCAGCGTGGCTATCGCCTCTTATTTCCTCGTACAAAAGACTAGCACCACTCCTGAGAGCAAGGCGGTAGCTTCTCAGTCTGAGCAAAAGGATGCATTTGATCCTGCCAAATTGCCAGAAGATTTGAACGGTTTATTGGTCGCGTATCGCAAAATTATCATCTTGCTGGCAGATGAGAAAAAACTCAATGCGAAAGAACGTAATGAGGCAAATCGGGTAGGGCAGGCTTTGTTCCATGAAAATCTGGTCAGGCTCAATAATCTGGACGCTTTTTTCAGTAAATTGAAGTCACTCAGCAATGCCAAACGCGAAGCCAGCTTTGACACTATCCTGACCTATATAGAATCTGGTGAAGATTTATACGATGCAGACCGCCTCGCGTTCCGCGAAGTTTTGCTTAAGATGCAAACATTGATAGCGACAGAACAGACCCTGCCATCGATCAAGCTGCACAAGCGTGTCACTGACGATTTGAATGCACTCAGTGAAATCGAAAAAGAATACGACAAAGAACTCAAAGAAATTTTCTCGCGCTTTGAATCTCGTTCCATAGAACTGAAGCGTGAACGTTGGGATGATTACATCGCCAAGCTACGCAAGCTGTATAACCGAGAACAAATCCTAAAGGATTATGGCATCATCCTGCCTTACCCCGAAAAGCCGGAAGCAGCCGATGAGAAAGACAAGGAGATTTTCGGTCAGGGCTTACCACCAAAAACCGTAGTGTTGACTTTCGACGACGGCCCACATGCTACCTATACCGATGAAATTGCAGCGATACTCAAGCAATACAATGTGCCAGGGGTGTTTTTCCAGGTTGGCAAGAATGTAGGCAGTGTTGATGCGCAGGGCAAGGAATCGCTGAATAAAAACGCTGCAACCAGCAAAAAACTGTTGAGCGCAGGCCATGTGCTGGCTAATCATAGTTTCAGCCACGCCTTGCTGTCCAAGCAAAGCGGCAATAATCTGAATGCAGAAATTGAGCAGACAGATAAATTGCTGAAGGCCATAGACCCGGCTCGTTCTTCCTTGTTCCGTTTTCCCTACGGTGCAAAGAACAAAGAGGGCATGCAAATCCTTCACAAGCTGGGCTTGCGCTCGGTCATGTGGAATATCGATTCCCTCGACTGGGCTGACCCTGTACCTAATTCGATTGCCGGTCGTGTACTTGGCACTTTGGAGAAAGAGCAGCGCGGCATCATACTTTTCCACGATATCCATGAACGCACAGTAAAAGCTTTGCCGCTGGTACTGGATAAACTGATTGCCGATGGCTATAGCTTTGCCTCATGGGATGGCACTGACTTCAAGATTGCCAAAGGTGGCAAGCCTACGCCAGAAAAAGTCAGCATCAGTACCGACTATCAAAATAGCTGGGCTATCGTCATTGGTATCAACGAGTATGCAAAATGGCCCAAGTTGCAATATGCGGTGCAGGATGCCAATGCTATCCGCGACACTCTGATCAATCGTATGGGCTTTGCCGGCGACAAGGTATTGACACTCACCAATGCAGATGCGACCCGCAATAATATCCTCGCCTTATTCCATGAAAAACTGGGACATGGGCAATTGAAAAAAGATGACAGGGTCTTCGTCTTCTTTGCTGGCCATGGCGCAACCAGGAAGCTGAGTTCTGGTCGTAACCTGGGCTATATCATTCCCGTTGATTCTGACCCTGAGCAATTATCTGTCGATGCCATTCCCATGACAGATTTGCAGAATATCGCCGAGAGCCTCAATGCCAAGCACATTTTGTTTGTCATGGACGCCTGTTATAGCGGATTGGGGTTGACGCGTGGCGGCGGCACCAGCGCATTTCTACGCGAAAATGGAAAGCGACTGGGCCGTCAAATGCTGACGGCAGGTGGCGCTGATCAACTGGTTGCTGATGGCGGACCTAATGGTCATTCTGTCTTTACCTGGACTTTGCTGCAAGCCCTGAGTGGCAAGGCAGACATGAATGGCGATGGCATGATTACCGCAACAGAACTGGCAGCCTATATTGCACCCGCAGTATCAAGCGTATCGCAACAAACCCCTGCATTTGGCAGTTTGCCAGGTTCAGAAGGTGGTGAATTTGTATTTGAAACACGGGGAGAAGGTGAGTTCCTGAATGCAAAAACCAATCAATTGTCTGCTGACGCCATCGCCCTCAATAACAAACTTGATGGCGCAGTCAAAGCAGGTGCTGATACACCGATAGTCATCAAAAACCTGACTGGCGGTGAGCAAAAAATCGCGGCACCCAAAATGGTGGATGGCTCATCACGACAACTGGCACAAAGAGCCAATGACCATGGACTGCAATTGTATAAAGAGAAGCAATATGCACAGGCAGAAGCCGCATTTACAGAGGCGCTGAAGTACAGGCCTGACTTTGGTCTGGCGGCAAACAACCTGGGTTTTGTCTATTTCAAACAGCAAAAATATGCAGAAGCAGCGCGCTGGTTTGAAAATACTTTACAGATTGACCCATCGAGATCGATTGCCTACCTGAATCTGGGAGATGCCAGGGCGCTTTTGAATGAAAATGAGAAAGCCAAAAAAGCCTACACCAGCTTCCTGGAATTATCACCAAATAGCTCGAATGCCAATTATGTCAAAGAGGCTTTGAAAAAATTGAATTGATGCTTTTCAAGAGCGTTCAGAGATAATGAGAATTGAGTAAGGGATAAAAATGAATGGTGTGAGTTTGAAGGCTATGCGCAGCTTGCTGCATTTCAGCCAACATGAAGCTGCAGAGCTGATTGGTGGTGTCCCGGTACGGACCTGGAGTAACTGGGAAGCTGGTGCACAAAAGATACCGCAAGATGTGATATCCATGATTAATTACCTCATGACGTGTCGCAAGAAGGCTATTACAGATACGCAAGCTGCGATAAAAACCTACTACCAGCAAATGCCTCCCGGTGTGAGCAAAAAACCAGTAACGCTAGTCTGGTACGACAGTTTTGAAGACTGGTGTACTTTGCCGTATCGTGAGTCAATCATGTGGAGGCCACAGCAATCTGTAGTGGCGCATCTGATCTCGGTAGAGAACTGCAGCGTTGTACAATTTGAGGCTGCCGTATATGAAAAATGGCTGGGCAGGCGTCCAGATAATGATTCCATGCGCAATCAGTGGGCGGATGAACAGGTACTGGCCTGATGACGTCTGGCAAAGCTGCAGTATGCCGTTTTGCCAGATCGTACATGTATTGATTATCTTTGCCCTATGCGGGTGTCGCCAAACAGGTTTTTCTGATCACGTGGTTGAGAGCGCCAATACTGCTTTGGTGCATCCACTGTTGCCCCCAATTGCGCGGCTGCATGCCAGGGCCAATGAGGGTCGTACAAAATGCCACGGGCGATGGCGATGGCATCAGCTTTGCCTGTCGTAATAATTTCTTCTGCCTGATGGGCATCCGTAATCAGGCCCACCGCGATGACAGGTATGCTGCAATGCAGTTTGATCTCTTCCGCCAGATGAACCTGATAACCAGGTCCCAGTGGGATTTTTTGATCAGGTGAAACCCCGCCGCTGGAAACGTGGATAAAGTCACAGCCGCGCTTCTGTAATTCTTGGACAAAGAGTTTGCTTTGCGAGATATCCAGGCCACCTTCCACCCAGTCGGTCGCTGAAAGTCGCAAGCCAACTGCCATGCTGTCTTTAGGAACTGCGGCCCGCACGGCATCAAATACTTCCAGAGGAAAACGTAAACGGTTTTCCTTTGAACCACCGTATTGATCTGTACGCTGATTTGCAATGAGAGATAAAAATTGATGTAGCAAATAACCATGTGCTGCATGTATCTCGATTGCATCAATACCCAAGCGGTGCGCGCGTACCGCAGCATCAACAAAAGCCTGTTTCACACGTTGCAGGCCGGCGTCATCCAATGCCAATGGTACGCGCTCAGCTTGCGCATGCGGCACAGCTGAGGGCGCGACCATTTGCCAGCCACCATCTTCCAGTGCAATCAATTGACCACCATGCCATGGCGCCTGGCTAGAAGCTTTGCGTCCGGCATGACCCAGCTGTATCGCAATCGGCATGGCAGAATGCTTGCGTATCGAAGTCAATACTTTCGCCAGCGCAGCTTCTGTTTCATCTGACCATAAACCCAGATCACCTGGAGAAATGCGGCCTATCGCTTCTACGGCGGTGGCTTCCAGTATCAATAATCCTGCACCAGACAAGGCAAGCCCACCCAAATGAATAAGATGCCAGTCAGTCGCCTTGCCATCTTCTGCAGAGTACTGGCACATGGGGGCAATGATGATGCGGTTTTTTAAACTGAGTGAACCAAGCGTGATGGGGGAGAAAAGAGCGCTCATATCTTTGAGAAATGCATGAATGAAGAAAGTATTCTGATTTCTTCATTATGCCTGCGCTTTTCTTTTACTGCAGGGAGCCGCCAATTCTTCAGCTTGCTTTCAGAGCTTCAACTATTGCCTTGATTTTGACTGCCTTTTCAAAGTGATCAAACTTGTTTTCCATGATCCACCATGTGGCAGCTTCCATCAGCAATTGTGGGTCATCGTTTTTGTTGGCAAAGAACGCATAAAAGGATAGACCAACATTGCTGCCTTTTTGTTCTATTTTGTTATTGCATACTTCGGTGATCTTTTTTCTCAGAGTGCTTCTCATCATTTATTCGTATTCAATGTTAATGCGTGCAAGCCTCGGTAAAACGAGGCTATGTGCAGCGCTTGTGAAAACTCGTTGGTTTCTATCTTTTTCTGTATTTCAGAAATTGCCAGAAAGTCGAATTCTATATCTTCAGATACATCGAGCTGCTGCTCACCCTTTAAATCAATCCCGGTAGCAAAAAACAAATGAATGGTATTGGTTTGACGAGCAGGGTTGGCATGCATGATTCCTAAAAATTGCCAGTGAGTAGCGGTGTGACCTGTTTCTTCCAATAATTCTCTTTGTGCGGCAAGGAGCGGTGCCTCACCTTCTTCAATGACACCACCAGGTAATTCCAGGCAAACCTTTTTTACGCCATAGCGAAACTGCTTTACCGTCAATATACGGCCATCATCTGCCTGGGCAAACACATGCACCCAGTCTGCTTCATGGAGTACATAATAGGGTTCGATTATTTGTTTATTGGGGAGCTTGCATGTGTCTGCGGTCAGCTTTAACCAGTTATCGCTGATTAGTATCTTTGAGCTTAAGGTTTCCCAGGGTTTCATAGTAAGGCCCAGACTTGCGAAGGAAAAAATCAATCCATGATATTTTCTCATGAAATTATCTAATTCATATTATTTAATGCCATGTGATCTGATAAGCTGATTTTCAAGGGCCATGACCTTATATATTAATTGCTATTGAGTTTGACTTTGTCGCGCCCATTTGCATCTGATCAACGAATGTCAGATGCAAATCACATTCGCAATCCTGATTAGGTTGTCGACATGGAATGGTTAATTCTTATTATTGTTTTACTGGTACTTGGCATCGTTGTCCTGCCCAGGCTGCGCTTGCGTCGTGTGTTATCCCAGGCTTTTCCCTTGAATTACTCAAAAATTTTACGCAAAAACCTGCCGGGCTATACGCGCATGCCGACTGATCTGCAAATGCAGTTGAAGAAACGCATACGCCAGTTTCTCTATCAAAAAACTTTTGTTGGTTGTAGTGGTTTAGTAATCACTGATGAAATCAGGGTAACGATAGCGGGCAGGGCTTGCCTGTTGTTGTTGAACCGTGAATCAGATGTGTATCCGCAGCTTACGCATGTGCTGGTATATCCATCAGCATTTGTGGCACCCCGGACCCAAATGAATGCTGATGGTATCGTCACGCATACCAATCAGGGATTGAGCGGAGAATCATGGAGTGATGGCCGTGTCATTCTGGCCTGGGATCAGGTCGCACATAATCCCGACAATGAAGCACGGGGGCAGGATGTGGTTATTCATGAATTTGCCCATCAGCTTGATAGTGAAACGGGAACGACCAATGGCGCGCCAGCCTTGAAGTCAGCAGCAGCTTATATGGCATGGTCGACGCTGATGGAAAGAGAATATGCTCAATTACATCAGGCGATAGCCAATGATATTCCAACGGTCATTGATCCTTATGGCGCGACCAATCCGGCAGAATTTTTTGCTGTCGTGACAGAGGCCTTCTTTAAGAAAAGCCGTGATCTTGCTCACTATCATCCAGCCTTGTATGAACAGTTGAGGGCGTATTATCAGGTTGATCCATGTGACTGGGTTTGACTTTTGGTCAAAAAGCAAAGGGGCGCTGTATGCGCCCCTTTGCTTTATTCTACTGCTTCCAGAAATTCCTGCTGCTCCAGCCAGTCAGCTTCTATCTGCCCCAGTTCCTTGACGACGTAAGCCTGGTCGAGTAACAGTGTCTTCAACTTTTCCTTATTGGCATCGTTATAGATGTCGCCATCTTCCAACTGTGCATCGATGTCTTTCTTTTTGATGTTCAACTTGGCCATCTGCTCTTCAAGACGTTTGATGCGTGTTTCTATTGGTTTACGCAGATTAGCAAGGCGTGTGCGTTCGTCGGCGTCGCGTTTGCGCTGCTCCTTGTCATCAACCTTGGCAGCGGGAACAGGTTTTGCCTGTGGTAAAGCAGCTTCCTGCGCTTTGGTTTTTTCTGGCAGGGCAGGGTTGGCTTTTTCCAGTTTGTTTTTGAACAGCCAGTCTTTGTAATCGTCCAGATCGCCGTCAAATGGTTGCAGCTTGCCATCAGCAACGATGATAAACTGGTCCGTTGTGGCACGCAGCAAATGCCTGTCATGGGAGACGACTACCAGTGTGCCTTCAAACTGCGCCAGGGCATCGGTCAGGGCTTCGCGGGTTTCCAGATCCAGATGGTTAGTTGGTTCATCGAGCAGCAAAAGGTTGGGGCGCTGCCAGACTATCATTGCCAATGCCAGACGGGCTTTCTCACCGCCAGAGAATGGTTTGATGGGGCTGCTTACCATGGTGCCAGGGAAGTTGAAGCCGCCAAGGAAGTTGCGTAATTCCTGCTCACGTACATCAGGGGCAATATGGGCCAAGTGCCACAGCGGTGATTCGTCATGACGCAACATCTCTACCTGATGCTGGGCAAAGTAACCGATGGACAAACCCTTGCCAGTTTGCATGACACCGTTCAATGGTGCGATATCGCCAACGATGGTTTTGATCAGTGTGGATTTACCTGCACCATTGACACCCAAGAGGCCTATGCGCTGACCGATTTGCAGCGTGAACTTGACATCGCCCACGATTTTTTTCTCGGTGAAGCTGTGATCAGTTTCTGATTCTGTACGGTAGCCGCAATCCACATCCTCCATTACCAGCATAGGATTCGGCGCGCTCAGTGGCTCGCGGAATTCAAAAGAGAACTCGGCAGCAGCCCGCAAAGGTGCCATTTCTTCCATGCGCGCCAAGGCCTTGATACGGCTTTGTGCCTGTTTGGCTTTGGATGCCTTGGCCTTGAAACGGTCAATAAAGGATTGCAGATGGGCGCGTTTGCGGGTCTGTTTCTCCAGCATGCCTTGCGCGAGTTCCAATTGCGCTGCACGCTGGCGTTCAAAGCCAGAATAATTGCCACCATAGCGCTTGAGTTTGCGTTCATCAATATGCACGATGACATTCACCACGCCATCGAGAAAATCGCGGTCATGGGAAATGATGATCAGTGTACCTTCATAGCGCTTGAGCCAGTCTTCCAGCCAGATGATGGCATCCAGATCCAAGTGATTGGTTGGTTCATCAAGCAGCAGCAAATCGGATTTGCACATCAGCGCCTGCGCCAAATTCAGGCGCATGCGCCAGCCACCAGAAAAACTGGCGACTGATTGCTCCAGCTCATTAATCTTGAAGCCCAGGCCCAGCAGTAATTGTTCTGCACGTGGGCGCACGGTGTAGGCATCGGCATCGGCCAATGCACCATACATATTGCCGATGGCAATACCGTTTTCATGGCTTTCTGGCTGGGCTTCCAGTTCGGCCAGTTGTGCTTCGAGTTTGCGCAAGGCGACGTCACCGTCTATTGCGTAATCAATGGCGCTGCGTTCCAGTGGTGGTGTTTCTTGCGCGACGTGGGCAAGCTGCCATTTGGCCGGGAAATCAATACTGCCCTGATCAGGATGCAATTCACCGCGCAACATGGCAAACAGGCTCGATTTGCCAGCACCGTTGGAGCCGATCAAGCCTATCTTGTCGCCGGGATTGAGCGTCACATCGACGCTGTCAAATAATGGTTTGATGCCGCGCGCCAGGACGACTTGTTGAAGACGTATCATATAAACTTAATTAATGGGTAATGCAATTATTGATGCAAAAAAATGGAAAAACGGGCAAAACTGGTTTTGCCCGTCTTCAATGTACTTATTACACTGATTACACTGCGCTACACAGATTTATGCAGCGAAATTGCTCAGTTGGTCAGCCTCTACCAAAAATACCATGTCATCACCGGCACTGGTACTCAACCAGGTCAGGTTCAGTTCTGGGAAGGCAGCTTCGGCGAAGGCACGTTCATTGCCAATTTCCACCATCAGCAAACCATTTTCGGTCAGGCGTTGTGCAGCACCTGCGACTATCTTGCGCACCAGGTCCATGCCATCATCACCGCCAGCCAGGGCGATTTGTGGTTCGTGCATGTATTCCTTAGGCAGTTTGGCCATGGAACCGGAGTTCACATACGGTGGGTTGGTGATGATCAGGTCATATTTCTTGTCCGGCACATTGCTGTACAGGTCAGACTCGATCAGGGTAATGCGGTCCTGCAATTCATAGGTTGCTACATTCCGCCTGGCCACTTCCAGTGCATCTTTTGAAATATCAACGGCATCCACATGCGCCTCTGAGAACATATCGGCCAGCATAATGGGCAGACAGCCAGAGCCGGTGCACAGTTCAAGGATGTTAGTGATAGCTTCTGGATCTGTCACCCATGGTGAAAAATGTTCGGGTATCAGTTCAGCGACGAAAGAGCGCGGCACGATGACACGTTCATCCACGTAGAAATTATAAGTGCCGAGCCAGGCTTCATTTGTAATGTAGGATGCAGGCACGCGGTCGACTGCACGTCTGTCAATTACGCGCAATACGGCATCTATTTCTGACGGTAATAAATGCGCATCAAGGAATGGTTCTATCTTGTCCAGTGGCAGATGCAGAGTATGCAGCAGCAAATAAGCGGCCTCATCCAGCGCATTGGCACTGCCATGGCCAAAGAACAGTTTTTCTTTATTGAAGCGGGTGACGGCATAGCGCAACAGATCGCGCAGAGTCAGAAAGGTAGTAGCGGGTGTAGTCATATTGTTTCCGTATCGGCCAGTGGTGAGCTGATCAGGTCAGCAGGTTTTCCAGAGTGCGGCGATAAATATTCTTGAGCGGGTCTATGTATTGCAGCTCTATGTGTTCGTCAATTTTATGGATGCTGGCATTTGGCGGGCCAAATTCAACCACTTGTGGGCAGATCTTGGCGATGAAACGGCCATCAGATGTGCCACCGGTAGTGGAGAGTTCGGTTTCTATGCCAGTTTCAGCACGGATTGCATCACCCAGTGCATCGCTGAGGCTGCCTTTGGGGGTCAGGAAAGGATGGCCACCGACTGTCCATTTCAGATCATATTCCAGGCCATGTTTGTCGAGTATGGCATGCACCCGCTGTTGCAAGCCCTCAGCTGTGCTGGCAGTGGAAAAACGGAAATTGAAATCGATAACCGCTTCGCCAGGGATAACGTTGGAAGCACCAGTGCCGGCATGGATATTCGACATTTGCCAGGATGTTGGCAGGTAATACTCATTGCCTTCATCCCAGACTTCAGCCACCAGTTCTGCCATAGCAGGGGCGGCCAGATGGATAGGGTTTTTTGCCAGTTGCGGATAGGCGATATGGCCTTGTACACCTTTGATTATCAGCTTGCCTGACATGGTGCCGCGACGGCCATTCTTGATGGTGTCACCCAGTTTATCGACAGAAGTTGGTTCGCCGACAATGCAATAGTCAAGCTGCTCGCCACGTGCCTTGAGCTTTTCGCAGACGACAACTGTGCCGTCCGTAGCAGGACCTTCTTCATCACTGGTGATGAGGAAGCCAATGGACCCTTTATGACCTGGATGGGCAGCCACGAATTCTTCTGTCGCCACCACAAAAGCGGCAATCGAAGTTTTCATATCGGCTGCACCACGGCCATACAGCTTGCCATCTCTGTGAGTAGGTGTAAATGGCGCAGACTGCCATTGCGCTACGGGGCCAGTAGGTACAACATCAGTATGACCGGCAAACACAAGCAAAGGCTGGGTCTGACCACGTCTGGCCCATAGATTGGTTACGTCACCAGATTGTATGGTCTCGCATTGGAAGCCGAGAGGTTCCAGCAGGGCAATCAGGGTGTTTTGACAACCCTTGTCTTCAGGTGTGACCGAATCCAGCGCAATCAGCTGTTCAGTCAGGGCAAGTGTTTTGCTCATGTTTACTTATGGAAAATGGACTGGTATTGCGGCACAGAAAAACCGACATTCACTTGCGATTTGCCATCATTATTGATCAGCAATACCGGGCGTTTGATGACAGATGGTTTATCCAGCATGAGTGCAATGGCTTGCTCAGTATCTGTGGCAGAGGATTTTTCTTCGTCACTAAGCGCCCGCCAGGTGGTGCCTTTGCGGTTGATCAACACATCCAGGCCTTGATGCTCCAGCCATGTTTCTATGGCGGCGCGGTTCAAGCCTTGTTTTTTGAAATCATGAAATTCAAAAGCCAGTTCCTGCTCTTGCAACCAGGTACGGGCTTTTTTAACGGTGTCACAGTTTGGAATGCCAAACAGGGTAATGCTTCGCGTCATACTTTTATACGTTCAGGGTAAATTCTGTGAAAGAAGCTTCTTCTTTGGTTTCTGGCTCTGGCTCTGGTTGAGGCGCTGTAACGCTTGCGGCTTCATTGTTCAGCAGCCATAACAAGTTATTGGCAGAATCAGAATTGGCCAAGCCTTCCTCCTGCGTGATCAAACCTTCCCTGATCAAATGCATGAGGGCGCGCTCAAAGGTTTGCGAACCAGGTGACAAGCTTTTCTCGATAGCTTCCTTGATCTGGAAGATATCGCCTTGCTCTATCAACTCAGCCACATAGCGGGTGTTGAGCATGATCTCGACTGCAGGGGCACGACCACCGTCTTTAGCGCGTATCAAGCGCTGCGAGATAATCGCGCGTATGGATGACGACAAATCCAGCAGCAATGCACTACGCGTTTCCATAGGAAAGAAACTGATGATGCGATTCAATGCCTGATAACTATTATTCGCATGCAGGGTCGCCAATACCAGATGGCCGGATTGCGCATAGGCAATCGCTGCCATCATGGTTTCCAGATCGCGAATCTCACCAATCAGGATGCAGTCTGGTGCCTGACGCAAGGAGTTTTTCAGCGCCGTTTTCAGACTTTCAGAATCGCTGCCAATTTCACGCTGGTTAACGATGGATTTTTTACTGCGGAACAAAAATTCTATCGGGTCTTCCAGCGTCAGGATATGGCCGGTCTTGACTTCATTCCTGTGATCCAGCATGGATGCTATCGTAGTTGACTTGCCTGAGCCGGTCGAGCCGACCAGCAAGATCAAACCACGTTTTTCCATAATCAGCTCAGCCAGTACCGGTGGCAAATGCAGGGTGTCAAGCTTGGGAATATCACCAGGCACATAACGGAAGACAGCAGATATGGAACCACGCTGACGGAAGGCCGAAAGACGGAAACGACCTATGCCTGGTGCGCCGATACCGATATTCAGTTCGTTTTTTTCTTCCAGTTCCTCCATATGCTCAGACTCTACTACCTCACTGAGCAGCGACAGAATGTTTGCCTGGTCCATCTTCTGCTGATTGATAGGGAGCAGATTGCCATTGATTTTCAAATGTATGGGCGAATTCATCGCGAAAAACATGTCAGAAGCCTGTTTTTCCTTCATCAGTTGAAATAACCTCTCCATCGCTGCCATGATGTTTCCCTAAGCTGAGCTAATTATTAAAAGAATAATGCAAGAACGACGCAAAAAGTACTAAATCAAGCGCCACGCAACAATTCATTGATGCTGGTTTTCGAGCGTGTCTGTGCATCGACGCGCTTCACAATCACTGCGCAATACAGGCTGTATTTGCCATCAGCAGATGGCAAATTACCGGAAACAACAACAGAACCTGAGGGTACCCGGCCATAACTAACTTCGCCAGTGGCGCGGTCATAAATCTTGGTGGACTGACCGATGTAGACGCCCATGGAAATGACGGAATTTTCTTCAACGATCACACCTTCAACGATTTCTGAACGTGCACCGATAAAGCAATTGTCTTCAATGATGGTCGGGTTGGCTTGCATAGGCTCCAGTACGCCACCGATGCCAACGCCACCAGACAAATGCACGTTTTTACCAATTTGTGCGCAAGACCCGACAGTCGCCCAGGTATCAACCATCGCGCCTTCATCGACATAAGCGCCGATATTGACATAAGAAGGCATTAACACCACGTTTTTTGCGATAAAGCTGCCACGGCGTGCAACTGCAGGTGGCACCACGCGGAAGCCGCCTTTGACGAAGTCTTCTGCCGTGTAATTGGCGAACTTGGTTGGCACTTTGTCGAAGAACTGCATATGATCACCAGAAGGCATGCAGATGTTGTCTTCCAGACGGAAAGACAGCAATACAGCTTTTTTGATCCATTGATTGACTTGCCAGCTACCCTCAATTTTTTGCGCAACGCGCAGAGTGCCGGCATCAAGTTCACTCAGTACATGGGCAACTGCCTCGCGGATTTCTGCAGGCGCAGATTTTGGTGAGAAATTTGTGCGGTCTTCCCAGGCTTGATCAATGATTTGCTGTAATTGTTGAGTCATGTTGAGTGTCTTCAAATGAAAATGTAAAAAATAAAAACCGAAATAATCTTGTGTCTACTGTTTGGCTACAATATCAGACTGTTGCCGAATTAAAATTCTTGCAAAAGCTGACTATCCTTTGTGCCGCTTCCAGGCATTCTTCAGGCTCAGCCACCAAGGCCATGCGTATGCGGTTTTGCCCAGGGTTGATACCATGAGCCTCACGCGCCAGATAACTACCGGGCAGAACTGTTACATTATATTCCTCGTACAGGCGGCGGGCGAACTCCGTATCTGATAAGCCCATGGCATCAGGAATTTTTGCCCACAGGTAAAAGGCAGCGTCAGGCAGTTTTACGTCCAGCACTTCCTGCAAAATCGGTGTGATCTGGGCAAATTTGCGTATGTACTTGTCGCGATTTTCTTGCACATGCACTTCGTCATTCCATGCCACAACTGAGGCAGCCTGTATATTCGGGCTCATGGCACTGCCATGATAAGTCCGGTACAGCAGGAATTTCTTGATGATTTCCGCATCGCCGGCTACGAAGCCGGAGCGCATGCCAGGTACATTCGAGCGTTTTGACAGGCTGGACAAGGTAATCAGGCGTTGATAATCATTCCTGCCCAGTTCACGTGCGGCTTGCAGACTGCCCAGCGGTGCTTCGGCTTTGAAATAGATCTCGGAATAGCATTCATCTGCAGCAATAACAAAACCATAACGGTCTGACAAGGCAAATAACTCTTTCCAGTCATCCAGATTCAATACTGCGCCAGTGGGGTTGCCGGGAGAGCAGATATACAGCAGCTGTACGCGTTGCCAGGTGGATTCAGGGATGCTCTTATAGTCAGGTGCAAAATTGCGTTCAGGGTCAGCATTGGCAAAATAGGGCTCAGCTCCGGCCAGATACGCTGCACCTTCGTAAATCTGATAGAACGGGTTGGGGCATACCACTAATGGCAGCCCATTCTTGCAGGCGCTGGGGTCGATGACGGTTTGCGCCAGGGCGAACAAGGCTTCGCGTGAACCGATGACAGGCAAAACCTGAGTCGCAGCATCCAATGGAGGTATGCTGTAACGGCTTCCCAGCCAGGCAGAAATGGAGTTACGCAAGGCATCCGAGCCAGCGGTGGATGGGTAACTGGCCAAGCCTGCCATATTGTCGACGATGGCATCCTTGATCAAAGCGGGAGTAGGGTGCTTGGGTTCGCCTATGCCCAGACTAATGGCTGGAAACTTGGCATTCGGTACAACATCGGCGAACAGGCGTTTCAGTTTCTCGAACGGATACGGCTGCAACTTACTGAGATAAGGATTAAATGTCATTTTTTCGAATTGTTGTCGATGCCAAACAGATTTTTAGCCAATTTCTCTGGCCTGCTGGCCGTATTCCGGCATTTTATTTGGTCTGCTTGTGCTTGTTACTTCTTATTTGCAATCCGTATTATAGCGTCCTGAGGATTCTATAGAGAAAGGCTTTCACCTGTACTTGCGTGAAATACTGATTAATATGTAAATTGTGTCATAAGTTTGAAAACTGAAAATTTTGCTCTTACGATGGTATGATGCAGCGATACAGGAACGCGGCTGGCATTGATGGCCTTGGCATATATACGATACGCGGTAGATTTGACTGCAAAAGATAATAAAATTATATAAAGTGCGATTAACTTCTATTAAATTAGCGGGATTTAAATCTTTTGTAGATCCCACCCATTTTCAGGTTCCTGGTCAACTGGTTGGTGTTGTCGGCCCTAATGGTTGCGGCAAGTCCAATATTATTGACGCTGTGCGCTGGGTTTTGGGTGAATCCAAAGCCTCTGAGCTGCGTGGCGAATCCATGCAGGACGTTATCTTTAACGGTTCTACCCACCGCAAACCCGCTGGTCGTTCATCAGTCGAGCTGGTTTTTGATAACAGCATGGGTAAAGCTGCCGGTCAATGGAGCCAATACGGTGAAATCGCCGTCAAGCGTACCTTGACGCGTGATGGCACGTCTACGTACTACATCAACGGTCAGCCAGTGCGCCGCCGTGATATTCAGGACATCTTCCTCGGTACAGGCCTGGGTCCGCGTGCTTACGCGATTATCGGTCAGGGCATGATTTCACGCATCATTGAAGCCCGTCCGGAAGAATTAAGGATTTTTCTCGAAGAAGCTGCCGGTGTTTCCCGCTACAAGGAGCGCCGCCGCGAGACAGAAAACCGCATCCACGACACCCATGAAAACCTGGTACGTGTTGAAGACATCCTGCGCGAGCTGAATAACAACCTTGACAGGCTGGGTGCACAAGCCGTAGTTGCCAATAAATTCCGCGAATTGCAGACTGACCAGGAAGAAAAGCAAAAACTGTTGTGGTTGCTGCGTAAAAAAGAAGCGGAAAACGAACAAAAAAAGCATTTTGCCGAAATAGAAAAGACCCAAACCGACCTCGAAGAGCAAACAGCCAAGCTGCGCCATGTCGAGCTGGAGCTGGAGCAAATGCGTCAGGCCCACTATGCAGTCGGCGACCGCATGCATCAGGCGCAAGGTCATTTGTACCAGACCAACGCTGAGATTGGCAGCCTGGAAGCACAAATCAAATTTGTCATCGAATCACGCAGCCGTTTGCAATCGCAATTGCAGTCACTGACTGCACAGCGCGATCAATGGCAAAATCAGAGTCGGCAATTCCAGGATGATTTGTCTGAAGGCGAAATCCATGTCGAGGAACTGGCCATGCGCGCCGAGCAGGCACTGGAAGTCAGCCAGCAACAGCAAGACAAACTACCTGCGATGGAGCAAATATGGCGTGAGTCGCAACTGAAGACGACAGAATCACGCGCCAAAATCATGCAGATGCAGCAGCAGATAGAGCTGGAATCTGCCCATCAGCGCAATGCCTCGAATATCCTGAACACTCTGGCATCCAGACGTGAACGCCTGATGCAGGAGAAGCAGGGTCTGGTATTGCCGGATACGACGCATCTGGATAATTTGTCCACGCAGTTGGAAGAGAAAAAGCAGGTGCTGGAAGAACTCACCATGCAACTGGAGGAAGCGCAAGAGCGCTTGCCTTTGCTGGAAGATGAGCGCAAACAGGCGCAGCAGCAAGTGAACCAGGATAGCGCTGAATATGCGCAACTGGAAGCACGTCTGCTGGCCCTGAAGCAATTACAGGAAAAAGTACAAAGCCAGGGCAAAGTACAGCCCTGGCTGGAAAAGCACGAATTGAGTGGTTTGCCAAAAATCTGGCAAAAACTGCATATCGAAGCTGGTTGGGAAACCGCGCTGGAATCTATCTTGCGTGAACGTACCGCAGCGCTGGAAATGTCGAACCTGGACTGGGCTAAGGCTTTTTTTGGTGATGCGCCACCTGCCAAGTTGGCTGTTTGTGCACCCACTATCGTAGCAGAAGCTGTCACACCTCTGGCTGGCTTCAAACCTTTCATCGATTTACTGCAACTCAATGATGCAGGTTTGCGTGGTTTGATGCAGGACTGGTTGCATCAGGTTTATATCGCTGACGATATTACTTCTGCCTTCATGGACAGGGTTAAATTGCCAGCCGGTGCCTGTTTTATCACCAAGCAAGGCCATGTGATTGCCCGCTCAAGTGTGCGTTTTTATGCCTCCGATTCAGAGCAGGATGGTGTACTTGGCCGCCAGCAAGAGATAGAAAATATCACCAAGCAATGCCGCGCCAAGCATATGCTGGCGGACGAATCCAAGACCCGCGCTGTACGCTCAGAATCTGCTTACTCTCAGGCCACGCAGCAATTACAAGACTTGCGCCAGCGCGTGGGCAGCCTGACACAGACTACACACAGCCTGCAAATTGAATTCATGAAATTGTCTGAAGTGCAGGAGCGCTTTAATCAGCGCAGCACGCAGATAGGCAGTGATCTGGCAGAAATTGCTTCGCAAGAGAGTGAGCAACAGCAAATCAGGGCAGAGTCCGAGCAAAAATTTGAGCAACTGGACATGGACCTGGCGGAACTGCAGGAAACCCATGAAGAAGGCCAGACCGCTTATCTGGAAAAAGAACAGCAATTGAATGAAGCCAGACAGCGTCTGCGCGATCTGGAACTGGCCGCTCAGGAAGCAGCTTTTGCAGAAAAATCCCATCGCAGCAAGATGGAAGAATTGCGCCGCAGCATTGCGACTGCGCTGGAGCAATCAGCGCAATTATTCGCCAGCATGCAGCAGGGACAGCTTGAGCTGGAATCCATGGATGACCAGACTGCGCAAGCCGGTTTGCAAGATTTGCTGGACAGACGTAGTTCTCAGGAAGTGGCGCTGGCAAATGCCCGTCATGAACTGGATCAACTGACGCAACAATTACGCCATCACGAAGAATCCAAAATGCAGGTGGAACGCAGCCTGCAACCGCAACGTGACCGTATCGTTGAGTTGCAATTGAAAGAACAGGCTGCGCGTCTGAGCCAGGAACAGTTCTCGGAGCAATTGCGTAATTTTGAAGTTGATGAGGAAGCCCTGGCGCAAAAACTGCATGATGATCTCAAACCATCTTATTTGCAGGGTGAAGTTACCCGTCTGACCAATGCGATTGCAGCGCTAGGTGCGGTGAATATGGCTGCTCTAGATGAGCTGGCGCAAGCAACTGAACGCAAGACTTTCCTGGATGCCCAGCATGCTGACTTGACTGAGGCGATCACAACCTTGCAAGATGCCATCCACAAGATTGATATTGAAACACGCGACTTGTTGCAGGATACCTTTGACAAGGTGAACCATCATTTCGCTGAGCTTTTCCCAATTTTATTCGGCGGTGGTCAGGCAAAACTGATCATGACCGGCGACGAAATCCTCGATTCTGGCGTGCAAGTCATGGCGCAGCCACCTGGCAAAAAGAATGCGACCATTCATTTGCTGTCTGGTGGTGAAAAAGCCCTGACAGCAACTGCGCTGGTATTCTCGATGTTCCAGCTGAATCCTGCACCTTTCTGCTTGCTTGATGAGGTTGATGCACCGCTGGATGATTCAAATACCGAGCGTTTCTGTAATATGGTGAAACGCATGTCGTCAAACACACAATTTTTATTTATCTCCCATAACAAGATTGCGATGGAAATGGCACAACAATTGATTGGTGTCACCATGCAAGAACAGGGGGTTTCACGAATCGTGGCGGTAGATATGGAATCTGCCGTCAATTTTGCTACTGAGGTTCAAGCAGCATGACAGATCTACAAATAAGTTTGTTAGCGATAGGTGGAACGCTGGTGGTAGGCGTCCTTATTTTTAATAAATGGCAAGAATACAAAGCCAAGAAAACCGTTGAAAATGCGTTTGGCGATGGACATGATGATGTCCTGATGAATCCTGATGCGCCCGTGGAGTCCATAGTCCGGCATGAGCCTAGCCTGGATGGTGATGTGCAGCCAGTCGACGATGTGCCACAACACCATGCACCCATGCACGCAGATGTTGCCACTGAAATGGAAGCCCCGGTAGCTGTTCAGGATAAAGAATTGCCAGTTGATGAATTAATCGATTGCGTAATTCCATTGGAATTTGAAACACCTGTACGTGGCGAAAAAATATTGGCAGAAATTGCTGATCTTAAGTATGTAGGCAAAAAACCTGTGCATTTCATAGGCCAAAGCCATAGCGGCGAGCGCGATGTTATTGCAGTTGGCGGCGCTTACACCTGCCTGTTTGCCGGTGTGCAAATGGTCAGCCGTAACGGCCCTTTGAATGAGCTGGAATATTCCGAGTTCATCATGAAATTGCGGGCGATTGCCGATAATCTGAGTGCGCACCCTGATATTCCTGACATGAATAAAGTCATGGTCAACGCCCGCGAGTTGCATCAATTCGTCGCTGAGCATGATGCGCAATTGAGTGTGAATATCGCTGCTAATGGCGCGCCATGGGCCTTAAATACTTTGCTCGCAGCATTGGAAAAAATGGGTTTTGATCAGCGTCCAGACGGTCGCCTGATGATGCCCGATGGCGACGGCGGCAGTCTGTTTACCTTGTCCACCAATGTCAGCGTCAGTGAAACCATGACTTCGCGCCTGACCCTGTTGCTGGACGTACCTTGTGTTGCCCCAGCGCGCGATGGCTTTGGTGCCATGGCGGCTTGCGCCCGCTCGCTGGCAACTCGCTTGAGTGGTACGGTTGTGGATGATGGCAATCAACCCATCTCCAAACTGGCACTCGATGAGATATCTGGCCAGGTTCATGAATTTTATGCCGCAATGGCAGAGGCGCAGATTCCTGCTGGCTCTTTGCGAGCGCAACGACTATTTAGCTAATTATTGTAGACATGCAGAATGATCTTTTGGATGCTGCCGCCAAGGCGGCAGACACTTCAACATTAGCAGTACAGGCAGAAAGCCTGCGCGCAGAGTTGAACAGGCATGCACATGCCTATTATGTACTGGATAACCCCAGCGTGCCAGATGCTGAATATGACAGATTGTTTTCAGAACTTCAGCGACTGGAAGAAACGCATCCCGAATTAAAAACTGTCGATTCGCCCACCAACAGGGTAGGTGGGGCACCTTTGCCAGAATTTGGTCAGGTGCAGCACGCAGTGCCCATGCTGTCGCTGAACAATGGTTTTGAAGATGACGATGTCATTAATTTTGACCGCCGTGCCCGCGAGGGACTGGATATTCAAAGTGAAATCGTCTATGCGATAGATTTGAAGTTTGATGGCCTTGCCATCAATTTGCGCTATGTCGACGGCGTCTTCACGCAGGCAGCAACGCGGGGCGATGGCTTCACCGGCGAAGACGTTACTGAGAATATTCGCACCATACACAGTATTCCTTTGCGCTTGCAGGTAGAAAATCCGCCAAAGATACTGGATGTACGTGGCGAAGTACTGATGTTCAAACGCGATTTTGAAAAACTCAATCAGCGTCAGCGAGATGCCGGTGCTAAAGAGTTTGCCAACCCGCGTAATGCTGCTGCCGGTAGTTTGCGTCAGTTGGATTCAAAAATTACTGCTAAGCGCACTTTGCGTTTTTTTGCCTATGGCATAGGCCTGCTGGAAGGCATGAGCGTGCCACCTTCCCATCGCGCTTTGCTGGATTGGTATAAACAGGCAGGCATTCCTGTCTGTGAAGAAAATGCTCTGGTGAGCGGTGCATCTGGTTTGCTGGAATTTTACAAGGCGATTCAAACGAAGCGTGACAGCCTCGATTATGAAATCGATGGCGTTGTCTATAAAGTCAACGACTTCGCGAGCCAGCAGTCTCTTGGATTTGTATCACGTGCGCCACGTTTTGCAATTGCTCACAAATTCCCGGCGCAAGAAGCTTTGACGACGGTGCTGGATATAGAAGTACAGGTCGGCAGGACTGGCGCTATTACACCTGTTGCCAGACTCGCCCCGGTTTTTGTTGGCGGTGTGACCGTAACCAACGCCACTCTCCACAATGAAGAAGAAATTCAGCGCAAGGATATACGCATAGGTGACACGGTTTCTGTACGTCGCGCAGGTGATGTGATACCTGAAGTCGTCGCCAGCATATTGGAAAAGCGCCCTGTGGATTCGCGCCAGTTCGTTATGCCAGTTGAATGTCCGATTTGTGGCTCACCCATACAAAAGCCGGAAGATGAAGCGATTGCCCGTTGCAGTGGTGGCTGGATAAAATGTACAGCACAGCGAAAAGGGGGCTTATCTCATTTTGCTTCACGTAAGGCCATGAATATTGATGGTGTAGGAGAGCAGCTCATTGATCAGTTGGTCGACAAGAATGTCGTTACAACGGCTGCAGATTTGTATAAGCTAGGTTTGCGTGCACTGGTTGAGCTGGATCGCATGGCAGAGAAGTCTGCGCAGAATGTATTGAGTGCACTGGAAACATCCAAACTGACTAGTTTCCCTCGTTTTATCTACGCGCTGGGTATACGCCATGTAGGTGAGTCGACAGCAAAAGATCTGGCTGCACATTTTGGCAATACGGATGCCTTGATGAAAGCGACCGAAGAACAACTGCTGGAAGTATCGGATGTTGGCCCGGTAGTGGCGAAATCCATCTTGCGCTTCTTTTCAGATCCATTGAATGTGGAACTGGTAGAGCAATTGCTGGCATCCGGCATACATTGGCCAGAAATTGAAGTGCGAGAAAAAGCTGAGCAAGTCCTGGCAGGCAAGACGCTGGTATTGACGGGCACATTGCCTACATTGAGTCGTGATCAGGCGACAGAGGTGATAGAAAAAGCCGGTGGAAAAGTCTCCGGATCAGTCTCCAAGAAAACCAGTTATCTGGTTGCTGGCGACGATGCAGGCAGCAAGCTGGTGAAAGCGCAAGAATTGGGTATCAATATTTTGACAGAAGCAGAATTGCTTCAACTTTGTTCCGGGAGCTGAAATGAGAAAAATTAAAAAAGCCGTATTTCCAGTGGCAGGTTTGGGGAGCCGCTTCTTGCCAGCCACCAAGGCGCAACCAAAAGAGATGCTGCCTATCGTTGATAAGCCGCTCATACAATATGCGGTTGAAGAGGCTGTGGAAGCAGGCATTACGGAAATGGTATTCATCACCGGCAGAAATAAACGGGCGATTGAAGACCATTTTGATAAAGCCTATGAACTGGAAAGCGAACTGGAAGCAGCAGGTAAAGAAGCTTTGCTGGACCTGGTCAGAAACGTTATTCCAAAGAACATCAACTGCATCTATATCCGCCAGACAGCGGCTCTCGGTTTGGGGCATGCAGTGTTGTGTGCCCGCCCTGTTATTGGCGATGATCCGTTTGCAGTCTTGCTGGCGGATGACTTGATGGATGCGGATGTTGGGCAACCTTCCGTCATGGCACAGATGGCACGTCAGTATGAAGCCGAAGGCGGCAGCATTGTTGCTGTACAAAACGTGCCGCGTGAATTTACCCGTCAATACGGTATCGTCAGTGGTACACCTTACACTGATAGCCTGGAAAGAGTGCAGGGTATAGTAGAAAAACCTATGCCTGATGTTGCCCCGTCCACTCTGGCGGTAGTTGGTCGCTATATTTTGTCTGGGCGTATTTTCTCTTATCTGGAAACCCTAGGCAAAGGTTCTGGCGGTGAGATTCAATTGACTGACGGCATTGCGGCCATGCTCAAGGACTTTCCTGTCTACGCCTTCCGTCCCAATGCAACGCGTTATGACTGCGGCTCCAAACTGGGTTATCTGAAGGCCAGTGTTGCCCTGGGTTTGAAGCATAAAGAAACCAGCGCAGAATTCTCTGAATATCTGCAGTCCCTGAAATAAGTAATACTAAAATACGGCCAGACAGAATCTGGCCGTATTTATATGTAAATCATTTATTACATTCATTAAACATCTGGTGCACCATGATTCATCCTATCCTGAAAATGGGCGATGCCCGACTATTAAGAGTTGCTGAACAGGTCACTGCGTTTGATACGCCAGAATTGCATGAGCTCATCAAGGATATGTTCGAGACCATGATTGCCGCCAATGGCGCAGGCCTGGCAGCGCCACAGATAGGCGTGAATTTGCAACTTGTGATTTTTGGTTTCAAAAATAATCCACGTTATCCTGATGCACCTGTCGTGCCAGAAACCGTACTCATCAACCCTGTATTGACGCCTTTATCTGAAGAAACAGATGATGCCTGGGAAGGGTGTTTGTCCGTTCCAGGCATGCGTGGACTGGTGCCACGTTGGAGTGCGCTGCGCTATGAAGGCTATGATCAGTTCGGTACGCGCATCTCACGCGACGTAGATGGCTTCCACGCCCGTGTCGTGCAGCATGAATGTGATCATCTGAATGGCATTTTGTATCCTATGCGCATACGTGATCTGACACAATTTGGTTTTACTGAAGTCTTGTTCCCGGAACTTGACCCTAACGACGACGATTGAGTTATTGATTTCAAAACAAAAGGGGCAAGAATGTTGGTTCTTGCCCCTTTTGTTTTTTTAAGATGTAAATTAGAACTGCTCGTCTTCACGCAGATAGCGCCACTGACCTTCTGGCAATTTACCTAGTTTGATCTTACCTATGCGTACACGTTTCAGACCTATGACTTTCAAGCCTACCATTTCACACATGCGCCTGATCTGGCGCTTCTTGCCTTCGCGCAGGATGAAATTCAACTGGTCTTCATTCTGCCAGGTGACTTTGGCGGGTAGCAGTTTCTTGCCGTCCAGTGACAGGCCATGATTCAGGCGCCGCAGATCTGCATCTGGCAAACGCCCAGGTTTACCGTATTGCACCCGTACCAGATATTCCTTTTCCACCACCGTGGTTTCGCCTATCAAATGCTTGGCGATACGACCATCCTGGGTCAATACCAGCAAACCGACTGAATCGATATCCAGGCGGCCAGCCGGTACCAGACTACGCAATTGAGTAGGGTGGAACTGGGTATCGACTTCATCTTCTGTCCAGCGGTTTTCTGGCTTGATCAGGGCGATTGCTGGCGTGTAGCCATCTTCAGCCTGACCGCTGACATAGCCTACCGGTTTGTTGATAAGGACAGTGACGCGTTTCGATTGCTCGGCGGCAGCCTGCCTTTCCACTGTTACTTTTTGATGGGGTAGTACTTTGCTACCCAGTTCCGAGATGACTTTGCCGTCAACTCTGACCCAGCCGCGCGCTATCCATTCATCGGCCTCACGGCGGGAGCAAAGGCCAAGTTCGGACATGCGTTTGGAGAGTCGTACAAGTTCAGTCATGATGCTTTTAGAGTAGGCTTGCCTGGGGCTTGTTGCGAATCAGGCAAGGGTTTTGATTATTCGGTTGCGGTACTGCGTTCGATAGAGCTTAAATTCTTAGGGCATCCAGCAAGTCAGTTTCAAACTGTATCTGGCTGCGGGCACCTTGCAGGGCCTGGCCATCAACAATGAAAACGTCTTCCACTCTTTCCCCCAGAGTCATGATTTTGGCTGTATGTAAATTGATTTTATACTTGGTCAGTATATTTGCCACCGCATACAACAAGCCATTTCTGTCATTGGCAGAGATGGACAGTAAATAATACTGACCACGATCATCCGGCCGTAAATCCACCGTAGGCACGATAGGGAAGGTGCGCGACATCCGTGACAAACGTCCACGGTTTGGTGGTGACAATGGTGTCTGACGAGTCAGAATTTCTGTCAGTTCGTGCTCTATCAAATTAATGATGTCACGGTAATTATTGGCAAAAGCAGGTTCTATCACCAGGAAAGTATCGAGAGCGTAACCATTTTTGCTGGTGTGAATTTTTGCATCGAGAATGCCAAAATTCTTGCCGTCAAAATAATTACAGATGCGTGCAAACAAGTCGGGCTGATCTTTGACGTAGACTGTAATCTGCAAACCTTCACCTATGGGCGATAGCCGGCATTTCACCACTGGTATCTGGCTATCTATGCGGTCATGCAAAGCACGTGTTTGCCAGGCGATATCAGATGCGTCATGGCGCAGAAAGTATGCGACATCAAGTTGCTGCCAGAATTTTTCATGCGCATCAGGTGCCAGACCATACAGGCGCAAGGCTTTCAGCGCTTCTTCCTGACGATTCTTTAACTCCCTGTCCTTGCTTGGTGTTTCGCCACCCAGTACGCGTAAGGTCATGCGATATAAGTCTTCCAGCAGCTTGCCTTTCCAGGCATTCCAGACTTTGGGGCTGGTGCCACGAATATCAGATACTGTCAGCAAATACAGGGCCGTCAAATGACGTTCGTCCTTGACCAGATTGGCGAAATTTTGCACTACATCAGGATCAGATAAATCCTGTTTTTGTGCCACATGCGACATGGTCAGGTGTTTTTCTACCAAAAAGATAATCAATTCGGTATTGGCCTTGCTCAGGCCATGGTCGTAGCAGAATTTCTTGGCATCTGCCATGCCCAGCAGTGAATGGTCGCCACCGCGCCCCTTGGCGATATCGTGAAATAAAGCTGCGATATACAAAACCCAGGGTTGATTAAAATTCGCCATCAACTGGCTGCAAAATGAGTATTCATGCGCATGCTCGGGCATGGTGAAGCGGCGCAGGTTGCGCACGACCATGAGGATGTGCTGATCTACTGTGTAGGCATGAAACAGATCATGTTGCATCTGTCCTATGATGCGACGGAAATTCGGCAGGTAGCGACCCAGTATGCTCATTTGATTCATGCGGCGCAACGCATGGGTGATCCCTTGCGGCGATTGCAGAATTTGCAGAAATAGAGAGCGATTGAAGATGTCATGGCGAAATTCAGCATCAATCAACAGCCGCGCATGCCAGAGGGCACGCAACGTCCTGGCCGTCATGCCTTTGAGTTCGGTGTGTCTGGCCATGACTAGAAAAACTTCCAGTATGGTCGATGGATTTGCTTCAAAGGTATCATCTCTGGCGATATCGATGAAGCCGTTCACCTCATTGAAATGCTCATTGATGGGCCGTGGTACCGAGGGCTGTGGAAATAATACTGCTTCAATATTTTGTAGCAATATAGTATTGAGTTGCGTAACAGCCTTGGCAGCCCAGTAATAGCGTTGCATCAGGTATTCGCTGGCACGTCTGGATTCTGTAGTCTTGAATCCAAAGGTTTCTGCTATCGGTGTCTGTACATCAAAAATGAGGCGATCTTCACGGCGGCCTGCATGGATATGCAGTCGTATGCGTATGTCTTTAAAAGCACGCTCATTGCGTTTTAACTGACGGGCTTCGACATCTGTTATCAGGCCACGCTCAGCCAGTTCACGCCATGAGTTACCCAGATTAGCAGCTTTAGCCACCCAGAGTATGACTTGCAAATCCCTGAGCCCGCCCGGGCTTTCTTTGCAATTAGGTTCCAGACTATAGGGCGTGTCTTCATATTTGACGTGGCGCTGTTGCAGCTCCAGGAGTTTTTCCTGGAAAAATTTTTGCGGCTGCATGGCTTCCGCATAGTGCTGCTGCATTTCCTTGAACAATTTGCGGCTACCTGTTACCAGACGTGCTTCCAGCAGGCTGGTTTGTACGGTGATGTCGGCAGCGGATTCTTGCAGGCATTCATCTATTGTGCGTATGCTGTGACCAATATCCAGACCGATGTCCCAGAAGAGTTGCACCAGTTTTTCCAATTTTTCACGCAAGACAGCATCCGGCCTTTGCTGTAACAAAATCAGCACATCAACGTCGGAATAGGGGAATAATTCGCCACGACCATAGCCGCCAACAGCGACCAGTGCCGCTTCTTTCGGAAATTCAAAATGACGCCAGATTTTGCTGAGTTGCTGATCGACATTGCGGCACAAATCATGTAGCAATTGTTCTGCCTTATGATTTTCCTTGAACGCATTAATGACGATCAGTTGCGCTGATTTCAATTCTTCCTTGAAAGAGAGTGCCGGTGTCTGCATGTGACCAGGGTCTTAAGCGAGTTTGATGAAATCCGGGATAGGCGGGTAGCCTGCCGACAATGTCAGCACTTCATAACCGGTTTCCGTTACCAGGACAGTATGCTCCCACTGGGCCGACAGGCTGCGGTCCTTGGTTTTGATGGTCCAGCCGTCAGGCATTTCCTTGATATCACGGCGGCCAGCGTTAACCATGGGTTCTACCGTGAAAATCATTCCAGGCAACAGCTTCTCCATAGTGCCAGGTTTACCGTAATGCATAACTTGTGGTGCTTCATGGAAAATTTTGCCTATGCCATGGCCGCAAAATTCACGAACGATGCTGTAGCCTGCACGTTCAGCGTGCTGCTGAATAACATGGCCTATGTCGCCAAGATGCGCGCCAGGTTTGATTTTATCGATACCCAACCACATGCATTCATAAGTAATCGCATTCAGGCGTTTGGATAGTATGGACGGTTCACCCAGCAAGAACATACGGCTGGTGTCGCCATGGTAACCATTTTTGATGACGGTAATATCCAGATTGACTGAGTCGCCATCTTTCAAGACCTTGTCTCCAGGTATGCCGTGGCAAATAACATCATTCACTGATGTGCAAATGGCTTTTGGATAAGGCGTGTAACCCGGAGGGCAATAATTCAATGGAGCTGGGATGGTGCCTTGCACATTAGTCATGAATTCATGACACAAACGGTCAAGTTCACCAGTCGTTATACCAATTTTGACAAAAGGCGTGATGTAATCGAGGACTTCCGAAGCCAATTTACCGGCAATGCGCATGCCGGCGATATCTTCCGGCGTCTTTATAGTGATAGCTTCCATACGTTTTCTTGTCGTTTGCCAAGACTTGCATAGCGAATACATGACATGGCCCGACATTTTTGCCTGGCGGCCAGGTTCGCTTACCAGCTAAAGTCTTGATCTGAGTAAAATTGCGAAAGTGTTGCAGAACCGGAATTATAGTCTATGAAAGGCCGTGCCGTATTGCCCTGACAGCGCTCCTGCACTGACTTCTTAATCTCAGCACTTGAGGAAAATACTGTTTTCATAGTAGAATAGATGGTTAGCTTGTAGATGTATAGAAATGCGGTACTTGCTAATTTATATTTTATCAATCGAATCCGGTCGAAAAGGGTGTCTTGCAGCGCTTGGTTTTGATAGTTATTAAGGTAGCTATTGCAACTATTAAGCCGCTCAGATCACTGGCTGGATTCAAGACCTAACCCTGGAGTTATTATGTCTGTAACAATGCGTGAAATGCTGGAAGCTGGTGTGCACTTTGGTCACCAAACCCGTTTTTGGAATCCAAAAATGGCACCGTACATCTTCGGTCATCGCAACAAGATTCATATCGTCAACTTGGAAAAAACCCTGGCAATGTACCAGGACGCGATGAAGTACATCCGTCAATTGTCTTCCAATCGCGGCACAGTGTTGATGGTTGGCACTAAGCGTCAATCCCGTGACATCATCGCAGCAGAAGCACAACGTGCTGGCATGCCTTTCGTTGATCAGCGCTGGTTGGGTGGTATGTTGACTAACTTCAAAACAGTCAAAACATCTATCAAGCGCCTGAAAGACATGGAAGCTTCCATCGAAGACGGCTCCGTTGAGAAACTGTCCAAAAAAGAAGCTCTGATGTTCCAGCGCGAAATGATCAAGCTGCAAAAATCCATCGGTGGTATCAAGGATATGGGCGGCGTTCCTGATGCAATTTTCGTGGTTGACGTTGGTTACCACAAAGGTGCAATCACTGAAGCAGCGAAACTGGGCATCCCGGTTATCGGCGTGGTTGATACTAACCACTCCCCAGAAGGTGTTGCATACATCATCCCTGGTAATGATGACTCCTCCAAAGCAATCGCTTTGTATGCTCGCGGTGTTGCCGACTCCATCCTGGAAGGCCGTGCAAACGCAGTGAACGAAGTTTTGGAAGCTGTTAAGCCAGGTTCTGATGAGTTTGTAGAAGTAGAGCAAGCTTAATAGCCTGTTCTGGCACATGGTTTCAAGCTGCTGTGGCGGCTTGAAACAAAAAATGGGGCAACAGTCGTTCGCCCTTTTTTTTAAACAAAATTTGATATCGGTGTTTCTTTAAACACCATTGAACTAGGAGAATGACATGGCGGCGATTACAGCAGCTTTGGTAGGTGCACTGCGCGCAAAAACAGATGCGCCAATGATGGAATGCAAAAAAGCGCTGACAGAAGCAGAAGGCGATATGGACCGTGCGGAAGAAATTCTGCGTGTAAAACTGGGTAGCAAAGCTTCCAAAGCATCTTCCCGTATTACTGCAGAAGGTGTTGTCGCATCTCACATCGCTGGCAATGTTGGTTCCCTGATTGAAGTTAACTGCGAAACAGACTTCGTGACCAAGAATGATGATTTCCTGGCGCTGGCAAATACTTGTGCAAAATTGATCGCTGAGCATAACCCTGCTGACATCGCAGCTTTGGGTGCGTTGCCACTGGACGGCAAAACAGTTGAAGAAGTGCGCGCAGCACTGGTTGGTAAAATCGGCGAAAACATGTCTTTCCGTCGCTTTGTCCGTTTTGATACAACGGCTAAACTGGTTTCTTACCTGCACGGTACACGTATCGGTGTGGTTGTTGAATTTGACGGTGCGGATGAGCAAGTTGGTAAAGACGTAGCGATGCATATCGCTGCGATGAAACCAGTATCCCTGTCTTCTGATCAGGTTCCTGCTGAGTTGATCGAAAAAGAGCGCTCTGTAGCAGCTTTGAAAGCAGCAGAATCTGGCAAGCCAGCAGATATCGCTGAAAAAATGGTTGAAGGTTCCGTACAGAAATTCCTGAAAGAAGTTTCCTTGCTGAATCAAACATTCGTTAAGAACGACAAGCAAACAGTTGAGCAGATGTTGAAATCTGTTAATACAACTGTCAAGGCATTCACCATGTTCGTCGTTGGTGAAGGCATTGAGAAGAAGCAAGATGACTTCGCCGCAGAAGTGGCCGCGCAAGTGGCCGCAGCAAAACAAGCGTAATTGGCGAAATAAAAAAACGGGCCGAAAGGCCCGTTTTTTTAAATCCAGCGATTGTAAGTATTTGTGTCTGAGCATCAAATTTGTGTATTCAGGTGTAAATATGAGCGGATGGTGCTCCATTTGCTTTGTGTATTGCCTGACCGGGCTAGTTTACAAATCAAATGGTCATTGAGGTGCCTTATCCAGGCTGCTTCATCCAGTATGCATTTTTTAAAACTATTTAAACTACCAGAAGGAGTCCTATCATGACAAAACCTGCTTACAAGCGTGTGCTCTTGAAGCTCTCTGGCGAAGCCCTGATGGGCGATGATCCGTTTGGCATTAACCGTGCGACGATAGAGCGCATGGTGGCCGATGTGGCCGAAGTATCAAGAATGGGTGTAGAGCTGGCCATCGTTATCGGTGGCGGTAACATCTTCCGTGGCGTGGCACCTGGAGCGCAAGGTATGGACAGGGCTACTGCTGACTATATGGGTATGCTGGCCACGGTCATGAATGCTTTGGCATTATCGGATGCGATGCGTCAGGTCGGTTTGACTTCGCGCGTCATGTCAGCAATCGCCATTGACCAGGTCGTTGAGCCTTATGTGCGCCCTAAAGCCTTGCAATATCTGGAAGAGGGTAAAGTCATTGTGTTTGCTGCAGGTACCGGTAATCCCTTCTTTACTACCGACACAGCCGCTGCTTTGCGCGGTTCTGAAATTGGCGCTGAAATCGTCCTGAAAGCGACCAAGGTTGATGGCGTTTATACTGCTGATCCTAAAAAAGATGCCACAGCGACACGTTATACAACGATTTCTTTTGATGAAGCCATTGCTCGTCACCTGCAAGTCATGGATGCAACTGCCTTTGCTCTTTGCCGCGACCAGAAACTGCCTATCAAGGTATTTTCCATAATTAAACCAGGTGCATTGAAGAATGTCATCCTGGGGGCAGACGAAGGCACCTTAGTGCACGTATAATCCTGCACTTTGGATTGTTTCATATTAATTCGGCAAGGAGCGCGGCAAGACCCGTCGCTTGTGCCCAGATGTACAGGAGAGCGCTATGAGCGTAGCAGATATTAAAAAAAGTTCTGACCAGCGTATGCAAAAGTCTATCGAGACTTTAAAGGCAGATTTGTCTAAAGTACGTACTGGCCGTGCCCACACCGGCATTCTGGATCATGTCCAGGTTGATTATTACGGTACACCTACCCACATCACCCAGGTTGCCAACGTTACTTTGATCGATGCCCGCACGATTGGCGTGCAGCCTTGGGAAAAGAAGATGTTGAACGCTATTGAAAAAGCCATCCGTGATGCTGATCTGGGTTTGAACCCGTCATCTCAGGGTGAGTTGATTCGTGTGCCAACTCCGCCGCTGACAGAAGAGCGCCGCAAGGAAATGGTCAAACTGGTCAAGACTGAAGGCGAGAGCGCCAAGATCGCGATACGCAACATCCGTCGTGATTCTAATGAGTCGCTGAAAAAGTTACTGAAAGAAAAAGAATGCTCGGAAGATGATGAGCGTCGTGCCCAAGATGACATCCAGAAATTGACAGACAAGTTTGTTGCCGAAGTGGACAAGCTCCTGGCTGACAAAGAAAAAGAAGTGTTGACAGTATAAGTCGTCGCCCGCGTATCAACACATTCTGGATTTACATGACCCATACAAGTTCCACCAAGGAAATTCCGGCAGTTGGCGCAATTCCTAAACATATCGCAATTATCATGGACGGCAACGGGCGCTGGGCAACTAAGCGTTTTTTGCCGCGTGTCGCCGGGCATGTAAAGGGCGTTGAGGCGGTCAGGGGCATCGTTGAAGCCTGTGCCCGCCGCGGTGTTTCTTACCTGACCTTTTTCGCATTCAGCTCAGAAAACTGGCGTCGCCCTGCCGAAGAGGTGTCATTATTAATGCGTTTGTTTGTGACCGCTCTTGAAAAAGAAGTGGCGAAAATGCACGCTAATAATATACGTCTGAAAGTGGTTGGCGACCTCACGCGCTTTGACCCGCAACTGCAAAGCATGATAGCTGCTGCAGAGCAAAAAACTGCCAGTAATCAAGGCTTGACCGTGACCATTTGCGCCAATTACGGCGGGCGCTGGGACATCATGCAGGCCATGAACCGTTTGCAAAAAGAGCGTGTGGCAGCAGGGCAGGCTGATCAGGAAATAACAGAAGACCAGCTTGCCGCTTATCTGTCTATGGCCTATGCACCTGAACCGGATTTGTTTATCCGTACCGGCGGCGAGACACGCATTTCCAATTTCCTGCTCTGGCAACTGGCGTATAGTGAGTTGTATTTTACAGATACGTTCTGGCCTGATTTTGACGCGGCTGCTCTGGACTTGTCCATTTCATCTTATCAAAACCGCGAACGTCGCTTTGGACGGACCAGTGCGCAAGTAACCGAACAATCTGCACAGCAAGAAAGCAAGTAATGCTTAAAACCCGTGTTCTGACTGCTCTGGTTCTGTTGGCCATTTTGCTACCAGTACTGTATTCGGCCAATTTCTATGCATTTTCTGTAATGGCTGTCGCTTTTTTTGCTGCTGCGATGTGGGAATGTCAGCGATTATTCAAAAAACCCGGTCCCATCATCATGGCTGCGTTGTGGGTAGGCTTGCTGGTGTATTGCTTATTCCATCTGGCAGATTTCTCGCATCCTTTACTGTTTGCGTTAAGTACGGCATTCTGGGCTTTCAGACTGGTTCCCACGCTGGCCAGAGGTTTGCCAGAGACTCATAATTTTTCCAGCGGCATGCTGAGCACTTTATATGGTATCAGTATTTTTGCCTGCTTCGTCGCGATTGCTGTTTTCTTCCAGCGTTCACCGATGTATTTGTTCTCTGTCATGGCAATCGTCTGGATTGCCGATATCGGCGCCTATTTTTCTGGTAAAGCTTTTGGCAAGCGCAAACTGGCCCCGACAATTTCTCCCGGTAAATCGTGGGAGGGCGCTATCGGTGGCTGGATATGCGTATTGATACTGGCCGCGGCGACCAGCTTTATTCCCGCACTGGAAAATACTTTTACTGCGCAATTGCTTGCCAGAAAAGGCTGGCTCATCTTTGTCTGTGCCATGACTTTGATTACTGCCGCCAGCGTAGTGGGTGATTTGTTTGAATCTTCATTAAAGCGTCGCGTTGGCATGAAAGACAGTAGCAATTTGTTGCCTGGCCATGGCGGTGTACTTGACAGGATAGATGCATTGATACCTGTGCTTCCTCTGGCAGCCTTAGTGGACTTGTGGCGATAAAATAAATGCAAAAAAAACAGCAATTATGCATATTGGGGTCTACGGGCTCAGTAGGCGTATCGACACTGGATGTCGTCGCGCGTCATCCTGATCGCTACAGTGTTTTTGCACTGACTGCACATACCCAGGTAGCAAAACTGGCTGAGCAATGTGCACAGTTTTTGCCTCAGGTTGCAGTAGTTGGTACAGCGCAGGCTGCTGACGAACTGGCGATTCTATTAAAAGAAAAACATTTACCTCAAATCCAGATACTGTTTGGCCCTGAAGCCTTGTGTGCCGTTGCCAGCGCCAGCGAGTGTGACAGCGTGATGGCCGCTATTGTAGGTGCGGCTGGCTTGCCCGCTTCTCTGGCTGCAGCAAAAGCGGGCAAGAAGGTATTGCTGGCGAATAAAGAAGCACTCGTCATGTCTGGCCAGTTATTCATCGATGCCATTAAAGACAGCGGTGCTGCCCTGTTGCCCATTGATAGTGAACACAATGCCATTTTCCAGTGTCTGCCTGGCAATTACAATCGTCAGCCAGGGCAGCATGGCATACACAAGATATTGCTGACCGCCTCTGGTGGGCCATTCTTGAACAGAGACGTGAATACCCTGGACGATGTGACGCCTGAACAAGCCGTAGCGCACCCTAACTGGGTCATGGGGCGGAAAATCTCTGTCGATTCAGCAACGATGATGAATAAGGGCTTGGAGGTCATCGAGGCACACTGGTTGTTTGCAACGCCAGCAGAGCAGATAGAAGTAGTCATCCATCCGCAAAGCGTGATTCATTCCATGGTGTCTTATACTGATGGCTCTGTGATCGCACAAATGGGTAACCCGGACATGCGCATACCTATCGCCTATGGCATGGCTTATCCAGAACGCATAGCTTCTGGAGTTGCACCGCTAGACCTGCTGAAAGTCGCCAGTCTGAATTTCATCAAACCAGATTTCCAGCGCTTCCCTTGTCTGCAATTAGCTTATGATGCCTTGAAAGAAGGCAAGTCTGCTGCAACTATATTGAACGCAAGTAATGAAATCGCTGTCCAAGCGTTTTTGGATAAGAAAATAGGCTTCCGCATGATCAATCAGGTCATAGAGCATACACTGAGCAAGGTGGTGGCAACAGAGGCGCCAGACCTGGAAAGTATACTTGCCTGTGATGCAGAGGCGCGTCGTGTTGCTGAGGCTATGATCGCCTTATGACCTGGCTGCAAAACGCACTGGCCTTCCTTGTGACCTTGGGCATACTGGTCACTATCCATGAATTTGGGCACTATATCGTCGCACGCTGGTGTGGCGTCAAGGTTTTGCGCTTTTCTCTGGGTATGGGGAAAATCATTTACTCAAAACGCCTGGGTAAAGATCAAACGGAATGGGCAATCTCCATATTGCCGCTGGGTGGTTATGTCAAAATGCTGGATGCCCGTGAAATGGGCGCTGACAATATTGATCCTGCCGAGTTGTCCCGTGAATTTTGTCATCAATCGGTCTGGAAGCGTATCGCCATCGTTGCTGCGGGCCCGATAGCCAATTTTTTATTGGCCATCTTTCTTTATACGGTTTTGTTTGTACATGGCGTGCCTGAGCCTGTTGCCAAAGCGCGTGTTGGCTCCGAGTCTTCTATTGCCTACAAGGCGGGTCTGCGTCACGGCGACTTGATTACGGCCTTTAATGGTGAGCAGATACAAAGCTGGTCTGAATTTCGCTGGAAAATGATGCAGGCTGGTGTCAATAATCGTAATCCGGTATTGGAAGTGCAGCGTGCTCATTCCGGGCAAGGCAGTGACAATACGCCACTTTCCATAGAAATTCCTCTTCAGCAACTATCCTCCAGAGAAGCCGATGCAGATATTTTGCTGCATCTTGGCTTGAATCTTGCTGGTAGTGCTGAGGTTGTGCTGGAGGATTTTTTGCCGGATAGCCCTGCAATGCGGGCAGGCTTGCAGGTTGGTGACCGCATCCTGGAAATTGGACAAAAACCTTTGCTTGATGTCATAGATTTCCGGCAAATCGTCAACGCCAATCCCGATAAACCGTTGAAGCTATTGGCTCAACGGAAGGGGAAGAAATTTGAGGTGGAAGTCACCCCTGTAAGCCAGGAAACTAATGGGCAAACAGTAGGGCTGATGAAAGTAAAACTGCAGCCTGTCACATATGAAATGACGATAGTGCAGGCAAACCCGCTGCAAGCACTCATTAAGTCAGTTGAAAAAACCTGGGACACCAGCATCTTCAGCCTGAAAATGATGGGGAAAATGTTAACGGGCAGTGTTTCTTTGAAGCATATAACCGGACCTTTGACTATCGCTGACTATGCCGGGCAAACATCCAGAACTGGCTTGATTACCTACCTCAGTTTCATTGCGGTAATCAGTATTAGTCTTGGCGTGATGAATTTACTACCAATACCGGTTTTAGATGGGGGGCATTTGTTGTATTATTCGCTGGAAGTTTTAACGGGGAAACCTTTGCAAGACCGTTACGTCGAAATGGGGCAGCGCGCCGGAGTTTTTTTGCTATTGACGATGATGGCAATAGCTTTTTTTAATGACATTGCCCGACTAGTGCCATAATAGCTGGCTTGATGGCAGAAACTCATTTCAGATAGCAATATTGAGAGTATTGAAAGAAATTTATACCCAATGAAATTACATATAGAGCAGTTCACTTTAGCCCATTTTCGTCGTCATGCTTTATCTTTGGCTGCACTGGCACTTTGCACCGGAAACGCACTCGCGATTGAGCCCTTCACCGTCAAGGATATACGTGTAGAAGGCTTGCAACGGACAGAAGCTGGTACTGTATTTAGTTATTTGCCAGTAAAAGTCGGCGAACAATTTGATGACGCAAAAAGTACCACTGCGATCAAATCCCTGTATGCAACGGGTTTCTTCAAGGATGTTCAGATAGAAGTACAAGACGGTGTCTTGATCGTCTTGCTGGAAGAACGTCCTACTATTGCCGGTGTAGAATTCACCGGTACTAAAGAATTTGAAAAAGATGCACTCGTCAAAGCCTTGAAAGACATAGGCGTCGGTGAATCACGTATTTTCGATAAGGCAACAGTTGACCGCGCCGAACAAGAACTCAAACGCCAATACCTGTCCAAGGGCTTGTATGGCATGCAAATCACAACCACCATCACGCCGATTGAACGTAATCGTGTGAACGTCACTTTTGCCGTCGATGAAGGTGATGTGGCAAAGATTGCTCAAATCAATATTATTGGCAATAAAGATTTTTCTGACGGTGAAATCCGTGATTTGCTGACCTTGACGACACCTGGCTGGTTTACCTGGTACACCAAGGCGGATCAATATTCCAAGCAAAAACTGTCTGGCGATATCGAGACTTTGCGTTCGTTCTATCAAAACCGTGGTTATCTGGAAATGCAGATTTTGTCCACCCAGATTTCCATTACACCAGATAAAAAGGATATCTACATCACCATCAATATTGATGAGGGCGATAAATATACTGTCTCCGATATCAAGCTTGAAGGTGACACCATGGGCAGGGAAGAGGAGCTAGCCTCTTTGCTGTTGCTCAAAAAAGGCAATGTCTATAATGCAGCCCGTCTGACGGAAAGCACCAAGCGCATTTCTGAGCGCATGGGTAATTTCGGTTATGCCTTTGCTAACGTGAATGCAAATCCTACCCTGAATAAAGAAAAGAAAGAAGTTGCATTCACCATCTTTGTTGACCCAGGTAAACGTGTTTATGTGCGCCGTATCAACCTGGCCGGTAATACCCGCACCCGTGATGAAGTTATCCGCCGTGAATTCCGTCAGTTTGAAAGTTCCTGGTATGACGGTGAAAAAATCAAAACCTCACGTGACCGTGTGGAGCGTCTTGGCTACTTTAAAGATGTCACGATAGAAACGCCTGAAGTACCTACCAGTGTTGATCAAGTTGACGTCAACCTGACTGTGACTGAAAAACCTACCGGTAACCTGATGTTTGGTGCTGGCTATTCCAGTGCAGAAAGATTAACACTTACCGGTTCGATCCAGCAAGCCAATGCCTTTGGCAGTGGTGACACGATAGGTTTGGATATCAACACTAGTCGCCAGAATCGTACGATTGCGCTTTCCCATACTGATCCATACTTCACGGATGATGGCGTGAGCCGCAATGTGGAAGCGTATATTCGTACCACGCGTCCGATTATTGGTAGTATTGGTGACTATAAAATCCAGACTACTGGTGGTGCATTGCGTTTTGGTGTGCCATTCTCTGAAGTTGATACCGTGTTCTTTGGTCTTGGCTTTGAGCGCACCAAGGTTGAAACTTACTACGGCAGTCCATATCGTTACCTGAAATATGTTGCTGATTATGGCACTGGCTCCAAAGATACGACGGCGATAGACTATGGTATTGGTGAGGCAGTAACCAATTCTTTCCCATTGACCGCGGCCTGGCAAAGGGATAGCCGTGATAGCGTATTGACGCCGACGATAGGTCGTTATCAACGTGCCAACCTCGAATTGGCGGCTGTAGGCAGCTTTAAATATTATCGTGCGATTTATAATGCACAATTATTCCAGCCCGTTTATCGCTCCATCGTTCTGGCTTTGAACGGTGAAATTGACTACGGTCATGGCCTTGGTGGCAAGCCTTATCCACTGTTTAAGAACTTTTATGCTGGCGGTATAGGCTCGGTACGTGGCTATGAGCCATCTTCTTTGGGAACCAAAGATCCAAATGGCGATGCTTTGGGTGGTGCAACCCGCTTGCTGGCTAATGTAGAATTGCAGATTCCTTTCCCAGGGGCTGATAAGTCTTTGCGCTGGTTCACTTTTGTGGATGGCGGCAATGTATTTGATGAAGGTCAAAAAATCCGGGCGAAAGACTTACGCTTTTCTGCCGGTATCGGTATAAGCTGGATATCACCAGTTGGCCCATTGAAGCTCAGCTTTGGTAAAGCCTTGAATGCCAAGGCAGACGATAAGAAACAAACCTTCCAGTTCCAGATGGGAACAGGGTTCTAATTTCTTATGTTTGGCTGTGTTTTGTTTTAGTACGTGTTACGGAGATTATTTTGAGTCAACATACTACCCCGACCAAATTGTTGCAACGCTTGATGGTTTGTGCGGCTTGCGTTTTCAGCGTTGCTCAAGCTCAGGCGCAGGACACCAAAATAGCCATCTTTGATTCTCAAAGGGTGATGCGTGAATCCGTGCCTGCAAAAGCGGCAGAAGCCAAGCTGAAAGTCGAATTTCAAAAACGTGGCGAGGAACTGGAAAGCCTGGCAAAAAAATTGAAGGCGACTGCTGAAAAGTATGAAAAAGATGCGCCTTTATTGTCAGAGGCTGACCGTGTGGTTCGCCAGCGTGAAATTACCGAACTGGACCAGACTTTCAAACGCAAGCAGCGTTCTTACAATGAAGATGTGAATCAGCGTCAGAACGAAGAGATCGCGTCTTTGGTAGAACGTGCGCAAAAAGTGATCAAGCAAATTGCAGAAGTTGAAAAAATTGATCTGGTCTTGCAAGATTCTGTCTATCACAGCGCCCGTATCGACATCACTGACAAAGTTCTCAAAGCACTCTCCAAATAATTCCTATGACCGCAAGCATTCGGCTGGGTGAATTGGTCGATCGCTTCGGTGGTCAATTGACTGGTTCACCTGATATTACTGTTACTGGCATTGCTCCTCTGAGTGAAGCCAGTGAACAGCATATTACCTTTTTATCCAATCCCAAATTACGTCATCAAGCCGCCGCTACACAAGCCGCAGCATTGATATTGACGCAGGCTGATTTTGAGCAAATTGGCAAAGACTATGCCGGCATTTGCCTGATAGTCCCGCAGCCCTATGTGTACTTTGCCCGTGCGGCGCAATATTTTGCTTCGCTTAATGCGATACCTGCAACAGTAGGTGTGCATCCCGCTGCCTGGGTCAGTCCGCTGGCAATCGTGGCAGCAACTGCCAGCATAGGTGCCAATGTCAGTATCGATGCTGAAGCCGTAATTGGCGAGCATGTCGTCATCAAGCCGGGTGCTGTCATAGGTCGTGGTGTGGTGATAGGTGACAACAGTCTGATCCATGCGAATGTCAGTATTTATGACTATTGTGTTCTGGGGCAGCGTTGCATCATCCATTCTGGCGCAGTGATAGGTGCAGACGGTTTTGGCTTTGCCAATGAAAAAGGCCAATGGATAAAAATCCCGCAAACGGGCAGGGTGCTGATTGGTGACGATGTAGAAATCGGCGCAAACACCAGCATAGACCGTGGCGCCTTGGCCGACACCATCATAGAAGAAGGCGTAAAGCTGGATAACCAGATACAGATAGGCCATAACTGCCACATAGGCGCGCATACTGCCATGGCTGGCTGCGTGGGCGTGGCAGGTAGTGCCAGGATAGGTAAATATTGCACATTTGGTGGTGCGGCCATGGTGCTGGGACACCTCACCATCGTCGACAATGTGCATATTTCTTCTGCCAGCATGGTATCGCGCTCCATCCTGGAACCAGGCCAATATACTGGCTTCTATCCCTTGGCAAAGAATGCCGACTGGGAAAAAACTGCTGCCATCGTACGCAATTTGTCGGGTATGCGTGAAAAAATGCGTTATCTCGAAAAAACAATGAAAACACTGACTGAAAAAGATCATGAATAGCCTGGACATTAATCAAATCAAAGAATACCTGCCCCACCGTTATCCTATGTTGCTGGTAGATCGCGTACTGAGCTGGGAAAATGGGAAAACCATTACCGCCATCAAGAATGTCACGGCAAACGAAGAGTTCTTTAATGGACACTTCCCGAACAAACCTGTCATGCCTGGCGTATTGATGATAGAAGCGATGGCGCAGACTGCTGCCATCCTCTCATTCCTGACCATGGGCCAAAAACCTGATGAAAACACCATCGTGTATTTCCTCGGCATTGATGGCGCACGTTTCAAGCGTCCAGTTGAGCCTGGTGACCAGTTGAAGATGGAAGTTGAAATCATCAAGGTCGCACGCGGTATCTGGAAATACAAGGCCAGGGCAACAGTCGATGGTCAATTGGCGGTAGAAGGCGAATTGATGTGCACCATGCGTACGAAAGATGAAGCCAAGGAGGGCTAGATAATGCATATCCACCCAAGCGCGCTGATTGACCCCAAAGCCAAGCTGGATAGCACGGTTGAAGTGGGTGCATATTCCATTATCGGCCCCAATGTGACGATAGCGGCAGGTACCAGGATAGGCCCGCATGTCGTCATTGAAGGACATACGACGATAGGTCGTAATAATACTTTTTACCAGTTCTCATCCATAGGCGCCGCACCGCAAGACAAAAAATATGCGGGTGAACCTACGCGCCTTGAAATTGGTGACAATAACGTCATTCGTGAATTTTGCACCTTCAATCTGGGTACGGTTCAGGATAATGGCGTAACCCGCCTGGGTAACGACAACTGGATTATGGCTTATGTGCATCTGGCACATGACTGCCAGGTTGGTAATAACGTCATATTCGCCAATAATGCCGCTTTGGCGGGTCATGTACACGTAGGTGACTGGGTGATACTGGGTGGTTTTACCAATGTGCACCAGTTTTGCAAGATAGGTGCACACGCGATGTGCGGCATGGGTACCTCCTTGCTGCAGGACGTGCCGCCGTTCGTCATGTTGAATGGCAATCCGGCAGCAGCGCATGGCATTAATGTTGAAGGTTTGAAGCGTCGAGGCTTTAGCCGCGAACAAATCTCAGCCATACGTCAAACTTATAAGCTGATCTATAAATCCGGTTTGACCCTGGAAGAAGCCAAAGCAGCGATAGATGAACAGATTGCTGAACTGGAAGCAGATGCGGCACTTCACGTGCAATCCATGCGTCATTTCCTGGATGCTGCAACACGCGGCATTGTCCGTTAAGCTGCTGTGACAACTCAAGCTAATCGCCCCATCATTGCCATGGTTGCCGGAGAAACCTCAGGCGACATGCTGGCCAACCGTCTCTTGTCCGGCTTGCGCCCGGCCTTGCCTGATGCCCATATGCACGGCATAGGTGGCCCACGCATGGCTGAACATGGCTTTATTAACGACTGGCCCATGGAAAAACTGTCCGTGCGCGGTTTGTTTGAAGTGCTGGCGCATTATCGTGAAATCAGCGGCATACGCAAGCAATTGCGCGAACAGTTATTGCTGGAAAAACCGGATGTTTTCATCGGTGTCGATGCACCAGACTTTAATCTGGATCTGGAAATCCAGTTGAAGCGTGCCGGCATTCCCACCATGCACTATATCAGTCCATCGATCTGGGCCTGGCGTGGTGGCCGCATCAAAAAGATAGCTGAAGCTGTATCCCATATGTTGGTGGTGTTTCCCTTTGAAGAAGAGATATACCGCAATGCTGGTATACCTGTGACTTATGTGGGTCATCCGCTGGCACAAGTCATTCCCATGGAAACGGACATGGCTGCAGCCAGGGACGAACTGGGCCTCGACAAGAATGCCAGAGTTGTCACGATCTTGCCGGGCAGCCGTATGTCCGAGATCAAATACAATACGGAAGCCTTTATCCAGACGGCCAAAATACTGTGCCAGCGTGACCCACATTTGCAAATCGTTGTGCCTATGGCTGGCGAAAAACAGCGCAGTTATTACATCAAGCTGGTGGTCGAGGCTAAACTCGATAATGTGCCTGTGCTACTGATTGATGGCCGTTCGCATACTGCCATTGCAGCCGCAGATGCAGTACTGGTCGCATCAGGGACTGCGTCACTGGAAGTGGCTTTATTCAAAAAGCCTATGGTGATTGCCTACAAGATGATGGAAGCCTCATGGCAAATATTGCGCCATATGGGTTACCAGCCCTGGATAGGTTTGCCGAATATACTGGCGCGTGAATTCCTGGTGCCAGAATTTTTGCAATCTGCCGCCAGGCCAGATGTGATGGCAGATGCCCTGTGGCAGCAGTTAAGTGACGAAGCCTTGCAGGAACGCCTTAAACAGCGTTTCATCGATATGCATCACTCCCTCTTGCGCGACACTGCCAACGTCTCGGCGCAAGCCGTATTACAATTGATTTCAGCAAAATGAGGTTTGACCTCAGTTTGCTGACTGATCATGGCATCAAATTTCCTTAAGAGTAGCAAGCATGTACGTTGACTCCCATTGTCATATCAATTTCCCCGAACTGGCTGAGCGTTTACCTGAGATATTGAGCAAGATGCAGGAAAATGGGGTGACCCATGCGCTATGCGTCTCGGTTGATTTGCCCGATTTTCCACAAGTACTGGCATTGGCGGAACAGTATCCGCACATCTATGCATCCGTAGGCGTACATCCTGACTATGAAGAAACAGAAGAACCGACAGCAGAGCAATTGGTCAAGCTGTCGGATCACGACAAAATCATTGCCATCGGTGAAACCGGTCTCGATTATTTCAGATTGAAGGGCGATCTGGAGTGGCAGCGTGAGCGTTTCAGGCAGCATATCCGTGCATCTCGCATTTGCCGCAAACCATTGATCATACATACCCGGGCAGCAGCGGAAGATACCATACGCATCATGAAAGAAGAGGGCGCAGGTACAGCGCAGGGTGGTGTGGCCGGTGTCATGCATTGCTTTACCGAGTCGCTGGAAGTTGCGCAAGCGGCAGTGGATCTGGGGTTTTATATTTCCTTCTCTGGCATCCTCACCTTCAAAAGTGCCAAAGATTTGCAGGCAGTGGCAAAAGCCTTGCCGCTGGACCGTATTTTGATAGAAACTGATTCACCTTATCTGGCACCAGCGCCACATCGTGGCAAGATGAACGAACCTGGTTTTGTGCGACATGTGGGTGAATTTTTGGCAGATTTAAAAGGTATCTCTGTCAAAGAAGTGCAAGAGACTACGACCAGAAATTTCTTCCAATTGTTTCAATTTGCCCATTAAGGTCTGATATGCAAACAGCCTTGTCATCTGCATTCTTCTCATCAAGAAAATTTCATCTGCGTTGCCTGGCTTGTTTATTATTGTGGCTATCTTCTGCCTGTGCATTTGCTGACGACCGGGAAGATTTGATTTTTGCTGTACGCTTTGATCAGGTCGATAAGGTCAAAGAGTTATTGCAACGTGGTGTGAGCGTGAATATCACTGAAGCAATTCGTGGCGAAACCTTGTTGATGATTGCTTTGCGTGAAGATTCAAAAAAAGTCTTCCAAGCCTTGCTTGATCGCAAAGATATCAAACTTGAAGCCAGAGCCAGTAACGGCGACACCATCTTGATGTTGGCCAGCTATCTTGGTAATTTTCCCTTCGTTAAGGCCGTGGTTGAGCGTGGCGCCGAGATTAATCAAGTCGGCTGGTGTGCCTTGCACTATGCGGCGGCAGGCGGCAACAAGGATATTGTTGCCTTATTGCTGGAAAAATCAGCTTACATAGACGCTGAATCGCCAAACAAAACTACTCCCCTGATGATGGCTGCCCGCTCGGGCAAGCATATTATCGTCAATCTTTTGCTGGAAGAAGGCGCTGATCCCACGTTAAAGAATGACCTGGGTTTAACCGCGCTCGACTTCGCAGTGGAAGTGGAGCAAAGAGAAATTGCTGCCATCCTGAAAGAGCGCATGCAAGCCGTAAAGAAATAAAATTTTGCATCGCAACATCTTGCCTGCAAAACAAAGTCTATGTTAAAGTTCGCGCATCTCATTTTCGGAGCACATCTGTGGACAGTTATAGTTGTCGATTTTCAATCAATATGGCAATGTAAGCACAGATTTTCTCTTGCTACCTTGCCATTTGGCGGGTAGTAGTCTTTCGCAGCGCAAGCTGCTCTCTACTTTTACCCTTGTTTTAAATTTTGCGTGGCGCTGATTGCTAGTCAGCAGGCTGGTCTTTTGCCGCGTAGTTTATCTTTGTCCAGACTTCAGTCTGCGACAGGAGGGCTGGTATGTCTCGTTTTTTCTTTCTCACCCTGAGTGAGCTAAGGAGCATTCATGTTTGAATTGTTCCGTTTCCAGGCAATCACTGAGAGCAAAGGTCCAAATCGTTGGGATTGGGCTTTACTCCCGTTAGTACTGGCTATATTGGGTATTTTTGCCTTTGCCGCCATGCAGATGAGCCGTCCTTTCGCCGTGGGCGAGGCACTGCAAATCAGTCTTGATCCTGCCTATCTGCCTTACTATTTATTGCGCACGATTTTGCGCATGTTCACTGCATTAGCCTTTTCATTGATTTTTAGCCTGATATTTGCAGCCATTGCAGCCAAATATCAGGCAGCTGAAAAAGTCATGATACCGGCGCTGGATATCTTGCAATCTGTACCTATTCTTGGCTTTCAGGCGATTGCGATTGCGCCTTTTATTGCCTTGTTCCCTGGTAATTTACTGGGCGTGGAATGTGCTGCCATTTTTGCGATTTTTACATCCCAGGCATGGAATATGGCATTCAGCCTGTATCAGTCAATACGCAATGTACCGCCTGAATTGAAAGAAGCAGCGCAGATTTTCAGGCTCTCTGGCTGGCAGCGTTTCTGGCGTCTGGAACTGCCATTCGCCATGCCGGGCTTGCTCTGGAATATGATGATGTCCATGTCTGGTGGCTGGTTTTTCCTGGTGGCGGCGGAGGCTATTTCTGTAGCAGGTCAAGATATTAAATTGCCAGGCATAGGCTCCTATATCGCGGTAGCGATTGAAGCCAGGGATGGTATGGCCATCACCTGGGCGATTGCGGCCATGCTCATCGGTATTTTGTTGTATGACCAATTATTTTTCCGCCCGTTACTGGCATGGGCTGACAAGTTCCGCTTTGAAGAAACCCAAGGTGACACAGCACAGCAATCATGGTTGCTGGACTGGATGCGTAACAGCCGTTTGTTCCGTGCCTGGATAGCCAGGTTCTGGCTTTTCCTTGCGCGCGGCTTGTCATGGTTTAGTGTGCAAGGTGATGGTACGACTGTGCAGGTAAATCAACGCTTTACCCATCCGGCCTGGCCTAAAGTCCTGGATACAGTTTTGTTGCTGGCATCTGTTTTTGCCATGTACAGCCTGTTCATTTTCATACACAGTGTTGTGGGCTGGGCTGAAGTGGCGCATGTGCTGGGCTTGGGCTTGATTACCCTGGTGCGTGTCATGTTGCTGATTGCCCTGGCTTCCTTGTTCTGGGTGCCGGTGGCAGTCTGGATAGGTTTGCGCCCCCAGTATTCCCAAAAAGTGCAGGCGATGGCGCAATTTCTGGCGGCGTTTCCTGTGAATCTGATGTTTCCCCTGGTGGTATTTGCCATGGTGACATTCAAATTGACGCCGAATATCTGGCTCAGCCCCTTGATGGTGTTTGGCACACAGTGGTACATCCTGTTCAATGTCGTGGCTGGTGCTGCCACTATCCCTAATGAACTGCGGCTCGCTGCAGACAACCTGGGTTTGAAAGGCTGGCTGAAATGGAAACGGGTGTACTTGCCTGCAGTTTTCCCCAGCTATATCACAGGCGCAATCACTGCCAGTGGTGGCTCATGGAATGCGAGTATCGTGACTGAGTATGTTACCTGGGGTAAAACCACACTGGTGGCTGATGGCTTGGGGAGTTATATCAAGCAAATGACGGAGACTGGGGACTTTCACCGCATCGCTTTAGGCATAGGCGTGATGTGCATATTCGTTATGCTGCTGAACCGTTTTTTCTGGCGCAAATTGTATTTGCTGGCCGAAGACCATCTGCGTTGAGCCATAGCGCTTACGCCTGGATCATTCATCAAGGAATTCAAGATGACTCAAAATTTATTACTCGATCTGAATCAGGTCGCAAAATCCTTTAAAGCAGCGGATGGTAAATCGCGCCTGATACTGGACAAGGTTGATTTTCAACTCAAAGATGGTGAAATCGTCGCTTTGCTGGGTAAATCTGGCTCAGGTAAATCTACTTTACTGCGCATCATGGCTGGTTTGATACCGGCTGATGCAGGCAAAGTGGCTTATCGTGACAAGACCATCGGTGGGCCAGTAGCTGGTATAGCCATGGTGTTCCAGTCCTTTGCCTTATTCCCGTGGCTGACTGTGCAACAGAATGTGGAACTGGGGCTCGAAGCTCAGGGTGTGCCAGCAGCAGAGCGGGAGCAAAGAGCCGATGCAGTTCTCGAATTGATAGGTCTGGCTGGTTTTGGTGGCGCCTTGCCACGTGAACTTTCTGGTGGCATGAAACAGCGTGTGGGTATAGCCAGGGCACTGGTTACCAATCCTGATGTGCTGCTCATGGATGAAGCTTTTTCTGCCCTGGATGTGTTGACAGGTGAAACCCTGCGTAATGACATGTTGGAGCTGTGGGAAGATGACCGCATATCCACCAAGGGTATCCTCATCGTTTCTCATAATATTGAAGAAGCCGTCATGATGGCAGACCGCATCATTATTTTATCCAGTGACCCGGGCTCGGTCAGATGCGAAATCAAGATAGACCTGCCCAGGCCGCGTGATGTGGATTCGCTTGAAGTCCGTGCCTTGATTGATGAAGTATATGGCTTGATGACCATGCGCGCGACGCATGAGGCTGCGGCAGATACGCCCAATACGCGCCACTTGGGCTATCGCTTGCCTGAGACGGATGTCAGCCGCATCGAAGGTATTCTCGATTTGTTGGCAGAAGCCCCATTCAACGGCCGTGCCGATTTGCCGCAACTGGCAGAAGAGGCTGAATTGTCGGATGAAGAATTATTCCCGACTTATGAGGCCTTAAGCCTGTTGGGCTTCGCCGTGCTGGAAAAAGGCGACATCATGTTGACGCCGCTGGGTAAAAAATATGTAGAAGTAGAGCAGGCGCAAAAGCAGGAATTGTTTGGCCAGCAATTGCTGACCCATGTTCCATTGGCAGCACATATACGCCGTAATCTGGAATCGGAAGCGAGTGGCAGCCTGTCTGAACAACCGCTAATAGATTTGCTGGAAGAGTTTTTGAAGTCTGACGAAGCAAAACGCGTACTCGAAGTCGCCATAGAATGGGGGCGCTATGGCGAGGTTTATGAATATGATTATCACACCGGTCGCCTGACTTTGCCTGAGGATAATCAAGAGTAATTATTGCGTCTTTGCAGAGCAGGGAAGAGGTGAGAAGGAGCTTAACAAAAGTTCCTGCTACCCACTTCCAGTTGTCCCAGAAGATGTGACATATCCACCAGGCGTTTGGCAACCAGATGCCTGACTTCGGCTTCGCATTGCCATATACCATATACGCCCAGCAGTGGTGCACTCAATACTTCACTACGCTGTTTTTCCAGTACATTTGGCCAGATGATGACATTCACCGGGCCGGTTTCATCTTCTATGGTGATAAAGATGACGCCTTTGGCTGTCTGTGGTCTTTGTCTTACCGTGACCAGGCCACAGCCGCGCGCAAATTGCCCTTGCTGAAAGGTATTCAGCATTTCTGCAGGCAAGAAGCGTTTGGCCAGCAACTGTGGCCGCAACAAAGCCAGGGGATGACGCTGCAGGCTGAATCCGGTCGCGTGGTAATCACTATAAATCTCCTGAGCTTCTGAAGGTGCTTTCAGTTGCGGCATTTGTTCCTGTACCTTGGTGACGCGCAACAAATCCTTATCAGGCATTGCGCCTACTGCCTGCCACAACGCCTGCCTTCTATGTCCAGCCAGACCTGACAATGCATTGCCGGCAGCCAGTACATGCAAATCATGCTGGCTCAGTTGCGCGCGCTTTGCCAGATCATGCACATCAATAAAAGTCTGTTGCTGGCGCGCCTGCATGATACGCAAGGCAGCTTCCTCGGACATGCCATACAATAAGGAGAAACCCATGCGCACGGTGGGCTGCATGGTCTCGGTAAATTTATTGAACTGCGTCTCTGCCTCAAGTGAAGAGTCCCAGTCACTGCAAGTCACGTCAATGGCGCTGACTTGCACATCATGACGGCGGGCATCCTGTATCAATTGCGAAGGCGAGTAAAAACCTAATGGTTGAGAATTCAATAGCGAGCATAAAAACACTGCAGGCTCATGACGTTTGATCCAGCTACTGAAATACGCGAGGATGGCGAAGCTGGCTGAATGACTTTCAGGAAAGCCATAATCACCAAATCCCTTCATTTGCTCATAGATACCTTGTGCAAAATCACGCTCATAACCATTCTTGACCATGGTCTCTACTATCCTGGTTTCATAGCCTTCCAGGCCGCCTTTCCGTTTCCAGGCTGCCATTGCACGGCGCAAACCATCCGCTTCTCCTGCCGTAAAGTCTGCCGCATGCATAGCGATTTGCATGACCTGCTCCTGGAAAATAGGTATCCCTAGAGTGCGTTGCAACGCTGCCCGCATACCCGGATTTTTGTGCATTTCTACAGGTTGCTTGCCCTGACGCCTTTGTAAATAAGGGTGCACCATACCACCTTGTATAGGGCCGGGCCGCACAATGGCAATCTGTATTACCAGATCATAGAATTCTCTGGGTCTCAAGCGCGGCAACATACTCATCTGCGCCCGGGATTCTATCTGGAACACACCAATGGTATCCGCCTTGCAGATCATGTCATAAGTCAGTGGATCTTCACGTGGCACATCCTGCATGCACTTAGGTTTGCCTGGCAAGCTAGCCATCAAATCAAAAGCCCGCCGTAATGCCGACAGCATGCCCAGGGCCAACACATCAACCTTGAGCAGGCCCAAAGATTCAAGGTCATCCTTATCCCATTGAATCACATTACGATTTTTCATTGCCGCATTTTCTATCGGCACCAGCCTGGATAATTTGCCGCGTGCGATGACAAAGCCACCGCTGTGCTGGGATAGATGACGCGGGAAACGCAGTAATTTACCTGTCAACAAGGCCCATTGCTGGGCGATAGGAGAATTGATGTCCAGGCCGCATTCAGTGAATCGCTTGAATAATTCTTGCTTGCTATCAAACCAGCGATGTGATTTTGCCACGGCATCGACGATGGCCAGGTCTACGCCCAGGGCTTTTCCCACATCACGCAAGGCGCCGCGCGGGTGGTAAGTGTGTACAGCAGCAGCTATGGCAGCACGATCACGTCCATATTTTTCATAAATATACTGCATGACTTCTTCGCGACGCTGATGTTCAAAATCGACATCGATGTCGGGCGGCTCACCTCTCTCCTTGGACAGGAAGCGCTCAAACAACAGGGTATGTGTCTCTGGATTGACTTCGGTAATATGCAGGCAATAACAAACGACAGAATTGGCTGCCGAGCCGCGCCCCTGGCAAAGTATCCTTTTTTCTCTTGCAAACTTAACGATATCGAATACCGTTAAAAAATAAGGCTCATAAGCGAGTTCATTAATCAGAAGTAGTTCATGTTCTATTTTATGTGTGACAGATAAAGGCAAACCTTGCGGATATCGTAATGCTGCACCTTTATATACCTGTTCATGCAAATAACTGGCTGGTGTATATCCTTTAGGCACCAGTTCATGTGGGTACTCATAGCGCAATTCATTCAATGAAAAGCTGCACAGATCCGCGATTTTCACTGTTTCGGCCAGGGTATGCAGCGGATAGATCGTCGCCAGCCGCAAGCGGGAGCGTAGATGCTGCTCTGCATTCATCGCCAGGGTATAACCACACTCAGTGATGGGCTGGCACAGGCGTATGGCAGTCATCGTATCCTGCAAGGGCTTGCGTGAACGTACATGCATGGTGACCTGACCAATGGCAACGACGGGTAATTGCACTGCTTCAGCTACTGTATCAATTTGCTGTTTCTGATATTCATCTGCAATTTGCATCAGTAAATTCAAACCTATCCAGGCGCGACCAGGGAAGTTTTGCTTCAACCATTTCGCTTGTTTCAGTAGTAGTTCACTTTCTGCAGGGTAGATTGGCACCAGTATCAACAGACAATCTGGCAAGCCAGACAAGTGTTCCAAACCTGGCGGTGGCGTGACGAAATCTTTGGGCGTCAATAAGTAACTACCCTTGGTTGCCCGGCATCTGCCAAGAGTGATCATTTCAGATAAATTGCCATAGCCTTCACGATTTTGTGCAAGAGCAATCAGATGCACATTATTTTCAGGTGCTTCTACATCTTCCAGTCTGAAGTGGGCGCCGACGATGAGATGCAAGCCGGTATTTTTTGCTGCTGTATATGCTCTTGCCAAGCCAGCAAAGGAGCATTCATCGGTAATGGCCAGGGCGCGATAATCCAGTTTAATCGCACGCGCCACCAGTTCTTCTGAATGTGATGCGCCATGCAGGAAGCTGAAATTGCTCATGCAAAATAATTCGGCATATTCGGGCAGGAAGGTATTCATGCTGATCTATCCAAAATACTATCCAAAAATGCCGTGCAAGAACCAGACAGGTTCTTCACTGTCGGGATCATTGGCGCGCTCGCGATAAATCCAGTAACGCACATGGCGCTTATCGACAGCGATGTAGTAATCCCGGGTTTGTATCTGCTCATTCCACCAGCCTGCTTCTATACGCTCAGCCGGAGAAACAAGTTTGAGTTCTGAGCCGTAATAAGGGCGATGCTCGTGGATGTCCAGCGCCAGCGGCTGCGGTAGCAACCAGTTAGGGCGCAAGGCATAAGCTGCCAAAGCGTGAGCAGGGCAAGGTGGCGGAGCTTTCTTGATGACAGAAATCCAGTGATTGGCAATATCAGCCCTATGGTCTGCTTGTGGTGCTGGCTGCAAGACATTATCTTCGCCCAGACGGGCGACCAGGAGTTCAAGCAAGCGCTTATGTTCATTTGCTTGTCCACCAGGTTCGGGGAACAAGGTATAGCTTTGTGCTTCGCGCAAGATAGTCTGTTTTACCTCCAGCAGCATGCCGATGACGGCACTATGTAGTTTGAGCTGGCTGAGTTTCTCTTTAAACAAACTCAGCAGATGCGACTCTTGCCAGCATGCTTGTGCCAGTTGCAGGTCAAACATGGTCGGTGGGATGGCCTGACGGCCACGTTCATGCAATAACTCCATGTGTATATGCGTAACTGCCAGTTGCTGTGCTGCCAGCCATCCCAGTAACTGGGCCAGCAGACTGCGGGCAAAAATAAGAAGTGATTCTGCAAGCTCTATACGGTCTGGCAACTCCATTTTGACTTTGAATTCTGGTGCCGCCAGATACCATTCGTGTACTTCGGCTTGCTCACCATAAGCTTGATCCAGCTCTATGAGTAAAGCTTTGCCGCAACGCCTCTGCAGGCCAGGGCGGGGTAATTGCCGCAAATCCCGCAGGCTATAGCAGGCTATGCCCTGCAATAATTCAGTCAAAGGCTCAGCTGCAGTAAGTAACTTGACTGGTAGCCTGTCCAGACGCTGGCTCAATCTTTGCAGTTTAAAAACATGCTGTCCTCTGGGTAGTTTGCGCGATGCCTGCTTGGCCAATAACCACGCAGCCCTGGCAACGGGAGCAATGCCAGTTGTAGCTGTATAGCCCAGAATGCGCATGCTTTCTTGCACGCGTTTACGCAAAGCGCGTATACCACCAAACAGGCTCAGGCTGGCACTGATATCAACCAGTATGCAATCGTCTTCTGCCAGACAGACTTGTGGTGAGTATTGCAGCAGCGCAGTTGCCACTGCCTGCAGCGCCAGCTTTTCTTTATTATGGTCACGCTGATAGTAATCAGCATCGGCAGACAGCATCTGCACACCCCCTGCGCGCATGCCCAGACGTATGCCAGCCTGATCGGCAGATTCAGACATGGATGTCACCCGGCCTTGATGAAGAATCACACTGACTTGCGTCTCTTGCTGAGCAAACAAGGGCGTAACAAACACCTCAAGCTGGAGTAAAGGCAGGTGAACGGCTATCCACAGTGGAGGGCAGGTTGCCATAGTTTGTCGCAAGTTTTTCTTTGCATGGATGAGCATAGGCATACAAATAAGGATGATCGGGGACATGCAATGCCAGCGGCGCATCGCGCTGGCTGCCACGGCGCTTGAGGATGCCTAGTTCCAGGCCATATTGGCTGGTTTGCACACTCAATCGCAAGGGGGCAGGAGAGGCTTGATGTGCCGCCCGCATGTCACGCATCAAAAAGAATAAAGTCTCCGAGCTTTGTGCTGCCAGATGCAAACGACGCAAAGCTTCACTACGGATGCTGGATGTCCAGAACAACAGCGCGCCACAACTGCTATTGCGCAGCACCTGCTCTGCTGCCCACAGGGCATCTACATGCTTCTGGCAGTGTATCCATATCAACTGCGATGATTGCAAACCTGTGCATGCAAAAGCCAATGCTTGCGGTATATAAGGCGGCGTCAACAAAACAATGGGGCGCCCATCAAGCTGACTTAAGGCAGGCTTAAGCAAGCTGAGTTCGGCAGTGCCAACCTGCGGCAGCAAAATTTCGGTTAATTGCCCCTGCGGCCAGCCATTACCTGGCAATTCGTTATTGAGCTCAGCATAACCACTAGGCAGATAGCCACCCTGACAACGCGCCAGCTGCGATGCACGCCACAATGCAGGGTGTATGCGTTCAGGAGGAAGTGAGGAAACGTGGGTCATATTACATATACTGATTAAATATACAGTATATGTAATATGGCGAAAGACTTCAAAGTTTATTTTATGTGCTGGACTTACGTGACTGGGATAAGAGATTGTGTAGAAGTGTATGAAGATAAGAAAACCACAATGTCACATAATACTGATTGCATATACAGTATTTTGTGTTAAAGTTCGCTTCATGGATGAACGCATGGCTGTTTTGACGAACGTTCCTCTATCACATACCAACCGATATGGAGATTGATTATGGCAAACCTCGAACAGTCCTTTGATACACGCTTCAGCCTGCAATTTGCCCCAACATCATTTTTGATGCGTCTGGGGCGCCGTGAAATTTTTGTCTGCCGCGACTTCAGGCAGCGCTCTTATTATGTAAATCCTGTACTCGATTGCAGTACAGGCATACAGGCCGGGCACCTGGAAATACTGATGTTCCGCAAATGGCTGATTATTTTGTCCAAAGCTAATTGGTAGACAATGAGCCATGCTCAAGCGAGCTAGTAAAACCATCTCACAATTGAACGAATAACTCTTGGTAGCAAATATATCCATCACATTGGACGGACTTGCTTGCTGCAAGCAAGTCCGGTTCTGTGAGGGATAGGGTTTTGGCAAATATGCATTTGAGCACTTGATATCCAAGTGCAAGTTCTAAGCTCGCAGGAAAGGGCCGGGGCCAGGCCAGGACTGATCAGTAATAGGGGATGCCAATGCTTCGTCACATCCCTGTGCGGCACTCCATGCCAGATAACGCCCGCAACGCTGAGTATCCTCCAGTGTATGGATGTAGGTGATCTTTCCCCAGCTCATGCGCATGAATTGCATCACTATATTCTTGTAGGGACCATCTGGCTGGTGCGGCACAATAAAATCCAACACGGCATGGATACGGGTATCCCACGGTGGTCCGATGACAGCAACTTCTTTTACTTCAAAGTGCAAGCCAGGGAACAGGCGGAATAAGCGCTCCCACCACAAAGCCATGGATGCGCGTGAATTACGTAAGCCAGAAATTGGTGAATCTCCTTCAAAGCGATATGCAAAATCAGTGGCCAGACTATCAAGCATCAGACTGACATCGCCTGCGTTGATAGCGGCAAAGGTTTTGCGAAATTTATTCTCAACGATATAAGCATACATGGCTAACTTTCACTGGCATAATGCAAGTAATGTAAACAGTTAACTTGCATCAAGCAAGCTAAATTATGGAGCGAAGCTCTTTTTCTGATTTTTCCTGTTCGATTGCCCGCACGCTGGAAGTCATTGGTGAGTGGTGGTCACTCCTGATTTTGCGCGATCTGTTTCTGGGTTTTGAGCGCTTTGATGATATTCAGCGCAATCTTGGTGTAGCATCCAATATTCTGACAGCCCGACTGAAAAAAATGATGGAGCAGGGCATCGTTGAGCGCAGGACCGATGAACAGGACAAGCGTGTATGGCGGTATAGCCTTACTCAGCAAGGACGGGATTTGTATCCAGTATTACTGGCTCTGACTGCCTGGGGAGATAAATGGCGCACAGCAGAAGGACAGCAGCCTTTACTTGTACGTCATCAACACTGTGGCCATATCACCAGCGCCATACCAGCATGTGCTGTGTGCAAAGAAGAATTGCAGCTTGAAAATATACGATTCGAAGCAGGCCCAGGTGGCAGGGAAACACCAGGTACGGCATTAATGGGGCAAGTGTTGAGCCAGCCCAAATATCCTAAGAAGGGTCAATAAAAATAGTGTGGCATCAAAGTCAAGGACGATCAATTTACGCCAGCTTAAGTATTTTCAACCGTATTCTCAGCCGGAACTGAATCTTTCATTGTTTTATCTTCTTCGCTGAGTTTTCTATCGCCAGAAATTTCTAGCGCGATTCCTGCCGCTGCTTCCGCCGGCATGCCATCTGTGCGTCGCAGATATTCAGCCTCGCCGACGATGTCATCCCTTTGTACGGCCAAATCCCTGGGTTGCAAACTTTCACCCGGCAATTCTACTTTCAACTCATCAACCAGCATAAGCAAGGTCGCCGCAACCGGCAACGCGAGCAGTGCACCTCCAATACCATACAGCGAACCACCTGCAATCAATGCGAACAGCACTATGGAAGAGGGCAAACGTAGCGCACGTCCATAGACGACGGGGATTAATATCCGGCTTTCAAATTCCTCATAGCAAAGTAACAGCACGAAAACTACGGTCGCGGCAACACCACCGACAGCCAGGGCCGCCAACACCGCAGGTATCATGGTGAGGAAGATACCAACAAAGGGGAGCACGTCCACGATACCACCAAACGCCGCAATTGCTATTGCATTCGGCACGCCACAGGCAGTAAGCAGAATAAAGAGGAAGACCGTCATCATTGCGCAAGTGAGAACCTGCCCACGTACGTAACCACCAACGATGGTTTCAAGATTGAGCATGATGCGTGCCAGCTTGATATGGTGAGCGCGGGGTATGACTGCAAACAATGCGCCGCGCAAGCGGTCGCGGTCTATCATGATGTACAAGGCAAGAAAGAAGGAACCTGCACCATACGCAATAATCTCGAAGAAACCTCTTGAAAAAGCCATTGCTTCGCTACTGTAGGATTTGAAGAGCGCAGCATATTGAATATGGCTCAAGCCGTCCGCAAGAGATTCAGTAACGGGATAAGCAGCGAGAAATTTGATCAGGCGTCCACGCAATTCAGGCTCTTTCTCGACCAGACTAACCACTTGAGCAATAAACGGCGGTACCGTGAAAACGGCTAAGGCGACCAGGACCATCATCAATACAGTGAACACGATCGCTATACTGGTAAAGCGGCGAATTTTATGATGTTCAAGCCAGTCAACTGCCGGATTAAGAGTGCCAACCAGCATCAGTGCAGTGATCAATACAAGAATGACCGGAACCAGTTGCGAGAGTAATGCAAAACCTAACACCACAGCAACGATAGCTACAATGGTAGATTTCGCTAATTCAATGCGAATAGTCTTTTTCGGCATTGGGGTTGTGGTTTTTTGCGCAAATTTTTCTGGGAGTTTTGTCATGTCAGCGCTTATGTTTTGTACCATTCCTGCACAAGTTCAGTGAATCTACTTAATGTTTGCTTAAGATCTGTTTCATCATGACAGACTGTCTCGACGGCATCTGTGCGTTATCCCGCACGTAATTCTTTTATTCGACGACATGGATAACGGGCGGCCATATTAAAATTAGCCGCCCTTATCAACAAACTCTGGTCTGGCTTGCCATCCCGTGGATGAGCAAACCAGTTCATATCAACATATCAAGCGCCTGTCATAGCAGCAGGGCAACCATGCCAACTGGAATTGGCGGGAATATATTCACCCTTCATCACCAGAGTCAATGCACCGAGACTGGCACCATTCGCTACTACGGCACTATACAAAACCGAGCTGCGTGGCCCCATGTACACACGCTCGCCAATACTGACATGATCAATTTTCATGACTCTGTCCTCAAACAAATGTGTTTGCGGGCAGGCCAAGGCATTGATTTCGCTATAGTCGCCGATGCTGACACAGTCAAATTCGGTAATATCTGTCGTATCCATGTACACCCCACGCCCGATTTTGCAACCAAGCAGATTGAATACCAAAGGCAGCCACGGCGTGCCACGAAGATAACGCATGAAATTCGGCACCGCAATACCTTCATACAGATTGGTGATGCCCTCTGATATCCAGACAAACGGTGTCCACATGGGGACACTGCTTTTCTTGTAACGGAAAATCAGTAACCATTTCAACACCAGCACAAAAGCAAAACTGCCCACGCCATACAGCAAACCGGCAACAACCAGGTAATACACAACTTCACTCCAGCGGTCATCGCCAGCCAAAGGCATCAAGTCCAGAACAATAGTGTAGCCAACAGCAATCACCATCGCATGCGGCGCAATGATACGGAAAGCCTCAATCAAGCCACGTCCCAGACGACGAATTACTGAAGGCCGGAAAGTCAGGTTTTCAGGGAAGCCTTTGGTCTCCTCACGGGCCGGCAAATGGATGGCTGGCGAACCCAGCCAGGTATCGCCCTCATGCATTTGTTCATTATCCGGCGCACTGGAATGTACGCCTATCAATACGTTTTCAGGCAAGATCGTGCCGTCAGGTATATATGCGCCGTTACCAACAAAGCTGCGACGCGAAATCACGGTAGGATGCATGCTCATCCAGCCACAATCGATTTGCTCATCACCCAGCAATACTGCATCAGCAATAAAAGTTTCATCGCCTAAGGTCAGCATGTCTGGCACGACGCCCAAAGCGGTTGAAATCTCAGCACCACGTCCTACTTTTGCACCCAACAAACGATACCAGAAGGGGGCATATACCGTTGCATATACCCCATGCAAGACATTCAGGCTGGATTCCTGAATTTGATTGACCAGCCATTTGCCGCAATAAGTATTGCCATGAACTGGGTATTGTCCCTGCTTTAAGGTTGGCAAAATACTCCAGCGTATGCCGGCAGACAGCAGGGCAGTGCACACAATTAACACCGCAGTAGCAGGAAAAGCCAGCAAGAAATATTTTACTAGCTGAAAAGCCACTGAATTGCTTTGCAGACCAGGGAAGAGTTCGGAGTTGTCAAACCAGTCTATCGTCACAAAACTGGGGAAAACCGGCATGAAAAACAGAGCGCTGATCAAGAGTGAGCCAAACACAAAAAACACAGTTTCACCAATCAGACGCAAGCGCGTAGCCTGTGGCCTTGGAGGGAAAATCGAGGCGTCAAACGCGCCCACATCCCTGGCTGGGGAACCTTTCCAGATTCTGGATTTTGGTATCCGCTGTCCCTCACTCAGTGCAGATTGTCCATCAAGATGGCCACCAGCTTCTATGTGTACATTACCTTCCAGCACAGCATATGACCCAGCATACGCATCGTCTTCCAGCGTGATGGTTCCCAGGATTAACTCGCCATGCTGCACCCTGGCATTTTCAAAATTACTGGCATTGCCTATGCTGCAACGATCGCCTATGCACAACAAATCTGGCACACGCAAAGTCATTGAACCTATTACTACATCAGAACCTATTTTTGCACCCAGTGCACGCAACCACCATGTGTATAAGGAAGAACCGCTCAGCATATAGGCAGGGGCTGCCTCAACCAGTCTGTCAGCCAGCCACCAGCGATAATAAGTCCATCCCCACAAGGGGTAGCGCCCGGGCTTCAGGCGCCCGACAATCAGCCATTTGCCTATGATGGCGACAGCAAATTCGATCAGCGTCAATAATAAGAAAACACCAACGGACAAGAAAATTGCCCTCGCAATCGAGTCTCCAGGATCGCCCGTGAAGAAGTGATAAGCGAAGAAAGGTGCCAGCCATTGCACCATGCGCATGGCCACCAGCCAGGGTATGGCCGCTGCCTGTCCCAGACCGCAAAGCCAGCGCTTCCAATCGGGGGCAGCTACCCATTGTGCCTTGTTGCTTTCGGCAGTGGCATCCTGGGTTTGTCCCGTAGATTCAAGAACATCCAGCATCTTTGCAATGATGCGATGTGCATAAATGTCACTGATCCTGAAATAGGCAAAGCGAGGGTGTTTGCGCAAAATCGACACCAGCTTTGCTGCCATTAAAGAATGGCCACCCAGATCTGTAAAAAAATCTGATGCACGCTGTATTGCCTGCCCAGGAAACAGACTGGCCAAAGCTTCAAACAGCACGACCTCTGTTTCGGTTTGCGGAACATCAGAATCGTTATTCGCCGCCTGTTTGGCCAACTCGATTTTCTTGAGCGTGTTGCGGTCAATCTTGCCCGAAGTCAGTCTTGGCATTTCAGCCAGGTATTCAAACCTGGCAGGCACCATATAAACTGGCAAAACCCGGCTCAATTCTGCACGCAAGATAGCGGCATGCTGTGCAAAAGCGCTGGCTTCAGAATTTGCAGGCAATTGATCGTTGACCATAAAAGCCACAATCTGATCAATCTCTTCGTCCTTACGCAAGACAACGGCAACTGCACCCACACCAGTTTGTTTGGCTAAAACAGACTCAATTTCACCCAACTCAACCCTGAAGCCGCGGATTTTCACCTGATCATCAGCCCGTCCCAGACATTGCACACTGCCGTCAGGATTAAAACAGGCCAGGTCACCGGTGCGATACAACCTGGCTTCATGTGAATTTCTGGTCCAGGGATTGGGTAAGAATTTTTCAGCAGTCAAATCAGGTCGCCCAAGATAGCCCATCGCGACGCCGGGGCCGGAAATGCAAAGCTCGCCAGTTTCACCTGCCGGTAAGAGGCGCAGACCGTTTTCAACATCGGTCGCAATAACCAGCAAAGAATAATTCGGCAAAGGCCTGCCTATATTGACAGCCTGATCTGGCTGCAATTGCGCCAGGCTGGCCGATACACTGGCTTCCGTCGGCCCATAGGTATTGAACATCTGCCGCCCAGGACGCGACCAGCGCTTGACCAACACCTCGGGGCACATCTCACCACCCAGATTAATCAGGCGCAGACTATCAACTTCATGGCTGAACAAAGCGAGCAGGGTGGGGACAGCGTGTAAAACGCTGATGCGGTTTTCATTCAAGGCCAGCGGCAAAGCATCTGGATCAGCCGTAATTTCTTTTGGTGCCAGCCACAAAGTGGCGCCAACCAGATAACTGATCCAGATTTCTTCAAATGACATATCAAATGCCAATGAAAATCCCTGGTACACGCGATCATCATATCGTATGCCCAACACATGGTTTTCACTACGTAAAAAATGGCAGATGCTGGTCTGATTCACCAATATGCCCTTAGGCTTGCCTGTAGAGCCTGAGGTATAAATCACATAGGCTGGATCACTGCCTTTGACAACCCCGCGCTTTAATATAGTTTGCCCAACATCAGTTAAAGCTTCTTCAGCCAGCCATTTCTGGCAGCTTAGCCCGGTTAATTGTGGTGCAAAAGCCTGACAACTCAAGATGCCAAAAGCATTTGCATCATTGAGGCAAATAGCTATGCGGTCTATAGGGGTATCAGCATCAAATGGCAGCCAGGCAGCACCAGATTTGGCAATGGCTGCCTGCATAAGCAGCAAATTAACGCCACGCGGCAGCCATAAGCCAATAATGTGCCCAGGTCGCACACCGGCAGCAATCAAGACAGAGGCAACACGATCTGCATCAGCATTTAACTGGCGATAACTGACAGACTGTTCGCCAGAGATCAGGGCTAGCTTGTCGGGAAAAGCATTCGCGCTTGTCTCCAGCAAATCTGCCAGCACTTCCTCTCGTAAAAAATCAAGCCTTTCCTCACCGTACAAAATTTCTGGGTTTGTTATTGTCTTTGTGCTGCTAAACGATTGCATAAAAAATCTAAAAGAGAAAGGTCACTAAATATAGGCTAAATTTTGGCGACAAAAGCCAAATACTTTCTCATGTTGAGAAATCACAACTAAAACGTCAGTTTACCATTTTGATAAATCCAATTTTGATAAATATGAGTAACGAATTATTTCGTTTCAATTGAATATCTACCCACAAAAAGTGACGCGCTGGTTACCTAAAACTAGAGGTCACATTCTAGAGAAAATAGTAAGCTTTCAGTTTCCGTTCATGTTAAAAAGCTAATGCGCTAATATTATTTAATTTCCAATATTTATGCGTGCTTGCGATGGCTTCCCAATTCATTCTGCGTAGACAGATGGGGGCTTGTCGCGGCGATCATTTCAGCAGTCCAAGTTTCGCTCCTTTTTATACTCAAACCTGAAGGACGTTCCATGAAATCTGTTCTCAAACTGGCGGCTATAGCCACCTTGCTCTGTAGTTTTGCACCTGCACATGCGTTCCTGCAAGAGACCCATCGTCGTATTGCCATCGACGCGGTTAATTTTATGAAAAACAACCCTGACAAGACCAACTATAAAGCGCTGGCAAGCGGCTTGGCACGCGCTGGCATTACCGTAGACCAATTCGCCACAGCGATGGGCCAGGGTGCTTACGATGTAGATGACTTTGCCGATACCTATATTTGCGGCGCTGTTACCGGCGACTGCCAGTTGGCACCAGTCTGGGGTGCAGCACAAAGCATCGTCAAATACACTTCATACTGGCATTTCCAAAACCATACTGCAGGCCCTGATGTGCACGGCAACCCTTTTGGCGGCTATAACTATGCCAAGCTTACCGTGGCTGGCGATGTAGACAATCTGGCGGCATCCTGGCTGGTTGGTGATTATCTTGATGACGGTCCTGGTGGCATGAAGGGCTGGTTTGGCGACGGCAGCAAATACAACACATATGGAGTGACCGAAGCACATTATCGCCTGGGTGGTTATTCCACACCCAGCCAATATGCTGATTTTGAAAAAATCCCCTTCCAGCCCATCGATAATCTGGCGCAATACTGGTTCCAGCAGTTCCTGAGTAGCCCCAGCCTGCAGAGCCTGGGCTTTGTCATGCACTCTACTGATTTGCTGCAGCCCCACCATACCTGGACAACATCAGCCCGTAATCACTCAGGTTGGGAACAATGGGTCAACAGCTATTACGATAGCCAGAGCCTGAATGACCCGGCTTTGGTGGCAGCCGCGATGGCCGATTTCACACCATTGGCACCTAACGCTACCGATATACGTCAATTACTGACACAAGGCGGTACCTATTCTTATCAAAATGGCGGTATCGTTCTCTCATCTACCGACCAGAGTGACCGCGTCCGCACTGGTCGTCTGGTCGTGCCACACGCAATTGCCATGATGGTTCATGTGTTGAACCGTGCCGCCAATCGCCTGAACAGTTGAGGCATATCATGTACAGACAAGGCTACGGCCTGCAACGAAAAATGCGTGTAATAGGCATTGTTGGCTGCCTATCTGTACTGTGTTCAGCAATGTCCACTGCAATGGCTGTGGACATTGCCCCCACTGTGATGGTGATGAATCAGGCCACACCCCAACACGAACTGGCAGCACATCTCAATGGCACTCCTGTCTATAAGCTAACACTGGATGTATTTGCCCACATGGCGCAACTGGATAAACCCAAAACCAGGCGTGCCGATATCCTCGACAGCATCGTCAGCAACCGCTTGCTTGCGGAAGAAGCCCGTGGCCGGTTTGCCGAAGAGGAACTGCAGTCATCCAGGCGGGTGGCTTTTGAACCCGATGTGACTTTGGATAATCAGTTGAGCGGCTATCTGCGAACCGTTTATCGCAAAGATCTGGAAACAGCTATCAGCAAGCTTGCAGGTGGCAGGCTGGATGCGCTGATTCGGGAGCAAGGCAAGCTGGATGAAGACGAGTTGAACAGTGTTTTCGGCCCCAGAAGCAGGCTCATGCTTGACTATAGTCTGAACTTGGCACAGCAGACTGTTGCTGCCCGTGTCATGGTCTTGCGCTGCAACTTCGCACCAGCTGCCAGTATTAGCCTGCATGACATCTTCCGTCGCCAGAATGTGCAGGGAAGGGTGGAGTTTTTCAACCGTAACCGTGACTCCATTCGTCAGCAGGCGCAACTCTATCTGGCCAATTTGTATGTGCTTGACTGGGCACGTCAGCGCTTTGGTGAGTCGGCACTCAAGGATCTGAGGCGGGCATTGGAAGAAAAAAATGCAGTGCAAGCCATCATGAGCCTGCATGGTATAGGTGCAGATACCGATTCGGAAAGCAGACTCTTAAATCAGCTTGCGGCTGAAGTAAAACCCAAAGAAGTACAGCTCTACTATCGAGTTCACAAGGAAGAGTTCAAGCGTATTACTTCTGTTAAAGCGCGTCATATTCGCCTCGCCAATGAGGTGCTGGCCAGGCAGGTCGCCGACCTGGCACGCCAAGGCACCAATTTCGCCGACCTGGCACGGCAGTATTCCATCGCACCTGATGCACAGCAGGGTGGTGACATGGGCATCATTGTCCATCAAGGAAAATTATCCTGGTTGGCGCAATTGGCCTACATGCAAGAACCCGGCAAGGTATCTCCACCCATACGCGCTGCTGTAGCACCTGACGAAAAAGCCTATTGGGAAATCGTACTGGTGGAAAAACGCAATGAAGGCTATCAGGATCCAGCATCAGAAACCGTGCGTTATCAAGCCAGCAGGGCGCTGGCACAGGAAAAAGCCATCCGTCAGTTATCGACTCTACAGGCGCAATTGCGTAAGAACGCAAGAATTGAGATCAACCAGGTGGCACTGCTGAATGAATGAGTTAATAAATAACTAGCGAGCTAAGGCATTTACATTTATGAAGAGCATTTTCATCGCAACAGCAATCACGGTAACGGCAGGACTGACAGTCTGGCAATTCTGGCCGCAGCCTGAAGACAGCCAGACCCAACAGCAAGCCAAAGTCAATCTTTCCAGCTCCATTGGACCAGGAAAGCCTGAACGTGAGCGTGCAGCCTCGTGGCCGCCGCCATTTCCAGAGCGCACAGAGGAAAGAAAATTCGTGCCGTTGCTACCTACCGGGCCACAACTTTCTGCTGCCCAGAGCCTGGCGGCTACCCGCGATGGCGATCCACGCACGCCACCTATCCAGCATGATCAAGGCACTAAGGAAATGCCCACTGCAGCCGAACTGGCTGATCCGAAAGCCTACCAGAAGTACGAAGCCCGCCAAAACACGCACCTGTATGCTGCCTATGTACAGGCCGCAGACGAAGAGCTTCCACGCTTGCGCGAAGCAATCACTCGCGCCCGTAACATGGGTATAGCACCGGCAGAGATTGCCAAAGGCGAAGAAAAATTACGTCGCATCACCGCCATGCAAAAACAATTACTGACTGAGCATCCAGAATTGCAAAATGGTAGTGCAACGAAAGCAGATTCTAAATAAGCTGCTGAAATGCAGCTCCGATACCAGACGCGGAGGCAAGCCGACGGCGTTGGGCCCGATAAAATAGAAACCATTTGTCGCGCTTGTTTAGATAATTTTCAATATTCTTTACAATCATTTTTGGCTTGCCCTTAATGACTATAATTTCGCATAATTTATATTATGTAAAATAGCCTCCAGAATAAAGGCATGGATTTCTCGTAAAATTGCGTCAATATTTAATATGTTTCCAGCAATCGATTTGCTGCATAATGCTCTCCCGTTCATGCCGCTCATTGCAAAGCACCACTAACTACTAAAAACTACTATGCGTAAGAAAATCCGAGATGAAGTTATTTCTATCGCTCCCTTCGACGCCATGGAGCGTGATGATATTTCCCGTTGCCTTGCATGGATAGACTCCGGGGTTGATTTGTGTCGCATAGCAAAGCCAGCCACGCCGCCAATGCATCTCGTGTCATATTTTGTCGTTGTAGATGATGGACATGTCCTATTGGTGGATCATAGGAATGCCCATTTGTGGCTTCCGCCAGGTGGACATGTTGAAAAAGGCGAACATCCGCGTGTCACAGTTGAGCGTGAATTAGAAGAGGAACTCGGCTTTGCGGCATCACATCCAATAGGGGCACCTCTATTCGTGACCATAACAACGACTGTAGGACTGACAGCAGGACATACGGACGTTTCGCTATGGTACGTAGTGCGCGCCAGTCGCCACCAAAGTTTTAAATTTGATGAAGGCGAGTTTGTGGATGTACGTTGGTTTTCGTTCGAAGAAGTTCCGCTTGAGCGCACAGACCCACATATGAAACGCTTCATTGCTAAGTTAGTAAATAGCGAGAACACCTATGCAACAGCTTTAGAGTAATACATTCCAAGACTGAAAAATGCCTATTCTTTTTTTGTAAAAGAACACTGATTTTCATCAGGATTTGCCAAATGATTCAAGAGTTTTTTGACGTGCCAGTGGCATGCGCAGCCAAAACTCCTACTTCAGCATGGACATAGATCCAGGCATTTGGTCTGATGTGCTCAAACTTGACTCAATTCTGTGCTGCGCAAAAGGATCGGCCGCATCCACATACCGCATGGCGCTTTGTACGCTTTTCCAGCCTACGTATTCCATGAGGGTTTTCAGATCCCAACCATTACCCGTTGCCCAGTTGGCGAATCCACGCCTTAGTGAGTGCGCCGAATAGTTATTGGGGTTAGTGATGCCAGCATCCTTGAATATGGTACGCAGCAGAGGTATCAAGCTGTCCATATGAAGTCCCTGCTCCCCAATTTGCCCCCAGCGGTTCACCGATCTGAATACTGGGCCGGACTCAAGTGCCGCCAATTCTTTCCAGGCCGCATAAGCGGCAACTGGGCAGAACTGCTTTAGTGCCGGCGCTTTAAAAGTTACGCCTTTATTCTGGCGGTCACTTTTTGTATAGGGTAAGAAAAAACTCATGCCCTGACCAGGAATGATCTCAATGTATTCCACCTGCAGGCGGGTCAGCTCATCTCCGCGGAACCCGCGCCAGAAACCCAAAAGCAGCAATGCCCGGTTCCTGGTGTGCCTCAATTCTGCAGCCCGGTCGCCGGTTGCATTCGCAGTGGCAATCGCCTGCTCTATCCAGCGATCAACAATTTCGAGCTGGTCAAGCTGAAAAGGCTTGGCTTGTTTTTCCTGTGCTGGATGCTCTCTTTGTATGCCTCGCAGTACTTTTTTGACTAAGGGGGCTTTGGTTGGGTCTGGGAACCCCTGGTCTATGTGCCACTGCGCCAAAGCGGCCAGGCGCTGGCGCAATGTGTTGATGGCGAGTTTTTCGGCATGATCAACGAGGTACTGGGTGATGTTTTCACTTGTAGCAGGCAAGAAACCGCCCCACTCCACTTCATAGTGTCTGACAGCCGATTGATACGCGACCCGCGTATTGTCGCGGGTGCCGGCATGCAAGTAATGATCGATTTTGCTCATGCTGCATCTGCCCCAAATTCTCGTTTCATTGGCCAATTGGTACCATATCAAATAATTCGTCGATTTTAGTCCATTTTTGACCATGACACTGGATAAACCTATCTTATCCGGTGTTAATTAATTTATGCTTAACCTTGTAATTTATAATTAAATAGTATGTAATTACATAATACGTACCACATTACTAAATTTCATGGAGTAAAACATGGCCAGAACCGGATTGCTTAAACCTGAAGTTGAAAAAGCACGTAATTCAATCTTGGCCCAAGGACGTCATCCGTCAGTAGATGCGGTGAGAATTGCGCTAGGCAATACTGGTTCAAAAACCACTATTCATAAATATTTAAAGGAACTGGAAGAAGAAAGTGGTAGCCCAGTGGATGGAAAAACCTCGATCAGTGCAGCCCTACAAAACCTGGTCGCTCAGCTCGCTAGCCAGTTAGAATCCGAGGCAAGTAGCCGTATTGTTGACATGTCTATGGAGTTCACTGAAAAGGATCTGCAGCATGCCGCAGAAATTAAAGAAGTCACCTCAAAACATGCACAAGTAAAAGAAAAACTGGATCTGACAATTGCAGCCATCAAGCAAGAAATCGAAGCACACGAGCAAACAAAAGAGGTATTGCAAAGTGAGTCCATGGCCCACCATACCCTGGCCCAGCAAGTGATCGATCTCAAGGAACGTCTGGCTGAAAATGATGTCCACCGGCTATCGCTCGAAGAGAAGCATCAACATGCCCGGGATGCTCTTGAACATTACCGCAACTCGGTGAAAGAGCAACGGAACCAGGACATCCGTAGCCACGAGCAGCAAGTGCAACAACTCCAGGCTGAATTACGGCAACTGCAACAGGCATTAGTCGCCAAACAGAATGAAGTAACTCGTCTCAACCAGGACGGGGCACGCTGGGTCGCTGAAATATCACAAGCGCAAAAAACGATTTATGACGAACAGGCCAGCCACCGAAAGCTCAGTAGCCAGATAGATGCACTGCGTGCGATAGAGCAACGGGCAAAGGTGCTGGAACCCCAGTTGAAAGAAAAAGACATCAAAATCAAAGAACTGGAGGCACTGCTGCTTCAGTCTGTTGCGGCAGGCAATAACCAAAAGGAACAGATACACAGGATGGAAGTCGAGCAGGCAAGCGCTATTGCAAAGATCGAAGCGCAGCAAAATATGATGGTGGAACTCAGATCTATTCTTGCTGACAGAATAACTTTGAGTAGGAAAGGGTTATCCCCCGTGCATGAAACAAATAAGCCAGCAACCGATTAGCTTAATCAACTCTCTAATATTCTGCTCTTGATTTCAGGCAATCACCGCGCTTGCCCGGAGATACTTTATTACTGATTGAACTCGTGTACTTCTGTTCGTTCATTGTCAAATCCGTGCCGTGACTCATTCAGCAACTCAGTCATTCGGCGATAAAGTAGCGCAGGAGAAACCGGTTTGTGCAGTAAAGGAATACCCGAGGCACTTGCTTCCCGAAGTCGCTCCGGTGCGGTATCGCCGGTGATCAAAAGCGCGGGTATGTCCTCACCACATTGCTTGCGTACTATGGCAATAGCTTGAGCACCATTATTCAATTCCCGCAAGCGGTAGTCACTGATAATGATTTCCGGCGCAAGCAGTCGAGTAGTCACTAGTGCATCTTCGATTGATTCAACGGCGTTGCATTGACAGCCCCAGGCATCCAGTAATTGAGTCATACCATTTCGTACGGATGCCTCGTCATCAATTACCAGCACTCTGGCACTGATTTTGTACGTGTTGCAGAGCGCGTCACCAATGTCATTTTGAGCCACAACACTGGCATTGGTCAAAGGTAAGACCAGTCTGAACACGCTGCCTCGTCCCGGGCGGGACCTCAATTCTAATAAATGCCCAAGTTTCTGCGTCAAACCGTTGGCAATCGCAAGACCCAATCCCAGTCCTTTTCGACGATCTCGTTCAGGATTGCCGAGTTGATGGAACTCTCGAAAAATTTCCTTATGCTGAGATACCGGGATACCGATGCCAGTATCCCATACCTCTATCACAGCATAATCACCGCGTCTGCGGCACGCCACCAAGATACCTCCCTGATCGGTATAGCGAATCGCATTTGATATCAGATTACGTATGATCAAATCCACCAGTGCAGGGTCGGACTGAACGGCAATGTTTGTTTCTCGCAAACGGTACACAATGCCTTTGATATTGGCTTGCGGTGCGAGATCATTTTCAATCTTGTTCAACAAGGCTTGCAGGTGAAATGAGCGTACATTTGCCTCGATGACACCTGCTTCGATGCGCGAAAAATCGAGCAAGCTGTCCAGCATTTCAGCGGATGCGGTAGATGCTGAGCGAATGTTACCCAAAACCTGTCGCTGGTCAGCAGAAAGTTCGCTGCGAGCGAGGACTTCTAAAAATAAGCCTTGCGCATGGACAGGCTGGCGTAAATCATGACTGGCTGCAGCCATGAAGCGAGATTTCGCCAAGGTCGCGGATTCAGCCACTTCTTTTTGTGTCTTGAGTTCAGCAACCAGTTCAATATTTTCAAAACGTAGTCGCAATGAATCACTTACCATTTTACTCAGATAGCGTGCGAATACTGTCAGTGTAGGAATGAACATGGTAATTGACAGCACCAACGGCAAAATAAACGGTCTTTGGCTCGCCATGATGCAAACGGCTGATAGGCCAAATGGAAGGAAAGTGCTAAGGAAGGCGCGAAAGTCATGTGCAAAATAAATTGCCGTACAAACCCCCAGCAAAATGACCGCACAAAAGAATGCGAACTGCTCCAAGGGTTGACCGAAGGGGAAAAAGAAAAACATGCCTACAGCCCAGGCGACACTGGTTGCAAAACCAAGCAATCTGATGAAACCGAACAAACGGTAGATTTGTTCTGCATTTAATGAATGTCCGCGAAATTGTCGGATAACTAGAAACCAGGTGATAGTTAAACCAACAAAGCACCCTACCCACCCAAGCAAATAGACATGGTTGACGATACTCCAAAATACCCATGTAGTTGCGCATACTCCGGTCAGATTGATGAGTGCGGTAGCAAGGAAATTACTTTCTGCATACCGTACACGCTCGCCAAGAATCGCCTGGTTGACTTGCATCCGCTTTGATCTCTCCGGCTAACCGATCAGCCCGCGGCGATGAGCCACGAAAATCGCTTCAGAACGACTTGTAACCTGCAGGAATGCCAGTACCGCTTGCACATGGGCGCGTACAGTATTTTCTGAAAGATTGAGTCGTCGTGCGATCACTTTGTTAGCCAATCCTTGGCAAAGTAAATTCAATACCTCGCTTTGTCGCGGCGTCAAATGTGTCTGCTCAAAACGATTTTCGTTTGTATCCGCCTCGCCAGGACGAGGGAATTTTATTACCCGTCCACTTAGCACCTGGCCGACAAGCGTAAGTATGTTATCAGCAGTATCTCCTTTGGAGACAAAAGCAATAGCCCCTCTCTCAAGTGCTTGTTGCACCGTTTTTGGCGACGAGTCCGAGGAAAGCATGACAATAGGCGCTTGCGGCCACTTACGCTGAAGCAGCGCAATTCCATCGAGACCATTCAACCCCTGCAATTGAATATCCAGCAGGACAATGCTGGGCACCTGGGCGGTAGAGTGCATGGCTTCATCAAGTGAGGCCGCTTCCACAATTTGAGCTTCGGAAATACTTGAACGTAATAGCAGTGCGAGGCCAGCCCGCATTAAAGCATGATCGTCAACAAGGAGAATGGTGGTCGGCAACATAACGGCATTCACTGGTTTCGTGTGGAGCATAGCAAGTAAGCAGATTGCAGTTCTATAGTCCAATCAGACTATTTAATGAAAATTATTGTCTCACTATAATGCAAAAAAGGAAATTAAAGGATTGCATAACAGACAGCCATCGATAAGCCTCCACAGCCAGCCAACATTTTAAAAGCTGTTCCTATTTCACAATGACTAAGGAGCTTGTCAGCTGCCACGGGCACCGTTAGTGCGTTGATCTGGTAAGGAAATGAGCAGTATCAGATTTTTAGTTTCCTGTTGTTTGTTAACTGCGATGGCAAAGATTAGCTACCGCTACATAACCCTCTAACCGATAAGGAACATCATGTCTGCAAATCAATCTTTTCTTTCAAGCCCTAAATATAACTATGACTTCGTGGTTGCAACAACTGAGGCCAGTATTAACGATGGACTGAAAGAGTATCTGAGTACAATCTCGCAACCCGAAACGGTGTTTTGCTTTCTTGCTGACGATTTGGGTAATCCCACTATTGCCATCAGTCTGGCTGATCTCAAGGCGCGTACCGATGGCATTGACCCCTTTACGATACCTGACGGCACCACTTACAGCGATCCTCGCATCACCGCGTTGACGATGCGCCGTTTCATGGTTGGCATCAAAATGAAACTGGGGTTACCGCCCGGCATCTTGCCGCAGGACTTACCTGCCATCGTTAGCCTGGGTTCATCAGCAAACAATGTCACCTTCAATCTCTTGTGCAGTGAATTTCAAATCATCCAGAATACGCCGCCAGGTGGTTTCAGCAGCGTTGGCGCGTGGAATGTCTGGTCGCAACCTGCCAACAAATCCTGGTATTTTACGACCAAGGTCAATCTGGTCTATCAAGATCTGAGCAAAGAGCTCGACACACCCTACTTCAACAGTCATCCGGCCGAGAAAACAGCTCTCCTGAATCAGTTGGTCAATCTCGGGTCTGGTGCATTCAGCCTGCAACAGTTGCTGTTTGACCTGGACAATGCTGCACTGGAGTCTATCCCAGTGATAGAGGGGCTCGCGCCGACTTCGGATGCCGCCACGGTGCTGACACGTTCTTTCGTGAATGGTTATTTTGCGACACTCAAGGCGCATGGCGTACCTGTGCTGTCAGTTCACGCAGTCGCCAACACACCTGATGGCTCCACATTGCGTCTAACCGGCATAGAACGGGAAGTTGGTCTTTTTCTCGATGGCAACGGTGTCGTCATCCCCACCCCCACACCTGATCAGAAAAAGGTCACCACATTGAATTATCTGTGTGCCGCCAACAATCACGCTTTGCCTGGAGTGGCCAGCTTTGACTGGAACTGGGTCGATCCCACAGAGCTTAACAATGAAAGTGGTGTGATCGCCATCAACCGCAATACGCTGGCGAACTACTATCAAAACATTCTGATGCCCGTCATTCGCAATTCCTGCATCGGCGTTAGTGTGTATGTTACCTGCGACCATACTTGGGCACCGATTACCGGTATTGTCGATTATAACTGGACTTTGAGCCCGGGAAAAACACCGCAAACCGTCGTTATCCCACCCAGTGGCGACGCTGTGTTGAGCATCAGTTATCACAGCTGTGCCGAAGACCATACAAGTGCTGGAGCAACTTATGGGAAGTTGAAACTCTGGAGTAATTATGACTGCAGCGTCAGCTTCAAAGGAAACCAGATCACTATCGTGCAGCATCTGAAGATAAGGGCCTATGTGAAGTGGGATTTATCAGATGTGACCTACAACCCGTTTGACAAAACTCTGACCGATGTTTATACGCTGTCAGTCGGGCAAAACGGGCAACTGCAAATCAGCAATCCTGTCAGTACCCCGGAAGATAATTCCAAATCGCCAGACGCTGGCTGGTTTGCTAATCATTTCACCAGCGTCAAGGATATTGGTGAAGACATTAAAAAGAATGTCACCGGTTACCTGTCTACCAAGATCACCGATATTCCCGGTCTGGGATTGCAAAGTTTCGTGTTTCCAGGGGCGCGCGTATTTACCTATAAAGACGTGGCGTTTTCTGAGCACCAGGACCTGGTCGCAAAAATTACCTATGTAAAACCAAGTTGATGGATGCTTGGCTGGTGTCAGGCCGGATTTGAACCGGACTTGAACTGATCAGCGCAGGACTGACATCACAAGACCGAACGGAGTGTCCACCATGCCTGGACGCTCCATATCCAAACCATACAGAATGAGGAACGCAATGTCTAACGCACAACTGACGTTTTCATCCGAATTGATGAAAAATTATCTGCATGCCGAATTAATTTCACCGCAAAAAAAATTTGAAGCTTTGCAGACTGCAGACGGACATACCCTGTTGTTTGCAATTGATACCGATGGCGTGTTTAACCTGATCTGCGAAAGCAGTGGCCAATCTGTCGCTGGCTGGTCAAAAATTGACTTGAGTTCCGCGCGCATCAAGCTAGATTTTCCAGGACAAACTAACGCTGCCTGCCGTACTTTTGAAGCGGGTCAAAGTGCCAACGATGGTTCGCTCGGTATCGCCATGGTGGTGACCGGCAATTCTGGAGACCAGTTATATCTTTGCTTGGGCAATTCCAACACAGATATCAGTTGGGCAAGCGCACCGAACTGGCATTCAATTCAGTTCGACAATCCTATGGTAAAGCCCACCACACTGGAGATCGCCCATGTTTTCTTGGGTGAAACTGGCAGTGGTGGACAGTATATCGTTGTCGATATACTGCGCGACCCTGCCAGCCCCGTCCAGGACGTCATCAGGTTTTATATTGACCCCACAAAAACGGATGGTTATTATTGGCATCGCCACGATTTGCCTGTCGACGTCGAAACGGGTCACTACAGCAGTTGCATGGGCCGTCTGCCCAATGGCATGGTGGACGGCATCTATACCGCAGGCAAGGCTGGTAGCAGCGGCCAACTGGTGTTTGCCCCGCTGATCAATATTTTTGGCGATGGCCCGCCAATGCCGACCCGGCTTGACCTGCCCGGTGGAATCATTGCCGACGCTATCGCAGCGACCCGTAATCCGGACATGTCTACAGACTTATTCGTGACCAGCGGCAGCGCATTGTATTATTTCGCCAGCGCGGCACAGCAAGATTCTGCCACCGCGACTTTACTGTTTGAACACAGCTTGCTGCTTGGCGTAACACGTTTGTTCGCCTATCGCACTGACAGCCAGACCTATATCTGGGGCTTGAATCAGGATGATCAGGTATTTTATTCCGTCTGCGCCAACCAGGCGTTGACGACAGCCACAGCCTGGAGTCACCCGCTGCCGATACTGTCAGGTATCGATCAGGTTTCGCCGTATGTCAACAGAGCCAATTCTGGCAACACCCTGTTTGCCGTCGGCGACGATGCCATATTCAAGATGACGCGGTCACCGCAGACAGGTTTATGGACTAGCCACAGGATCAACATGCCAGCACCGGCACCAATTACTGTACCGCACAGTTTTTCTTCTTACACCACCAGACTACAGTTAAGCGACGATAGCAATCGGCCAGTAGCCAATTCGCCGCTAATGCTAAGCGCACTGTCACGCGGCAGCTTCTTCATCAACAATCTGTACTACGTGCTCGACACCACACCAGTCACCGTAAATACCGATCAACTCGGCAGTGTCACTATCATCGAAAGCGTGGACAATACCATCCATGGCACACGGTTTGTCGTCTCTGTACCGGGTGGAACAACGGTGTCCATCAACCCCATGGATGGGCCGATGAACAAAGTGGCACAGCTCAATTCTGAAGCGAGCCTGACAACCGCAGTGATCACCAATGCCGATGGCAGCACACGTCCGCTGGTGCCGCCAGACACTCCCGGCAGTGATCTCAAGACGGTGGCGAAATCCAACAGCAAGTTGATGGCGGCGTACACCAGGCTTGCAAGTAGCGCGCCCCAACACCCGTCCCTCCTCTCCGGCAAGCTGCCAGCGCCCAGGCAAACATTGGCGTTGGTCAGTTTCCCGGATGCCATCGTTGCCGATGCTGGTGATATCTTCCAGTGGCTGGAGTCGGGCGTGGAAAGCGCCGTCGATATCGTCGAAGATGCGGCAAGCGGGGTATGGAGTATTATCGCCAAAATCGCTGGCAAGGTCTATCAAGGCATTCTCGATAGTGCTGAAGCTGTCGTTGGCGCAGTCAAATGGGTATTTAACGCCATCAAAACCGCAATCGAAGATTTGATACTGTTCCTGGAGTTTCTCTTCTTATGGAAGGACATAGTCGCCACACATAAAGTAATGAAGAATGTCTTTACCCAATATGTTCGCCAAGCCATCACCAATTTGCGTGCCGACAAGGCAGAGATCACAGCAGCATTCACCAGCCTGCAAAACGACATCAATAAATGGGCCGACATCCCCCCCTTCGGACAAACCCCCGATACGACCGCTGCGGCGCACGGACCGCTGGACGGCCAACATAGTGCACCGGCCAATCTTGGCTTGCATCATTTTCAAGGCAATGCAAGCGCTGCCGTTTCTTCCTACACTACCCCCACCCTCACAGAATCCATATTCAAAGACTTGCTAGACTTGCTCTCGCGCGAAGAAGCCACGCTGAGTGGTGCTGCCAATTCACTCAAGACTGGCATCATCGACCAATTCGGGACGCTGTCGCTGACGCAGATATTACAGAAATTCCTCACCATCGTCGCCGACAGCCTGTTGCAAACCACAGAGAATATTGTGCTGGCCACTGTTGACGTGCTCTCCCAGCTTGCAGGTGGCATCCTGGATTTGCTGACGGCAAAAATAGATATTCCGGTGCTGTCCTGGCTATACCATGAAGTTGCGGATGAAGATCTGTCATTCCTGGATTTGATCTGCCTCATCAGCGCCATACCGGCCACCATCGTCTACAAGATCGCCTCGGGTTCCACTCCATATCCGCATGATGCAGCACTGACAAAATCATTGATCAGCGCAGTCGGACTTACTGAAGTTCAACAGATACTTGCCCCCTCACGTCAGTCAAATGCAGCCCCGCAACGCGTGAGGGCTGATGCGCATCTGATGGCGGCCACCGATACACCAGTAATCGATGGTAAAGCACTGGAGACTTTTGCGTTTGTGACTGGTTTTTGCACCATCGCAGGTGCCCTGGGAATGATACTGGCCTCCTTCAACACTCCTCCTGTATCACCACCCGCCCGCGAAGGAGAGGACCCATTGCCAAAGCCGACCATCATTTGGCCTGCAATCGCTGCCGTGTCCAACATCGCCTATGTATCGCCAGACATCTCGACGATCATGTGGCGTGGTCTGCGCTGGGATCAGAAACTCAACGGCATCCTCACCGATATCTCTCTCCTCAAAGGCTTCGTGATAGACCTTTTTTTTGCCGGATCAGCACTGTCACAGTGGTTGGAATTCGCTCTTAATCTGACCTGGAACACACCAGTTATTGCCAATATTTACTATACCATCGAGGCCAAGTCTGACGGCCCCGATGACGACCCAGCCATCGTGCCAGACACACTCGGTAATCTCGCTTTCAACGCAGGTGGTATGCTGGCACCTTTTACGAAAGATAAAGATGTCCAGGTTGCCCAAGCCTTGCTAATGGCTTATTACAGTCTGATGATGGTCATCAGTGGCAAAATCAACCGTTTCGGCCCATGAACAAACTGGGCGTATTTTGCTATAAAACCGGCTGTAAAACTAGTTGTATGACACCCGCACCAGCGGGTGTTTTTCAGCGAGGCAGGGTAAGCAGTATATTGGCGTCAGACCGTATAGACATATGTAAAAAGCCGGAATTAACAGAGTGTCCCGACCTGGATTATATGAGTGTCTATTGCATGACTTTTTCGGGTGTCATCGGCAAGCTACGCAAACGACGGCCGGTTGCGTGAAAGATCGCATTACTGACCGCGGCAGCCACACCTATCAAGCCAATTTCTCCTACGCCTTTTGCGCCCAGGCGGCTGACAATGCGGTCATCTTCTTCAACAAAAATCACGTCAATATCATGGATGTCTGCATTCACGGCTATGTGATATTCGGCAAGACTGTGATTCATGACGCGGCCCAGCTTGTGATCCATACAGCTTTCTTCCAGCAATGCCTGACTGATACCCCAGACTATGCCGCCAGTGATCTGGCTGCGTGCGGTCTTGGTGTTGATGATCTGCCCGGCCGCGATCGCGCTGACCACGCGTGTCACACGCACAGTGCCCAATGCCTCGTCTACCCTGACTTCGCAAAACACAGCTGAATGGGTAGCCCGCTGGTATTTGTGTTGTTTCAATACAGATGGCAACATCAGGTATTTTTCTTCTATGCGCGTTTCGTCTGCAGCAGACATGATATCTGTCAATGAAATGGCGGCATCTGCTTTTCCATGGATGCGCATGCTGCCATCGGCAAATTCTACCTGTTTGAAACTGGTTTTGGCAAAGCATGACTCAGGCATTTTCTTCGCCAGCTTGAACAAGTGCTTTTGCAACTTTTCACATACTCCTTGTACCGCCGAACCTATTGTCATGACATGGGATGAGCCACCTTCTACCGGTGCCACCGGCAAAGTGGAATCACCTAACTGGAAGACGATTTTTTCTAGCGGCAGCCCCATGCTTGTCGCAGCAATCATGGCCATGACGGTATAAGTGCCCGTCCCTATATCAGAAGCAGCGCTGCTAACCACCAGACGACCGTCGGCGTGCAACACTGCACTGGCGCGTGCAAAGAATTGCATGGCATCCCATATGCCGGTAGCCATGCCGTAACCGATGAGTTCATTCCCCTCACGCATGGAGCGAGGCTCCAGGGGCCGGTTTTGCCAGCCAAAGCGGGCGGCCCCCTGTTGGTAGCAGGCGCGCAGTTCTTTGGTCGAATACGGCAAGCTCGTAGAAGGGTCAATATCAGCATAATTTTTCAAGCGGAATGCAAGCGGGTCCATGCGGAGTTGGTAAGCCAGTTCATCCATCGCCACTTCCAGCGCATGCATGCCCTGCGCGGCACCTGGTGCGCGCATATTCACCGGGCTGGATTGATCCAGACTGACCAGCTCATAAGCAAGTTTGATGTTGTCACATGCGTAAAGCTGTCCAGACCAGTTGACGATGGTTTCTACATATTCTTCAAAGCGGGATGTAGTTGTGATGGCTTTATGGATAATCGACTTCAGCTTGCTATCCTGGTCGGCAGCCAGCTTCACAGTCTGCACGGTTTCGGGTCTATGACCTATGCCAAACATTTGCTGACGTGTCATGACGACTTTGACCGAACGTTGCAATTTAAGGGCAGCCATCACGGCCAGAGGCAATTGGTATTGCGGCCGCAAGCCAGCACCAAAGGCGCCACCTACATAAGGGTTTCTTACCGTGACTTTATCGCTGGAAAGACCAAACACGCGGCTGACATACCAGCGGCTGTTTTGTGAGCTCTGGGTCTTGTCATAAATCATCAGATGGCCGTCATCATCATGTATTACCGTAGTGGCAAACAATTCCATGGGATTGTGATGTTCGGCAGCACTGCAATATTCGGCTTCAATTTTGAATGCGGCTTGTGCATAGGCCTCGTCAGCATTGCCTTTTTCTCTGGGTGGTGGTGAACCGCCTCGCGTATTGCCGGGTTCCCGGCCATGTTGCAAGTTGTTCTTCAGATCGGTTTCATGTTTTTCAATATCGATGTGAACCTCCACCAGCGAAGCCGCATAGCTCGCGGCCTCAAGCGTCTGGGCTAGTACCAATGCCACTGGCTGTCCGCTATATAGAATTTTTTCATCGTACAGAGGGCGAAATGGCGACCCGCCGGGTGCCGCCATATCTTTATAGAACAGATCAAAAGAACGTATTTTGGGACGATTTTTATAAGTGATAATATCAACCACCCCTGGCACGGATAATGCCCGGTCCAGCACAAAATTGGCGATGCGTCCTTTGCAGATATTGCTATTGACCACTACTCCATACAACATATCTGCATCATCTATGTCGGCAGCATAATGCGCCTGACCACTGACCTTGTCACGGCCATCAATGCGGGAGACCGGCATGCCTGTAGTGACGAAACCTGCTCCCTCATCGGCAACGGGGCTGTGCAATGCGCTGATCAGGTCTGTCATGTTGCCACCCTTGTGACATCAGGCTGATGCCTAGGAGAAGCGGCTGCCATTTCCAGGGCGCGTACGACTGCGCGATGTGCCATGCCAAGTTTGAAGTCATTATCGCCCTGCCCCTGTGCATCTTTCAACAAAGAATCTGCAACCCTGACAAACGCTGTGCTTGTTGGTAATTTGCCGGCCAACAGTGCTTCGGCCTGAGGCATGCGCCATGGCTTGTGGGCGACACCGCCAAGGGCAATGCGTGCCTCATGTATGCTGCCATCGTCTGCGATATCAAGCGCAGCAGCTACTGACACCAGTGCAAAGGCATACGATGCGCGGTCACGCAATTTCAGATAGGTGCAATGGTCTACAAATTGCTGTGCAGGTGGCAATTCGATATGCGTAATAAGTTCGCCATCAGCCAGGCTGGTATCAATGTCGGGCCTGTCACCGGGCAGGCGATGAAAATCGGCGAATGCAATCTGCCTTGATGCGTCTGAAGACCGGACATGAATGATTGCCTGCAAGGCAGCCAGGGCCACGCACATGTCGGAAGGATGAGTAGCAATACACATCTCGCTGGCACCAAGTATGGCGTGCTGACGGCTAAAGCCACCGATGGCAGGGCATCCACTGCCGGGTCGACGCTTATTACATGGCACGGCTACATCATAGAAATACACGCAGCGCGTTTTTTGTAATAAGTTCCCACCATTACTGGCCATATTGCGAATTTGAGCGGATGCCCCTGCCAATATCGCCTGAGACAACAAGGGATAATGCTGCCTGACCAAGGGGTGATAGGCGGTGTCAGCATTACGGACCATTGCACCGATCAGCAAGCCACCACCAGGACTGGGCTCTATAAGCGTAAAGGGCAAGTGATTGATATCAACGAGACTGCCGGGCGTTTCTACATGTTCCTTCATCAAGTCAATCAGATTGGTGCCACCTGCAATGAATTTTGCTTTTCCTGATCTGTCCATGCCTACTTGCTGTAAAGCCACAGCAACATCAACAGGAGCAGAGAATGAAAAGGGGTTCATTTTGCCACCGCCCCGGGTACCATGTCCGCCCCAGTATTGTCTTCTGGCGTAGTCAGGCCCATGACTTCAGTAATAGCCGCCATGATTTGCGGGTAAGCCCCGCAGCGGCATAAATTGCCACTCATCAATTCACGGACATCGTCTACAGTTCTGACTTCGCCTTCTGCCATCATGCCTATTGCGGAACATAATTGACCAGGTGTGCAATACCCGCATTGCAGGGCATCATGTTGTATGAATGCCTGTTGCAAAGGAGTAAGCAAGCGGCCTTTAGCCAGACCTTCCACAGTAATGATAACGGCATTATTTTGCATGACGGCAAGCGTCAGGCAGGAATTAATACGCTTCCCATTAACTAAAACGGTGCAAGCACCGCATTGACCATGATCACAGCCTTTCTTGGTACCAGTCAATTTGAATTTTTCACGCAACAGGTCAAGTAAAGTGACCCAGGCCTCGACATCGATTTTTTGCACATGCCCATTGATCGTGTATTGCACAGGGTAGCACTGAACGGTGGATGTTGAAGGTGTGCACTGATTCGCGGTATCGACAGCAGTATTCATCACTATCTTTCTTGGCTGGCATGACTCGATTTTAAAGACATACGACATTAATAACTGTACGTTCGCGTACAGACTGTCAGATGCAAAAACCAGGTTCATGCCATCGACCTCTATTCCTATGGTTTTGAATATTTTTTTACACGCACTGCCAACTTGCAAAGCCATGAAACTGCACCGTCAACATATGGCTTACATCATCTGACATGGATATGGCGCGTTTTCCTACGCTGGTCCTACTCCCTCTAAAAAAAATTGCAACTATGATGTCCTTACTGATTGCAACCGATCAGTAAAACGCGACCGCGGCATTCAGCGGAAAACTTTAAGGAGTTAAGTATGCCTACTCAAGCAAACAACAACCAACCTCAAAAATCTGGTAACACTCAAGGCGGTACTCACGAGCAACACGTGAAGGCCGGTCAGCAAAGCCACAAAAATGACGCTCAAGGTTCCGGCCAGGGCTCAAAATCTGCCAGCGGCAATAATAGTTCTGGTAACTCCCAACGTAACGATTCCAAATCCGCTCCTGATTCCAAAAATCGTTAACTCCTTATTGCTATTCAAACTGAATAGCGTGGTTGTGCGATTGTGTGAACAATTGCCTTAGCCAACAAGGAAAGAACAGGTTTGGAAATTTGTAGCTAATGTAGACTTCACCGTCTCATCATGGCTTTATTATTTCCAAGCCTGTTAAAGCGTTCCGGTACGCTTTAACGCTATCTTCATTCACAACATTTGCTGTCATTGCTTCCACCACTCTCTCCCGATCATGCAATGCCTTATCCTGATTAGCTACTCTCCTACCCTGACATATCAAAAGATCTGACAGCTCGCCGTGCCGTTCTGTTTTATCGTGATGCTCAATCTAAAAAAATAGCTTGAGACATGACACCCGCTACAATCGCAAACCGACATCCTGCTGCAAACTCTGGCATCAAGAGGCAGAAAACTGTTTCACTAATAAAAAGCGATGTGCAATTTGCTGCAAAAAAGGCAGGCTTGTCTTACGTCAGCGATCAAATGCCAGGAATTCGACGCTACCCTGTCAACAGCCGTGGAAAAACGGCGTTCAGATACCTCACTCCGCAAGGTAAGCCCTTGAAAAACGGCCAAACATTGGCACGTATAAAATCCCTGGCCATTCCTCCGGCGTGGACTGATGTGTGGATTTGTACGCAAGAAGATGGACATATCCAGGCCACAGCAAGGGATGCGCGGTTACGCAAACAATATCGTTATCACAAAGATTGGCGTAGCATCAGAGATGAGGCCAAGTACGACAACATGCTGCCGTTCGCATCGGCTTTACCTCAGATAAGAAAACAGGTAAGCAAGGCACTGGCAATGAAGGGACTACCGCGCGAGAAAGTCATCGCTACGGTAGTAGCCCTGATAGAAGATACCAGCATGCGCATAGGTAATGATGAGTATGCGCGCACCAATCATTCTTATGGCATCACGACGCTCAGAGAAAAACATGTGCATCTGACCGGCTCCTATCTTCAGTTTGACTTTCGTGGCAAAAGCGGTGTGAAACATACCATCAAGCTACGAGCACCAAAACTATGCCGTATCATCAAGTCCATGCTGGACCTTCCTGGCCAGACACTCTTTCAATACCTGGACGAGGAAGGCCAGATTCACACAATTAATTCTACTGACGTGAATGATTACATACGCAGCGCTGCCAATGGTGACTTTACGGCCAAAGACTTCAGGACCTGGGCTGGAACAAGCTTTGCAGTGCAAGCCTTGCTGGAAATCGGCGCGGCAGAAACACAGGCAATCGCCCGTAGCAACCTGGCCGAAGCCGTCCGCCGGGTTGCCCGGAAACTGGGTAATACTCAGGCAGTCTGCCGTAAGTGCTATATCCATCCACAAGTCGCCATTTCATATATGGAAGGGACATTGGCAGAGGAATGGCATGCAAGTGAACGTGCGGCTAGAAAAGGGAAATTCACATTGAAAAAAGATGAAACCATCATGGTAAGACTTTTGCAAAAATGGCAGAAATAATTTATCAATGATAAAAGCAGCTCCGCCTTAAGGATGATATCGGTACAAGCCATATTCATCCGAGATAGCCTGATAATGCCATGCCATATTGATCTTGTTGCTGTAATGACTGGCTAAATCCGCATCCAGCAAGCCAAATGGAGTAAGGCTGGCAGCGAACAGGCGCAAGGCCCTGTGACGCAGGGCAACGCCAAAATTGAGGAGCGCCCTACGGCAACTGATCAGTTCAAATTCATTAAACGATGTGTCCGTGATCAGGCTGAATTGTGACCAGATCAGGTTTTTTTGCAGATGATCCGTTAGTATCAGCTTGCCGTCTTTTTCCTGAAAGTAGTCGGCCAGCCTGCCGTGCCCGCCACTTGAAAAGTAATTTTTTTCATACTCAGCGAATTTCCCGACAGAGAACCCTGTGTCCGTCATTTCTTGCAAAAGTGCTTCGTTTGAACAGGTTACGTAGACTGCCGCTTTTTCGTATACCTGCTCTTCCTGGAGCAAGATAACGAGGGTGTAAATTTCTTCAATACTGGAACAATCTGCCATCCATATTCGGGTATGCGAATGTGAACGCAGCCATGGTGATAATTGGCTGCGCAAGAATTGTAGTCGCTGTGGTTCGCCAAACAAGGGAAATGGGCACAAGAGAAGAGCATGCAATAAAGCATCCCACTGCGCGTTGTCATGCAATATGCTGTCTTGTAATGCTGAATAGGTTTTGATCGAATTCTGCTTCATTAAGGTATTGAGTTTTTCCACCAATACCATGCGATCAAAACCGCGGAAGTCATCACCGCGATAGCGGTAAATGGCTTCCAGCAGCATATCGAGTTCTATATCCTCGACTTTTGATGCGTTCATCGGATACCTGCTTATTCCGTCAGCCAGACACGCATCAGTGACAGTAACTGCGCGCTATCTACAGGCTTGGTAATATAGTCTGACGCTCCCGCTTCAAAGCACTTGTCCCTGTCACCTTTCATGGCCTTGGCCGTCAAGGTGATGATGGGCATGCTTTTGAACTTGGGTACTTTCCTGATGGCGCGCATGGTATCGTAGCCATCCATCTCCGGCATCATGATATCCATCAAGACGATCTCAATCTCGGGATCCTGTTCCAGCAGTTCTATGCCATCCCTGCCGTTTTCCGCAAAAACGACCTTCATATCCTGCCTTTCCAAGACTGTCGTCAGGGCAAAGATGTTACGCAAATCATCATCAACGACAAGTACTTTGCGCCCAGCCAGCGTGCCATCGGACGCGTGCATGTCTTCCAGCATGCGTCTTTGCAATTCGGGCAGATCGGCAGGCGAGCGATGAAGGAACAGTGCCGTTTCATCAAGCAGGCGTTCTGGCGAACGGGCATCTTTGACGACGATGGTTTTAGCGACCTTGCGTATCTTGGTGACTTCCTTGCGCGACAACTCCTTGGCCGTATAAATGATGACAGGCAAGTCCCTGAGTTTTTTATCTTTGCTGATGGTTTCCAGCAATTCAAAACCATCGATATCAGGCAAAGTCAGATCCAGCACCATACAGTCAAAATGTGTACTTCTCAGCGCTTCCAGCGCTTTCTGACCGCTTTCTACGGCAGTGATTTGTACATCATGCTCACCTATCAGATCTACAATGCGGCCACGTTGTAAATCTTCATCTTCCACTACCAGCAAACTGCGTTTCCTTCTGATCAGGAATTGTTGTATGCGGTTAAATTCCTCTTCCAGCCTTTCGCGCTTGATTGGCTTGGTCAGATAAGAAATGGCACCATGTTGCAGACCGCGCTCGCGCTCGTCCGAGTTGGACATTATATGTACAGGAATGTGCCGCGTGCCTGGGTCGCGCTTCAGGCGGTCCAGCACGGTAAAACCATCACAGTCTGGCAGATCTATATCGAGCAGGATGGCGGTCGGACAGTAATCGCGTGCAAGTGTCAGCGCTGCATCACCGCTTTGGCTGACGATGCCCTTAAAGCCCTTTTCCCTAGCGAAAGCGAGCAAAATGGCAGAAAACCTGGCATCATCCTCGACAATCAGCAAGGAAGGATCACCACTGGCGATCATATTCCTGTCATCGAATGCAGCTTCACCTTCAGCATAGTTCAGGCTCATCGTCGCCGCTTCAATCGATACAGCACGCGCCAATCCATCAGAACCAGTCATGGGGGCTTCCAGCACTCTGGTGAGTGTCGGGGGGGCTGAAGTTGCATTTTGTTGCGGCATCTGGCTAATCAGCCCACCTCCGCTATACGGCAAGAACAATGTAAATGTACTGCCTTGTCCAACTATACTGGTCACACGGATTTCCCCTCCCAGCAAACGCGCCAGTTCGCGGCTAATGGAAAGCCCCAGTCCAGTACCGCCATATTTACGTGCCGTACTGCCATCTGCCTGCTGGAAAGCTTCAAAAATCAATTGCAGCTTGTCGCTGGCGATACCAACGCCTGTATCTGCCACCGAGAAAGCCAGTACTGCATCAGCATGACTTAACTGTGGCAGGTCAGCAGTCCAGCCTGACTGCACGACGCCAATACTGAGCCGCACTTCCCCGCGTGAGGTAAATTTGAAGGCATTGGATAGCAGGTTTTTAAGAATCTGCTGCAAGCGTGTCGTATCGGTTCTGATCGCAGCTGGCAAACCTTGGTCGAGGGTAATCGAGAAATTGATATTCTTGGCTTCTGCCATGTGGCGGAAAGTACGTTCTACATAAGACGCCAGTATCGACAGGCGCGATTCGCTGAGCTCCAGCGTGACGGTACCGGATTCTATTTTCGACAAATCGAGAATATCGTTGATCAGCGTCAGCAAATCACTGCCGGAGCCAAAAATCGTCTTAGCGTATTCCACCTGGTTGCCAGACAAATTACCCTGAGGATTGTCACTCAGTTGCTGGGCAAGGATCAACAAGCTGTTCAGTGGCGTACGCAATTCATGCGACATATTGGCCAGGAATTCGGACTTGTATTTGGATGACAGTGCCAGTTGCGTTGCTTTTTCTTCCAGCGCCAGTTTGGCTTGTTCGACCTCGCGATTCTTGCGTTCCACTTCAATATTCTGGTCGGACAGCAGGCTGGCTTTTTCCGCCAACTCCTGGTTCGTTTGTTGCAGTTTTTGTGCCAGTGACTGGGATTGAGTCAGCAGACTCTCAGTACGGCTATTCGCTTCAATCGTGTGCAAAACAACGCCGATGGATTCCATCAACTGATCCAGGAAACCCATATGCGTTTGCGTGAACTTGTCGAGCGAGGCAATCTCGATAACCGCCTTTACCTGCTGTTCAAACAGGATAGGCAAGACCACGATATTAGTCGGCGGCGCAGAGCCCAGGCCGGATGATACCTTGATATAGTCACGCGGCACATTGGTCAACCATACCCGGTTTTTTTCCAAGGCACACTGCCCTACCAAGCCTTCGCCAGGCAGAAAGGAGGTCGGTAATTTACTGCTTGAACGGTAGCCATAACTGGCGATCATTTCCAGCAAGGGAGCATCGTTATTCGAGTCCATCATGTAAAACACTCCATGATGGGCAGATACCAGCGGCGCCAGTTCAGACAGGATCAACTTGGTGACCGTACTCAAATCACGCTGGCCTTGCAGCAAACGGGTAAAGCGTGCCAGATTGGTTTTGAGCCAATCCTGTTCAGCATTCTTTTGTGTCGTTTCTTTCAGGTTACGGATCATCTCATTGATATTGTCCTTGAGATCGGACACCTCACCGCGTGCCTTAACTTGAATCGAGCGTGACAAGTCCCCTCGTGTTACCGCGGTCGCCACTTCTGCAATCGCACGTACCTGGGTCGACAAATTGGCGGCAAGCTGGTTGACGTTTTCGGTCAAATCTTTCCAGGTACCCGATGCTCCTGGCACACTGGCCTGGCCACCGAGCTTACCTTCGACACCCACCTCACGAGCAACGGTTGTTACCTGGTCGGCAAATACGGCCAGCGTGTCCGTCATTTCATTAATGGTATTGGCCAGCGATGCAATTTCACCCTGCGCAGCCACGGTCAGTTTCTTTTTAAGATCCCCATTAGCCACGGCTGTTACCACACCGGCAATACCCCGTACCTGCGCTGTGAGGTTGGCCGCCATGAAATTCACGTTTTCGGTCAAATCTTTCCAGGTACCACCAACACCTTTTACTTGCGCCTGTCCACCGAGTTTGCCTTCAGTACCCACTTCACGCGCCACACGGGTTACTTCGGACGCAAATGAGCTGAGCTGATCCACCATGACGTTGATAGTGTCTTTTAATTCCAGAATTTCGCCTTTAACATCCACTGTGATTTTTTTGGACAAATCGCCATTTGCCACTGCCGTCGTCACGTCGGCAATATTGCGTACCTGCCCGGTGAGATTGGATGCCATGAAATTCACGTTATCGGTCAGATCTTTCCAGGTACCAGAGGCGCCGGGTACATTCGCCTGGCCGCCCAAACGCCCCTCTGTACCCACTTCACGCGCCACCCGTGTCACTTCTGAAGCGAAGGAATTAAGCTGATCCACCATGGTATTGATGGTGTCTTTCAACTGCAAGATTTCACCACGCACGTCGACCGTAATTTTTTTGGACAGGTCGCCATTCGCCACCGCCGTCGTCACATCAGCAATATTACGCACCTGAGAAGTCAGGTTACCCGCCATGGAGTTGACCGAGTCGGTCAGATCCTTCCAGGTACCCGCTACACCAGGTACATTCGCCTGACCGCCGAGCTTACCTTCAGTACCGACTTCACGCGCCACCCGCGTTACTTCAGAAGCAAACGAGCTGAGCTGATCCACCATGACGTTGATGGTGTTCTTTAATTGCAGAATTTCACCCTTGACGTCGGCCGTGATTTTCTTGGATAAGTCACCATTCGCCACCGCTGTCGTCACCTCGGCGATGTTACGCACCTGCCCGGTCAGGTTGGATGCCATGAAGTTGACGTTATCGGTCAAATCTTTCCAGGTCCCACCCACCCCTTTCACAAACGCCTGACCACCGAGCTTGCCTTCAGTGCCCACTTCACGTGCCACGCGGGTTACTTCAGAGGCAAACGAGCTGAGCTGATCCACCATGACATTGATGGTGTTCTTCAATTCCAGAATTTCACCTTTAACGTCGACCGTGATTTTTTTCGACAAGTCTCCTTTCGCAACAGCCGTCGTCACATCCGCGATGTTACGTACCTGCCCGGTCAGGTTGGATGCCATGAAGTTAACGTTATCGGTCAAATCCTTCCAGGTACCGGCAACGCCGGGCACATTCGCCTGGCCACCCAGCACACCTTCGGTGCCGACCTCACGCGCCACCCGGGTTACTTCAGACGCAAATGAGCTGAGCTGATCCACCATGACG